>DASRGX010000340.1:0-19028 GCA_035650835.1 Rudaea sp. | reverse complement strand
AAAAAAATCGTAAGGCCGGGGGCAATTCCGGCCCAACATCTGCGTATAATCCAACCCATCGATCGGTGAGTGTCATGAACATCCTCCAGCAATTCGAAGCGCAACAGGCGACCCGCAAGCTGCCTGAGTTCGGCCCGGGCGACACCGTGGTCGTCAACGTCAAGGTCAAGGAAGGCAACCGCGAGCGCGTGCAGGCCTATGAAGGCATTTGCATCGCGAAGAAGAACGCGGGCCTCAACTCGGCATTCACCGTCCGCAAGATTTCGCACGGCACGGGCGTGGAGCGCGTGTTCCAGTCGCACAGCCCGGCGATCGATTCGGTCACCGTCAAGCGTCGCGGCAAGGTGCGCGGCGCCAAGCTGTATTACTTGCGCGGCCTCGAAGGCAAGGCGGCGCGCATCCAGGAAGACCTGGCAAAGCACGCGGGCGAGGAATAATCACCCCATCATCTTGGAGCATCGAGTCGCGTCTGTGCTCCTCGTCCAAAGCGACCGTCGGCAACGACGGTCGCTTTGTCTTTTCTGGCGCCAACGGATAGGGTGAAGATCGAAGTTGCCTGCGCCGCGCGGGCTTGAATTCGTGCGTCAGCGCCCCTAATGCCGTGACACGCTTTTTTACTTCGGGGCCAACCATGACCGTGGCAGAAACACGCAAATTCGAAGCGGAAGTCGCGCAGGTCCTGCACCTCGTGACCCATTCGCTCTATTCGCACAAGGAAATCTTCCTGCGCGAGCTGATCTCCAACGCTTCCGACGCCTGCGACAAGCTGCGCTTCGAGTCGCTCGGCAAGCCCGAGCTCCTGGCCGGCGCGACCGAACTTGCGATCGAGGTGAGCTACGACAAAGACGCGCGCACGATCACGATCCGCGACAACGGCATCGGCATGAGCCGCGACGAAGTCGTCGCGAACATCGGCACGATCGCGAGCTCGGGCACGCGCAAGTTCCTCGAGGCGCTGAGCAGCGAACAGAAGGCCGACGCCAATCTGATTGGCCAGTTCGGCGTCGGTTTCTACTCGGCCTTCGTCGTCGCCGACCGCGTGACGTTGACCACGCGCCGCGCCGGCAGCGAACCCGGCGCCGGCGTGCGCTGGCAATCCGAAGGCACGGGCGAATACACGCTCGAAGACGTCGCCGACGCGCCGCGCGGCACGAGCGTGACGCTGCATCTGAAACCCGACGAGGACGAGTTCCTGCAAAGCTGGCAGCTGCGCAGCCTCGTCACGCGCTATTCCGATCACATCGGCTTCCCGATCCGTATGCCGCTCGAGAAGGAAGGCAAGCCGACCGACGAATGGGAAGTCGTGAACCAGGCTTCGGCGCTGTGGACGCGCCCGAAGAGCGAGCTCAAGGACGAGGACTACCGCAGCTTCTACAAGCATATCTCCCACGACTTCGCCGATCCGCTGGCCTGGACGCACAATCGCGTCGAGGGCAACCAGAATTTCACCTCGCTGCTCTATCTGCCTGAGAAGCCGCCGTTCGATTTCGGCCTCGGCGGCCGCGACGAGCGCAAGGGTCTGAAACTCTACGTCAAGCGCGTTTTCATCATGGACGCGGCCGAGCAGTTGCTGCCGAGCTATCTGCGCTTCGTGCGCGGCGTGGTCGATTCCGACGATCTGCCGCTCAATGTGAGCCGCGAGATCCTCCAGCAGAACCGCAATCTCGACAAACTGCGCGCGGCGTGCACGCGGCGCGTGCTCGACCTGCTCGACAAGCTCGCGACCGACGAGAAGGACAAGTACCAGACGTTCTGGTCCGGCTTCGGCAACGTGTTCAAGGAAGGCGCGGCCGAGGATTTCGCCAACCGCGAGCGCGTCGCGAAGCTGCTGCGTTTTGCCTCGACGAAGTCCGATGGCGCCGCGCAGACGGTCTCGCTCGACGATTACATCGGCCGCATGAAGGCAGGGCAGGAGGCGATCTATTTCCTGACCGCCGACGGTTACGCCGCGGCCAAGGGCAGCCCGCAGCTCGAGGCGCTCAAGGCGCACGACATCGAAGTGCTCCTCATGTACGACCGCGTCGACGAATGGATGTCGAGCTATCTCAGCGAGTACGCCGGCAAGAAACTGCGCAACGTCGCCAAGGGCGAGCTCGATCTCGGCAAGTTGGTCGGCGTCGACGAGAACGCGCGCAAGGAAAGCGAGAAGGCCGCGGAAGGCGTGGTCAAGAAGCTCAAGGATCTGCTCGGCGAGCGCGTGCGCGACGTGCGCGTGAGCGCGCGCCTGACGGATTCGCCGGCCTGCATCGTGCTCGACGAACACGATATGGGCCTCGTGATGCAGCGCCTGTTGCGCCAAGCCGGTCACGAAGTGCCGCCGTCGAAACCGCTGCTCGAGATCAACCCCGCGCACGCGCTCGTCAAGCGCGTCCAGACCGAGTCCGACGAGACCCGGGCGCGCGACATCGGTCTGCTGTTGCTCGATCAGGCGCAATTGCTCGAAGGCGTGCCGCTCGAAGATCCTGCCGCCTACGTGCGCCGCGTGAACGCCCTGCTGACGCAGGCCTGACCGGCCGATGACGGCCGACGCCAAGCGCCAGGCCCTGGAACAACTGCGCCAGGGCCTGGCCTTCGAGCGCGACGGCAGGCTCGGTCTCGCACGCAGCCACTACCAGCGCGCGGCCAAACTCGATCCGAACAGTGCCGACGCCTGGCTGGCGCTCGGACGTGCCGCACTCGCGAGCGGCAACGCCGCGCTCGCGATCAAGGAATTGCGCACAAGTATAAAATTGCGCCCCGCTGCCGCCGACGCGCACGTGGCGCTGGCCGCAGCGTTGCGTGCCGCTGGTCGCTACGCGGAGGCTGTCGCATCGGCAGGGGATGCCGCCGCTCTGCGGCCCGGCGATGCGGAAGCCGCGTTCCAGCTCGGCGCGTGTCTCGAGCAGGCCGGCAGGATCGCCGATGCGGAGCGCGCGTACCGTGACGCGTTGCGACGGCGCAGCGATCACGTCGACGCGATGCTGGCGCTCGGCGGTCTCTTGCGCGGCCAGGGGCATGCTGCCGAGGCGTTGCCGTTCTTCGAGCTTGCGCGTCGCGTCGCGCCGCAGCGCTGCGACACGCACGGCGAATGCGCACTCGGACTCGCCGCCGCGGGCCGCCACCTCGAGGCGGCCGAATGCGCGCGAGCGGCCGTCGCCTTGGCGCCTCGTGACGCGCGTTGGTGGCGCACGCTCGGCACCGCATTGCGCACGCTCCACGATATCGGCGGCGCGCTGAACGCTTTGCGCCGGGCGCTCGAACTCGATCCGAACGATGCCGCCGCGGCTTTCGAGCTCGCGCTCGCGCTCGACGAAGCCGGCGACGTCGAAGCCGCGCGCGAGCGTTTGCACACCGTCAAAGTGCCGGCGGAATCGGCCGAGCGCGTGCATTGGCTGCGGGCGCTCGCATTGCCGGCCATCTACCGCGACGACGGCGAGATCGACGTCGCGCGCGCACGCTTCGCTGAGGGTCTCGACGCACTGCACGCGCGCCTCACACTGAAGAACGCGACCGACGTCCGCGCGGCTGTCGTCGCGGCGAGCAGCGTCGCGCCGTTCCGCTTGCATTATCAGCCGCGCGACAACACGGCCCTGCAATGCCGTTTCGGCGACCTCGTCGCGCGGATCATGGCGGCGGCGGCGCCTGCTCTCGCCGAGCCTTGTACATGGCGACCGCGGGCGCACGGCGGGCGTCTACGCGTCGGCTTCGTGAGCAGTCATCTCATGCAGCACACGGTCGCGCGCTATTTCTCGGCGATGATCACGGGCTTGCCTGCCGGGCGTTTCGACGTTCGCGTGTGGTATCCGGCCGGCGCGCTCGACGCGAGCACGCAAGCGATTGCCGGCGCCGTGGGCACGTTCACGCAGGCGAGGCGCGACCCGCTCGCGCTCGCGGCGGCGATCCGGGCCGCCGAACTCGATGCGCTCGTCTATCTCGAAATCGGCATGGATCCGCTGCACCAGGCGCTTGCGGGCCTGCGGCTTGCGCCTGTGCAGTGCGTGCTCTATGGCCATCCGGCCACGAGCGGCGCGCCGGCGATCGACTGCTTCCTCGGCGCCGATGCGCTCGAACCGCCGTCGGCCCAAGCGCACTATCGCGAACGCCTCGTCCGGCTGCCAGGTCTCGGTACGCGACCGTCGCTGCCGCCCGCGCCCGGCGACGGGGCGTGGTACGAAACGCAGGAACGTCCGCTGCTTTTGTGTCTGCAGAACGTCATCAAATTGACGCCCGAGTTCGACTGCGCGCTCGCCAGGATTGCCGCGGAAACCGGAGCTTGCATTGGATTCTTCGCACGCAATCCGCCATTGATGCAACGGTTCGCCGCGCGCATCGGCGCTGCGTTTGCGGCGCAGGGGCTCGATCGCGAGCGGCATCTCAAATTCCTGCCGGCATACCGCCATGCCGATTACTTGGCCGGCGTAGCGCGTGCGCCGTTCGTGCTCGATTCGCCGTGGTTCTCGGGCGGCGCGACGAGTCTCGACGCCCTCGGCGTCGGCACGCCCGTGCTGGCCTGGGACGGACCGATGGCGCGCGGCCGTCAGACGCCGGCGATGCTGCGCATGCTCGGGGCGGGCGAGCTCGTCGCGGCGGATCACGACGACTACGTCGGCAAAGCGGTCGCGCTCTGGCGCGATCGTACTCGGCGCGAGGAACTGCGCGCGTCCATCGAAGCGCGCAGGACGCTCCTGTTCGAAGACGATGCAGCCATCGCGGCGTTCGCGGACTTTCTCGAGCGCGGAGCGTAGGCGTACGCGAGAGGACGTCTTGACGGAAAATATATCGTACGATATATTTTTCGATGAAAGGCGACGTTCAAGGAGATCAAAATGCATCCGCATTTCATGCATCGCATGCGGCGTTGCGCCGATGCGTTCGAAGAAGCGTTGATGATGGGCCGCCACCGGTTTCACGGTCCTGGGCCGTTCGCGTTCGGATTCGCGGGCGGCATGGGCCTCGGCGGACGCGGTTTCCGCACGGGCCGCAAGCTCGGCTCGGCCGAACTGCAACTCGTGCTGCTCGCGTTGCTGGCCGAACGGCCGAGCTACGGCTACGAGCTCATCAAGGCCGTCGAGGAGCGCTCCGGCGGTTTCTATGCGCCGAGTCCAGGCGTCGTGTACCCGGCGCTCACGTATCTCGACGAAGTCGGCCATGCGAGCGTCGAGGCCGAAGGCACGAAGAAGCGCTACAGCATCACCGATGCCGGGCGCAAGCACGTGGCGGAGAACCAGGAGACCGTCGATGCGATTTTCGCCCAGTTCGATCTCATCGGCTCCAAGATGGGGCGCGTGCGCGAGATCTTTTCGGGCATCGACGACGAAGAACTCGGCGGCTCGCACGAAATCTGGCACGCGCGCCGCGAGCTCAAGCTTGCGATGCGCGGCAAGCGGCATGCGAGCGCGAAGGAGAAGCGTCGCATCGCCGACATCCTGAAGCGCGCCGCCGCCGAGATCCGGGGAGAAGACTGAGGCCGACGCGAGGAACCGACGATCAGACGAGGTTCTTGAGGCGGTACAAGGCTTCGAGCGCTTCGCGCGGCGTGAGCGCGTCGGGATCGACCGCGCGCAGCGCCGCTTCGGCGGCGGACGGCGCCGGCGGCGCAAACAGCGCGAGCTGCGGCGACGATTCGGCGGATTTCGCGGTCTCGCCGCGCGCGTGTCGCTGCTCGAGCGCGTGCAGGTAGCCGCGCGCGCGTGCGATCACCGACTTGGGCAGGCCCGCGAGCGCACCGACCTGCAGCCCGAAGCTGCGATTCGCCGGACCCTCCTTGACCGCGTGCATGAACACGAGCCCCTCGCCGTATTCGATCGCGTCGAGGTGCACGTTGGCGATGCCTGCGTATTCGGCCGCGAGGTCGGTGAGCTCGAAGTAGTGCGTCGCGAAGAGCGTGAACGCGCGGTTGCGCGTCGCGAGCTCGACCGCGCAGGCTTTGGCGAGCGCGAGACCGTCGTAGGTCGACGTACCGCGGCCGACTTCGTCCATGAGCACGAGGCTCGACGCGGTCGCGTTGTGCAGGATGTTCGCGGTCTCGCTCATTTCGACCATGAACGTCGATTGGCCGCGGGCGAGATCGTCGCCGGCGCCGATGCGCGTGAAGATGCGGTCGACCGGGCCGATCGTCGCGGCGGCGGCCGGCACGAAGCTGCCGATATGTGCGAGCAGCACGATCAGCGCGGCTTGGCGCATGTACGTGGATTTGCCGCCCATGTTCGGGCCCGTGATCACGAGCATGCGGCGTTGGTCGTCGAGCGCGAGATCGTTCGGCTCGAACGGCTCGCCGCGTACTTGTTCGACGACGGGATGGCGGCCGCGCGTGATGCGGATTCCGGCGGTCTCCACGAGGGTCGGCGCCTTCCAGTCGAGCGATTCGGCGCGTTCGGCGAAATCGGCGAGCACGTCGAGCTCGGCCGCCGCCGTCGCGGCGCGCTTGAGCGGTTCGATGCGCGCGCCGAGGAAATCGAGCACGCCTTCGTAGAGCGCGCGCTCGCGCATGAGCGCTCGCTCGCGCGCCGACAGCACTTTGTCCTCGAAGGCTTTCAGCTCCTCGGTGATGTAGCGTTCTGCGCCTTTTATCGTTTGTCGCCTTGTATACGCGGCGGGCGCCTTGTCGGCTTGGCCTTTGCTGATCTCGATGTAATACCCGTGCACGCGGTTGTAGCCCACCTTGAGCGTCGGAATGCCCGTGGCGGCCTTCTCGCGTTCCTCGAGCTCGATGAGGAACCGGTCGGCGTTCGTCGAGAGCAGGCGCAGCTCGTCGAGCTCGGCGTCGAAGCCTTCGCGGATCGCGCCGCCGTCGCGCAGCAGGGCCGGCGGCCGGACGGGCAGGGCGCGTGCGAGGTGCGCGGCGGTGTCGGCGTGATCGCCGAGCTCGTCGACGAGCCGCGCGAGCAGAGGGCTGTCGCAGCCGGCGAGCGCCGTGCGCAACGCGGGAGTCGCGGCGAGGCCGTCGCGCAGCGTCGACAGGTCGCGCGGCCGCGCCGAGCGCAGTGCGACGCGCGCGAGGATGCGCTCGAGATCGCCCACGCCGCGCAGCACCTCGCGCAAACCGTCGAAGCGGCGTTGCTCGACGAGACTGTCGACCGCCTGGTAGCGCAAGCGCAATTGCGCGTGGTCGCGCAGCGGGCGATGCAGCCAGCGCCGCAGTGCACGCGCACCCATCGGCGTGATCGTGCGGTCGAGCACGCCGAGCAGCGTGTGTTCGCTGCGGCCGCTCGCATGCGTGTCGAGCTCGAGGTTGCGCCGCGTCGCCGCGTCGAGCGCGATCGTTTCGGCCGCGTTCTCGACGGCGAGGCCCGAGAGATGCGGCAGCGCCGATTTCTGCGTCTCCTCGACGTAGCCGAGCAGGCAGCCCGCTGCGCCGATCGCCAACGCCATGCCGTCGCAGCCGAAGCCCGAGAGATCCTGCGTGCCGAAAAAACGGCACAGCTGGCGGCGCGCGGTGTCGCTGTCGAAGTGCCACGGTGCGCGCTTGCGCAGGCCGGGCAACGCCGATACTGCCGCGGGCCAGGCGACGTCCTCGGCGACGAGCGTCTCGGCCGGCGCGAGCCGCGCGAGCTCCGATGCGAGCGCTTCGGCATCCGCAGCTTCCGCGAGCAGGAAACGGCCTGCCGCGAGGTCGATCCACGCCAGGCCGAAGGCCTGCCTGCCGGCGGCGATCGCGAGCAGCAGGTTGTCGCGGCGTTCCTCGAGCAGCGCCTCGTCGGTCACCGTGCCCGGCGTGACGACGCGCACGACCTTGCGCTCGACCAGCCCCTTGGCGAGCGCCGGATCGCCGATCTGTTCGCAGATCGCCACCGATTCGCCGAGCTTCACGAGCTTCGCGAGGTAGCCTTCCACGGCATGGTAAGGCACGCCCGCCATCGGAATCGGCGCACCCGCGGACTGCCCGCGCTGCGTCAGCGTGAGATCGAGCAAGCGCGCCGCTTTGCGCGCATCGTCGTAGAACAGCTCGTAGAAATCGCCCATGCGGAAGAAGACGAGCGTGTCCGGGTACTCCGCCTTGGCGGCGAAGTACTGGCGCATCAGCGGCGTGTGTTGGGCGAGGTCGTCGCGGTTCATGCTTTGCTGCGGGAGGTAAAATCGGATAGAACGGACATTGGATTGTAGTGGAGTTGCGCATGTCATCGACGGAAACGAGCGATTTGGACCTCCATGATCTCGCGCAGACGATCGCGACGATCTTCCTGCAACGCGGCGCGACGCTCGTGACGGCCGAATCGTGCACGGGCGGCTGGATCGCCAAGACGCTGACCGATATCGCCGGTTCTTCGGCGTGGTTCGAGTGCGGCGTCGTCGCGTACAGCTACGAGGCGAAGGAGGCGCTGCTCGGCGTGCGTCCGGAAACGCTCGAGCAGCAGGGCGCCGTGAGCCGTGAAACCGTGATCGAGATGGTCTCGGGAGCGCTCGCGCGTTTCGGGGCGACCGTAGCCGTCGCCGTGACGGGCATTGCGGGGCCGAGCGGCGGCACGCCGGAGAAGCCCGTCGGTACGGTATGGATCGGCTGGAAGCGGCGCGGCGGCTACGCGCAGACGGAGCTTTTCCACTTCGAGGGCGATCGCGACGCCGTGCGCCGTCAGACCGTCGCCGCCGCGCTGCGCGGCGTTCAGAAAATTCTTACGAGCTGACGCGGCGGCGGCCCATGCGGCGCCCGCAGCGCTGTGGGATAATTTCCCCACGGATCGGAAGTCGCCGCCGCACACGTCGCAGCGCATGAGACGGCCGCTCCGCAAGCTTGGTTCACTCGTATACTTTTGAGGATTCCGCAATGGACGACAACAAGCGCAAGGCGCTCTCCGCCGCGTTGGGCCAGATCGAGAAGCAATTCGGCAAGGGCGCGGTCATGCGCATGGGCGATCGCACCTCCGATGCCGTCGATGCGATCCCGACCGGGTCGCTCGCGCTCGACATCGCGCTCGGCATCGGCGGCCTGCCGCGCGGACGCGTCGTCGAGATCTACGGTCCCGAATCCTCGGGCAAGACGACCTTGACGCTGCAGGTCGTCGCGCAGGCGCAGAAGCTCGGCGGCACGTGCGCGTTCATCGACGCCGAGCATGCGCTCGATCCGAGCTATGCCGAAAAGCTCGGCGTCAAAGTCGACGATCTGCTCGTCTCGCAGCCCGACACGGGCGAGCAGGCGCTCGAAATCGCCGACATGCTCGTGCGCTCCAGCGCCGTCGACGTGATCGTGGTCGACTCGGTGGCCGCACTCACGCCGCGCGCCGAAATCGAAGGCGAGATGGGCGATCAGCTGCCGGGACTGCAGGCGCGCCTCATGTCGCAGGCGCTACGCAAGCTCACCGCGAACATCAAGCGTTCGAACACGCTCGTCATCTTCATCAACCAGCTGCGCATGAAGATCGGCGTCATGATGCCGGGGCAGAGTCCCGAAACGACGACGGGCGGCAACGCGCTCAAGTTCTACGCCTCGGTGCGCCTGGACATCCGCCGCATCGGTGCGGTCAAGAAGGGCGAGGAAGTCGTCGGCAACCAGACGCGCATCAAGGTCGTCAAGAACAAGCTCGCGCCGCCGTTCAAGCAAGTCGTCACCGAAATCCTGTACGGCGAAGGCATCTCGCGCGAGGGCGAGCTCATCGACATGGGCAGCGACAACAAGATCGTCGAGAAGTCCGGCGCCTGGTACAGCTACGGCGGCGAACGCATCGGCCAAGGCAAGGACAACGCGCGCCAATACCTCAAGGACAACCCGACCGCCGCGAAGGAGATCGAAGACAAGCTGCGCGCGCTGCTGTCGACGTCGAAGACGGCGGGTGCCGTTGCGGCCGAGGAGATGGAGGAGGCGTGAGGTGGCCAGCCCTAAGACGGAAGTCGCTTCGATGCTCGCAAAGCTGCCCGAAGACAGTAGCTACGAGGACATCCAGTACCATCTGTACGTCTTGGAAAAGGTGGCGCGGGGAAGCGCACGCGCGAAAGATGAAGGCGAGCTGACGCATGACGAGGCGAAGCGGCGCCTCAGCAAATGGCTCGGCGACTGAGCTGGTCGCCTGAAGCGATCGAGGATATCGAGGCCATTGCGAGCTATATCGGACGCGATTCCCGTGTCTATGCGCGCATCGTGGCCGCTCGGATCGTCGAAACGGCGAGTGAAATTGTCCGCTTTCCGCTGAGTGGCCGAGTAGTGCCGGAAGTCGGCGACACCGATCTGCGCGAGCGCTTCGTTTACAGTTATCGTGTCATGTATCGCGTCTTGTCCGACCGTGTGTTGGTGATTGCTGTGGTCCATGGCAGCCGTCTGTTGGATACGCTGGCCGACGCGATTGCGGAGAGGCAGACGTGAAGCGCGGCGGGCGTACGCAACAGGGCGCCTACGACAAAGCCTTGGGCTATCTCGCGCGCCGCGAACATTCCGAACGCGAGCTCGCCGCGAAGCTCGCGCGCGGAGGGCTGGAAGGCGATGCGGCGCAGGACGCCATCACTCGGCTCAAGGCGCAGAACTACCAGAGCGACACGCGCTTCGGCGAGATGCTCGTGCGCACGCGCATCGAGGCGGGGTACGGGCCGCGCTGGATCGTCGCCGAGCTCAGGACGCACGGCATCGACGAAGCGCAAGCGCGCGCGCTGATCGACGAGGCGGAGCCCGATTGGGAGGATATCGCGCGGCGTCAGCTCAGGCGCCGTTACGGCCCGAAGCGGGCCGCCGATGCGGCCGAACGCGCGAAACGTGCGACCTTCCTCTTGCGTCGCGGCTTTCCCGCCGCCACAGTACAATCCGTCACCCGTGCGGAAGGACTGGAACCGTCGCCTGACGAGTTGGATTGAATGCTCGGCCGCGGGCGTCCAGCCTCCGCTTCCCGAGTTCACGACATCCGATCGTCCCGATGAAAACCAGCGCCGAAATCCGCCAGACCTTCCTCGACTTCTTCAAGTCCAAGGGCCACACCATCGTTCCTTCGGCGCCGCTCGTGCCGGGCAACGATCCGACCCTCCTGTTCACGAACTCAGGGATGGTCCAGTTCAAGAACGTGTTCCTGGGCAGCGAGAAGCTGCCTTACGTGCGCGCGGCCGACGTGCAGCGCTGCCTGCGCGCGGGCGGCAAGCACAACGATCTCGATTCGGTCGGCTACACCGCGCGCCACCACACGTTCTTCGAGATGCTCGGCAACTGGTCTTTCGGCGACTACTTCAAGCGCGAGGCGATCGCCTGGGCGTGGGAGCTGCTCACCGGTGTGTTCAAGCTGTCGCCCGAGCGGCTCATGGTGACGATCTATCACACAGACGACGAAGCCTTCGAGATCTGGCACAAGGAGATCGGCCTGCCCAAGGAGCGCATCGTGCGCATCGGCGACAACAAGGGCGCGCCGTACGCGAGCGACAACTTCTGGCAGATGGCCGACACGGGTCCTTGCGGGCCGTGCACCGAAATCTTCTACGACCACGGACCCGAAATTCCGGGCGGCCCGCCCGGTTCGCCGGACGAGGACGGCGATCGCTTCATCGAGATCTGGAACCTCGTCTTCATGCAGTTCGACCGCGCCGCCGACGGCACGCTGTCGAAGCTGCCGGCGCCCTGCGTCGACACCGGCATGGGCCTGGAGCGCCTCGCGGCCGTGCTGCAGCATGTGCATTCGAATTACGAAATCGATCTCTTCCAGCACCTGATCAAGGTCGCTGCCGAGCTCACGAACACGAAAGATCTCGAGAACAAATCGCTGCGCGTGATCGCCGATCACATCCGCGCCTGCGCGTTCCTGATCGTCGACGGCGTGTTGCCCTCGAACGAGGGTCGCGGCTACGTGCTCCGGCGCATCATCCGCCGCGCGCTGCGCCACGGCTACATGCTCGGCGTGCGCGAGCCGTTCTTCCACAAGATGGTCGCGCCGCTCGTCGCCGAGATGGGTGCCGCGTACCCCGAGCTTGGTGCAAAACGCAGCATTGTGGAAAAAGCGCTGTCGGCCGAGGAAGAACGCTTCGGTGAAACGCTCGAGCACGGCATGAAAGTGTTCGACGAGGTCGCCGCTCGCGCCGGCAAGGCGATTCCCGGCGCCGATGCCTTCCGCCTCTACGACACCTACGGCTTCCCTGTCGATCTGACCGCCGACATCGCGCGCGAGCGCGGTCTCACGGTCGACATGGACGGCTTCGAGAAAGCCATGAACGAGCAACGCGAACGTGCGCGCGCGGCGAGCCAGTTCGAGACGAAGGCGTCGCTCTCCGCCGAGCTCGTGCAGCAGCTTGCGCCGACGAAGTTCCTGGGTTACGAGGCGCTTGCGGCCGACGACCTCACGCTTGCCGCGATCGTGCGCGGCGGCCGCGCGGTCGGCGAACTCGGCGACGGCGAAGAAGCGACGCTGATCCTGGACCGCACGCCGTTCTACGCGGAATCGGGCGGGCAGGTCGGCGACACGGGCTCGCTCGCGAACGCGGACGGCCGCTTCGAAGTGCGCGATACGGTCAAGCTCGCCGGCGCGTTCCATGGTCACGTCGGGCGCTGGCACGGCAAAGCGCTGCGCGTCGGCGCGACGCTGCGCGGCGCGGTGGACGGCGAACGCCGGCAAGCGATCGTGCTCAACCATTCGGCGACACACCTGCTGCACGCCGCGCTGCGCAAGGTGCTCGGCGAGCACGTCGTGCAGAAGGGCTCGCTCGTCGCGCCCGACCGGCTGCGTTTCGACTTCTCGCATTTCAAGCCCGTGGCGCCCGACGAGCTGCGCCGCATCGAGGACATCGTCAACGCCGAAGTGCGGCGCAACGTCGGCGCCGAAGTGCGGCACATGGGCTACAAAGAGGCGATCGATTTCGGCGCGATGGCGCTCTTCGGCGAGAAATACGGCGACGAAGTGCGGGTGCTGCGCATGGGCGATTTCTCGACAGAGCTCTGCGGCGGCACGCACGTCGCGCGCACGGGCGACATCGGCCTCTTCAAGATCGTCGCCGAGAGCGGCGTTGCGGCCGGCGTGCGCCGCATCGAAGCGCTGACCGGCGCGGGCGCGCTCGCGTACGTCGCGGACGAAGAACAGCGCCTCGAACACGTCGCGCACCTGCTCTCGACGGGCGCCGGCGACGTCGTCGACAAGCTGCGCCAGGTCTTCGATCGGCAGAAGAAGCTCGAGCGCGAGCTCGAGGCGTTGAAAGCCAAGGCGGCGAGCGCAGCGACGCAGGATCTCGCGACAAGCGCCCACGACGTGAAAGGCATCAAGGTCATCGCGGCGCGGCTCGACGGCGCCGATGCGAAGACGCTGCGCGACAGCGTCGATCAGTTCAAGCAGCGCTTGGGCGACTGCGTCGTGCTGCTCGCTGGCGGCGCCGAAGGCAAGATTTCGCTCGTCGGCGGCGTGCACGGCAAGGCGCTCGGCAAGATCAAAGCCGGCGATCTCGTCGCGCACGTCGCGCGGCAGATCGGCGGCAAAGGCGGCGGCAGGCCGGACATGGCGCAGGGCGGTGGCGAGGATACGTCCGCGCTCGCTCCGGCGCTCGCCGCCGTGCCCGAGTGGGTCGGCGCGCAACTCGGCTGACATATATTTCCGAATCGGGGAACGCCGCGCCGGCGCCGAAATTCGTTTGCGCATGAACGGGGCGTCGGCTAGTATTTCCAAGGTTTTGCAGGTCCGTGTCGATGAGCGACCGGCCTGAAAACGTCGATGGCGCAAGAGTTGCTTGCCATCGTCGGCCGGCGTGGATGGCTGGCTTGCCGGATATTCCAGGGTCCGGAGAAGCGCGTGTCGGGCGTAGCTGTCGCGGTCGGCGGCTGCGTCTAGGAGATACGACAAGCCGAAGGAGAGAGGACATGCTGATTTTGACGCGCAGGGTGGGGGAAACCTTGATGATCGGCGACGCAGTGAGCGTGACGGTGCTCGGCGTCAAGGGGAATCAGGTAAGGATAGGGATCAACGCGCCGAAAGACGTGGCGGTCCATCGCGAAGAGATTTACCAGCGCATCAAGCGCGAACATCAGGCGCCGGGGGACGAAACGCCGCCGGCGGCAACCTGAAACCGCTCTCGAACGCGATCGCGAGTCGTTTTGCTTTACCACGGGCGCGGGAATCGCTATTCTCCGCGCCCTTCGGCGTTGCTTCGCGACACAGAGGTAACGCAAAAAATTCGGAGAGGTGCCCGAGAGGCCGAAGGGGTCGAGGTCGGCGACAGCCGATCGAGGGCGAGGCAGGAAGCCGAGCGGATCACCGCTCCATGGATGGAAGTTTGAGACAACGCAGAAATTCGGAGAGGTGCCCGAGAGGCCGAAGGGGCTCCCCTGCTAAGGGAGTATAGGGTCAAAAGCTCTATCGAGGGTTCGAATCCCTCCCTCTCCGCCAGACACGAAAAAGGCCCGCTGCAGTGCGGGCTTTTTTTTTAATCCACGTGCCGAGGAACTGTGATGGCGAAGAAACTATCGGTCGCGCTCGACGCGCCGATCCAATGGCCGAAATGCTGCGCGCGCTGCGGAGCGGACACGGATCTCACCGTGGCAGGCGTGTCGATCGGTTCGATGAGCGGAATCGCGCCGCGGCTCGACGGCTTGGCGATCACCTCGACGATGGTGTCGCTCAAGTACCCAGTGTGCCGCGCGCACGCCGGCGGCCTCGGCCTCGCCGGCTTCGTCACGCGGCGTACGGCGGGCTTAAGCTTCCTGCGCGGTTTCAGCTATTTCGTCGGCGTGCTCGGCGTGGCGATATTCGCGGTGATGGCGGCGCGCGCCGTCGGCCTCGCGCCGCGGAACAATCTGCCCACGCCGTGGCCTTTCCTCGCGATATTCGCCGGAGGAATTGCGGCGTCGGCATATTTCATCCATGCCATGCGCACGCTGCCGGTGCGCCTCGTCGGGCAATCGCGCGAGACCGTGACGATCCGCTTCGCCAACGACGCCTTCGCCGCGGATTTCTATGCACGGAACCGCCGCAACCTGCGCGACGTGCCGTGGTGGAAGAAGTTCATCTTCTGATGCACAAGAGGGTTGACGAAGCGCGCGCTTCCCGGAATAATTCCGCTTCTTCGCGCCCGTAGCTCAGCTGGATAGAGTACCAGGCTACGAACTTGGTGGTCGGGAGTTCGAATCTCTCCGGGCGCGCCAGTTTGGCGAAGGGTGCTTCGGCACCCTTTCGTTTTTGTTTTAGTAAGCGAGGTCGCGGCAGCAAGAGAGGTGACGACGATCGGCGGACCGGCGGCGCGAGAACATCTCGGGGTATAGCTCAGCCTGGTAGAGCGCCAGCTTTGGGAGCTGGATGTCGAGAGTTCGAATCCCTCTACCCCGACCACTCGGCGAGGACGATCAGCGATCGACGGACGAGCGGTGCGATAGACTTCACTCGTCGCGCCCGTAGCTCAACCGGATAGAGCATCGGCCTTCTAAGCCGGCGGTTGCAGGTTCGAGTCCTGTCGGGCGCGCCAAGACGGAACGGGGAAATGCGGACAAGCGCGACGAGCGCAGAGGTGAGGCAGGATGCCGAACGGGAGCGCTCCACGGAAGGAAGCAGCGACATCGCCTGAAGAGTAAAATACGGTGGGCGTAGCTCAGTTGGTTAGAGTACCGGATTGTGATTCCGGTTGTCGTGGGTTCGAATCCCATCGCCCACCCCATCGACAATCAAACGTGGGCCGTTAGCTCAGTTGGTAGAGCAGGAGACTCTTAATCTCTTGGTCCTAGGTTCGAGTCCTAGACGGCCCACCACTTTTTCACTTCCGATACCTCTCTGCCGACGGTCGCGCGATAATGGTTGCGACGGACTCCTGCATCGCGAAAGTGGCGGAACTGGTAGACGCACTGGATTTAGGTTCCAGCGGGGCGACCCGTGAGAGTTCGAGTCTCTCCTTTCGCACCAGGACGGCGGACGGGATCGGCGGAATCGTTTTGAACGGCGCGCCGTTTGACGGCGCGGCAAGAGTTTCGAGGAGCGCACATGCAAGTCTCGGTTGAAAACACAGGCAGTCTGGAACGCAAGCTGACGATCCGCATCCCGGCAGGCGAGTTCGACACGCGCGTCAATTCGCGTCTCGTCGAGATGAGCCGCAGCGCTCGGTTGAAGGGTTTCCGCCCGGGCAAGGTGCCGGTCAAGGTCATCGAGCAGCGCTTCGGCGCGCAGATCCGCGGCGAAACCTTGTCCGAGCTCGTGCGCACGACGTTCCAGCAGGCCGTCGACGAACAGAAGCTGCGCCCGGCCGTGGCGCCGTCGATCTCGACGACGGGGCAGCCCGTGAACGGCGAGATCGAGTACACGGCCACGTTCGAAGTGTTGCCGGAAATGGGCCGCATCGACGTGTCGACGCTCTCGGTCACGAAGCCGAAGGCCGAAGTCGCCGAGTCCGACGTCGATACGATGATCGACACGCTGCGCCAGCAGCGCCGTACCTGGGCGCCCGTCGAGCGCGCCGCGCAGACCGGCGACATGGTGCTCTTCGAGTTCTCCGCGAGCGCCGACGGCGTCGCGTTCCCCGAGCAGGGCCGCGAGCGCGTCGGCACGATCGTGGGCTCGGGCGCGATGGGCAAAGAGCTCGAGGAGCGTCTCATCGGCCACGCCGTCGACGAGGAGTTCGAAACCGACGCCACGTTCCCGGCCGATTTCCGCATCGCGCCTCTCGCCGGCAAGGACGCGAAGCTCGCGGTCAAGATCGTGCGCATCCAGGAATCGAAGCTGCCCGAGGTCGACGACGCGTTCATCGCCACGTTTGGCATCGGCGAAGGCGGCATGCAGAAGTTCCGCAGCGACGTGCGCGCGAACTTGGAGCGCGAGCTCAAGTCCATGCTCGGCATGCGCTTGAAGAACGAGGTCGTCAACAAGCTGATCGAGGCCCACGGCGGCGTCGAAGTGCCGAAGGGCATGGTCGAGTCCGAAGCGCAGGCGCTCGCGCAGCAGGCGCAGGCCCAAGCGCAGCAGCAAGGGCAGGCCATCGAGGCGAATCCTGCGCTCTATCTGGACGTCGCGCGCCGCCGCGTGACGGCCGGCATGCTGATCGGCGAGATCGCGCGCCAGAACGACATCCGCCCGGACAGCCGCCGCGTCGCCGAGACGCTCGCGACGATCGCCTCGACGTACGAGGAACCGGCGCAGGTGGTTGAACTCTATCAGCGTGATCCCCAACTCATGGGCAGCTTGCAGAACCGCGTGCTCGAAGACCAGGTGGCCGAATGGGTCGCCGAGCATGCGCAAACCAGCGAGCACGAACTGAGTTTCAGCGAAGCCATGCGCCCGGCCTGACGTCCGGCGCGCGCGACGGAGGGTAGCCATGAGTCACGAGATCCGCGGGTTGAACCTGGTGCCGATGGTGGTCGAGCAGACCTCCCGCGGCGAGCGCGCCTACGACATTTATTCACGCCTCCTCAAGGAGCGCGTGGTGTTCATGGTCGGCCCTGTCGACGACTACATGGCGAACGTCATCGTCGCCCAGCTGTTGTTCCTCGAGTCCGACAATCCGGACAAGGACATCAATCTCTACATCAACAGCCCGGGCGGTTCGGTGACGGCTGGTCTGGCCATCTACGACACGATGCAGTTCATCAAGCCCGACGTCAGCACGATCTGCGTCGGCCAGGCGGCGAGCATGGGAGCTTTCCTGCTCGCGGCGGGGACGAAGGGCAAGCGCTACGCGCTGCCGAATTCGCGCGTCATGATCCACCAGCCCTCGGCCGGTTTTTCGGGCCAGGCGTCGGACATCGCGATCCACGCCAAGGAGATCCTGGCGATCAAGGCCAGGCTCAACGAGATGATGGCGCGCCACACGGGCAAGTCGATCGAGCAGATCGAGCGCGACGTCGACCGCGACAATTTCATGAGTGCCGCCGACGCCAAGGCTTACGGCCTTGTCGACGCCGTGCTCGAGAAACGGCCGACCGAGACGGTCAAGACGGCCTGATCCGCATTCGACCATCCGTTAAGGGACGGGGAACCGGCCTGAACGCCGGTTCGCCGCCGTCTGTGTTATTCTCTTTTTCGACACGTGTTTGCAAAGTTAAGCGGAGCCCGGCATGACTGACGACCGGCAAAGCCGATCGGGCGACAGCAGCAAGATCCTTTATTGCTCTTTTTGCGGCAAGAGCCAGCACGAAGTACGCAAGCTCATCGCAGGCCCGAGCGTATTCATCTGTGACGAGTGCGTCGAGCTCTGCAACGACATCATCCGCGAGGAGCTCGAGGAGAAGGCGGCGGGCGCGCGCAATCATCTGCCGAAGCCGAAGGAAATCATGGATGTGCTCGATCAGTACGTGATCGGGCAGGGCCGCGCCAAGAAGACGCTCGCGGTTGCGGTATACAACCACTACAAGCGGCTCGAATCGCGCCAGCGCCAGGACGAAGTCGAGCTCGCGAAATCGAACATCCTGCTGATCGGACCCACGGGTTCGGGCAAGACGCTGCTTGCGGAGACGCTCGCGCGCCTGCTCAACGTGCCGTTCACTATCGCCGATGCGACGACGCTGACCGAAGCCGGCTATGTCGGCGAGGACGTCGAAAACATCATCCAGAAGCTGCTGCAGAAGTGCGACTACGACGTCGAGAAGGCGCAGACCGGCATCGTCTACATCGATGAGATCGACAAGATCTCGCGCAAGAGCGAGAACCCGTCGATCACGCGCGACGTGTCCGGCGAAGGCGTGCAGCAGGCGTTGCTCAAGCTCATCGAAGGCACGATCGCCTCGGTGCCGCCGCAGGGCGGACGCAAGCACCCGCAGCAGGAATTCCTGCAGGTCGACACCAAAAATATACTTTTCATCTGCGGCGGCGCGTTCTCGGGTCTCGAGAAGATCATTCAGCAGCGCTCCGAGTCGACGGGCATCGGCTTCGCGGCCGAGATCCGCAGCAAGAGCAAGCACACGAACGTCGGCAAGGTGCTCGCCGACGTCGAGCCGGAGGATCTCGTCAAGTTCGGGCTGATCCCCGAGTTCGTCGGCCGCCTGCCGGTCGTCGCGACGCTCGAAGAGCTCGACGAGGCGGCGCTCATCAAGATCCTGACCGAACCCAAGAACGCGATCGTCAAGCAGTTCAAGCGCATGTTCGAGATGGAAGGCGCCGAGCTCGAGTTCCGCAACGAGGCGCTCGGTGCGGTCGCACGCAAGGCGCTCAAGCGGCGCACGGGCGCGCGCGGCCTACGCACGATCCTCGAACAGGTGC
>DASRGX010000339.1:0-8229 GCA_035650835.1 Rudaea sp. | reverse complement strand
GCAACACGGGCAGACACTCGCGCTGCACTGACCGACGGGAGATCCGCATGCGCATCACCGGCCTTTATGCCGCCATCGCCGCCTTGTTCGTGCTGTTCCTGGCCGCGCGCGTCATCGCCTACCGGCGCAGCCATCGCATCGGTCTCGGCGACGGCGGCGACGAGGAACTGCGCAGGCGCATACGCGCCCACGGCAACGCCATCGAATACCTGCCGTTCGGACTCCTGCTGCTGCTCGTGCTCGAGCTCAACCAGACTGCGCCTGCGCTACTGCACGTCTTCGGCATCGCGCTGCTCGTCGCACGCTTCGCGCACGCCTGGGGCGTGTCGCACGTGAGCGGTATTTCTCCAGGCCGCATGCTGGGCGTCGTCCTGACGTTCGCCGTGCTGATCGCGATGGCGGTGTCGCTGCTCTGGCAGTGGTTGGTGCTGGCGACGTTCGTTGCGCACTGACGTTCGCGCGCGACGAAGTCACGGCCGTCGTTCGTCATCGGCGACGGCAGAGGCCATCCGCCACGCCGGTCACTCCGAAGACGCGTCGAACAGCTCCGGATGGTCGAGGAAATAAAGCCCGGCGAAGAGCTTGGGATCGATCGAATAGCCCGCGCGGGATTTTTCGACGAGCCAGCGCGCGGCGTCCGCGCGCGGCACCTCGTGCACGACGATATCTTCGGTATGGTCGCCGCCGCCGGCGTGTTCGCGCGTGAGCTCGCGCGCACGCACGAAAGCGATGATCTCGTTGCTCATGCCCGCGGAGGAGGGGCCCGCCGTCAGCCATTCGACGCGCGCGGCGCGGTATCCGGTTTCCTCGGTGAGCTCGCGAGCCCCTGCGGCGACGGCGGTTTCGTGCAGGTCGCCGAGATCGCCCACGAGGCCCGCCGGCATTTCGATCGTCTTGGCCAGCACCGCTTCGCGCCATTGTTCGACGAACACGATGCGGTCCTGGGGCGTGACCGCGACGATGATCACCCCGCCGCCCGGATTCGTGCGCTCGGCGAATTCCCAGCGCCCGCGCCGCTTGAGGCGGAGCCAGCGGCCATTGCAAAGTGTCTCGGTTTCGGTCATCTTGCGCGCCCTTTCCGCGGCTACCGACGGCCGGCGGCGAACTTACGCCCATGCGCCGCGGTCACTACCCGGTCCCCGACATCATCAAGGTTTTGCGAATGAAAATTCAATCCTGGATCCTGGCGTGCCTTTCGGCGATGTTCAGCATCGCGGGCGCCGCTGCGGACAAGCCGGCGCCCGACGCGGCGAAGACGTCCGCGTCGCCCGAAGCCGTCGTCGAACAGCGCGCCGAGGCGCTGACCGAACAGCAGATCAAACAGTCGCACGACATTCCCGGGCTGGCGCAGCTCGCCCAGATCTACGGTGCGCAGAACGACAATCAGCGCCTGATCTGGACGCTCGAGCGCGTCTCCGAGCTCATGCCGAATTCGGGCGATCTCAAGCTTCAGCTGGCGATGGCGGACGCCAAGGCCGGCGACAAGACCAAGGCCTACGACGTGCTGTTGCACATGCAGATGCAGGGCTTCGGCTACGAGATCGGCGACGATCCGCGCTTCGAGCCCGTGCACGGCACGCGCGTGTGGGACTACATCGTGGCCAATCTGGCGGTCAACGCGAAGCAATTCGGCGAGGGCAAGGTGGCGTTCGACTTGCCCAAGGGCGATCACCTCTACGAGACGATCGCGTTCGATCCCAAGCGCAAGAAGCTGCTCTTCGGCAGCATGCGCGAGGGCGGCATCGCGATCGCCGACGACTCGGGCAAGGCGTCGAGCTTCGTCGCGGCCGATCCCGCGGCCGGCCCGTGGGGCATCGACGCGCTCGCGGTCGACGCCGCGCACAGCCGGCTCTACGCCGCAAGCGCAGCGACGCCGCTCTATCGCGGTTTCAATGCCGACAACGCGAACCGCAGCGCGGTGTTCGAGTTCGACCTCGCGTCGGGCAAACAGCTGCACAAGTATACTTTGCCGCAAGAAGCGGGGCAGCACCGGCTCAACCTGCTCGCCGTGACCAAGGACGGGCAGATCTACGCGGGCGACGGCGCCGCACGCGAACTCTTCAAGGTGGAAGGCGACGCGCTGCGCCCGCTGATCGCCAATCCGCATTTGACCGGCATCAGCGCGCTGACGGTCTCGGACGACGGCAAGACCCTCTATTTCGCCGACTACGCGCTCGGCATCTTCGGCTACGATCTGACCAAGGGCAAAGCGTTCGAGCTCGCCCACAACCAGGAAAGCCTCGTTCTCGGCGGCATCGACGATCTGCTCTGGTACGACGGGCATCTCGTCGCGATCGAGGGCGGCATGGTGCCGAGCCGCATCATGCGCCTCAAGCTCGCGGCGGACGGCCGTTCGATCACGGGCGCGATGCCGCTCGACGTAGCGCATCCGGCGTTCGCGGCGCTGGGCCAGGGCGCGGTGGCAGGCGATTCGCTCTACTTCATCGCGAACAGCCAGAAATCGCATTACGACGACAACGGCGTGCTGGTCGAAGCGGACAAGCTCGAGGCGCCGCACGTGTTCCGCAGCAATCTGCGCTTCGCCTGGGGTCAGAGCGGCGTCGGCAGCAGCTCGGTTCCGGTGCAAAACGGGCCGACGAAGGACGGCAAGCCCGTCGTCATGCCGGCGCACGGCCGCAGCAAGGAAGACAAGCCGGCGCCGCAACCCAGCGGCGGCTGAGCAAGAACGTGCGGCTCCGGCGCACATGCCGGAGCCGCACGCGCGTCCCCAACTGCCCGCCGCGCCCGCTCACCTCCCGGTCAGGCTCTGCCCGGCGGGTGCAGACACTCTAGACGTTCGCGATCGCACGATCCGAGGCCGGATCGGCGCTCGCCGTGTGCGGCAGGTGCGTGGCTTCCCGTGAACTGCAGCACATTCACGCCGGTACGGGGTCGCGCGCAGCCGCCCCTGTGCGCAGGTTGCGGCAGCGCGCTCGCGTGAGCGGACCGAACCGCAGGCGCTCGATGAGCGGGTCGATCGCGGCGAGATCCGGCGACGTCCAGGCCAGCTCGTCGATCCCGCCAGGCACCGGCGCATCGAGCACGATGCCGGTCAGCGCCCGTGACAACAGCGCCTGCGCACGATGCTCCTTGAGGCGCACGTAGACCTGACCCGCACCGCGCAGCCGCAAGTAAGGCACTTCCTCGACGCGCGCGAGCAGCGCATCGAGCGTGCCGAAATGGGCGAGCAGGCTCGCCGCCGTTTTCGGTCCGATCCCGGGCACGCCCGGAATGTTGTCGACGGCATCCCCCGTCAAGGCGAGGAAATCGGCGACTTGGTCCGGGCGCACGCCGAGTTTTTGTTTGACGCCGTGGGCGTTCCAGCGCTCGTTGCGCGAAAAATCCCATTGCTCGTCGTCGGCGCCGAGCAGCTGTCCGAAATCCTTGTCGGCCGAGATGATCACGGCGCGGAATCCGTGCGCGCGTGCAGCAGTGGCGGCGCTGCCGATCAAATCGTCGGCCTCGTATTGGTGATCCGTGAGGACGCGCAGCCCGAGCGCGGCGGCGATGCGCTTGCAGTAGTCGAACTGCACGGTGAGCTCGGCGGGCGGCAGCTCGCGATTCGCCTTGTAGAGCGGATAGATCGCATTGCGGAACGAGCTCGTCAGCGATTCGTCGAATGCGACCGCGGCGTGCGTCGGCGCTGCGCGCTCGAGAAAGTCGCAAAGAAAGCGCGTGAAACCGTAGACCGCGTTGACGGGCGCGCCGTCGACGTCGGCGAACTGCGCCGGCACCGCATGCCAGGCACGGAACACGTAGAGGCTTGCGTCGATGAGGTGCAGCGTGCGCATCACGGCCATTCCGAGACGAGCTCGAGCAAATCCGGCCGCGGGCGCTCGGGCGCCGTCTCGCGCGGCGTGCCGATGTGGACGAACCCGACGATGCGTTCGTGCGGCGCGATACCGAGCAGCTCCTGCGCGTCGCGATCGTAGGCAGCCCATCCGGTGAGCCATTGCGCACCGAATCCCAGGCCCTGTGCGCCGAGCAGAAGGTTGTAGGCCACGCAGCCGGCCGAGAGGATCTGCTCCTGCACCGGCACCTTCGGGTGCTCGTACGTCAAGCGCGCGACGACCATGATGACGAGCGGCGCGAACGTATAGCGCTCGCGGTCCTTCGCGAGCACCGCTGGCGGCACTTCGGGTTCCTTGCGCAGGTGGATTTCGGCCAGACGCTCGCCCAGGCGGCGGCGGGCGTCGCCGTCGATGAGCACGAGGCGCCACGGCACGAGCTTGCCGTGATCGGGTACGCGCACCGCAGCGGCGAGCAGGCGGTCGAGCTGATCGCCCTCGGGCCCGGGCGCGCCGAGCTGGCGTGAAGGCGTGGAACGGCGCGATTCGAGAAGGTCCAGCAAATCCATGATCGGGAAACTTCCGTCGTCAAATGCGCAGCATACCAGTTGGCGGCGGGTGCCAAGCTCGGCTAGCATCGCGTCTCACGAATCGCTCACGGGGAGAATTGCATGGCGATTACCGTAAGCGTGGTGCGCGAAGGCGCACCCGGGGAGCGCCGCGTCGCGATGACGCCGGACGTGGCGAAAAAGCTGAAGGCCAAAGGCGCGGCGCTGCTGCTCGAGCGCAACGCGGGCCTGTCCGCGAGCTTCGCCGACGCAGCCTACAAGGACGTCGAGATCGCGCCCGATGCGCAGGCTGCGCTCGCGCGCGCCGACGTGCTCCTCACCGTGCAGCCGCCGACGCTCGAGGAAATCGCCGCGCTGAAACCCGGCGCCGTGACGATCGGCTATCTCTCGCCGCATCTGGCGCCCGAGCGCATCAAGGCGCTGCGCGACCGCAAGATCACGAGCTTCGCGATGGAGCTCTTGCCGCGCACGACGCGCGCGCAGGCGATGGACGTGCTGTCCTCGCAAGCCAACATCGCCGGCTACAAGGCCGTGCTGATCGCGGCCGAGGCGTCGCCCAAATTCTTTCCGATGATGACGACCGCGGCGGGCACCGTGCGGCCGTCCAAAGTGCTCATCGTCGGCGCCGGCGTCGCGGGCCTGCAGGCCATCGCCACCGCGCGGCGGCTCGGGGCGCAGGTCGAAGGCTTCGACGTTCGCCCCGAGACCAAGGAACAGATTCAATCGCTCGGCGCCAAATACGTCGAGCTCGGCGTCAGCGCCGCGGGTGCGGGCGGCTACGCGCGCGAGCTCACGCCCGAAGAGCGCGCGCAGCAGCAGGCTGCGCTCGCCGAGCACATCAAAGGCGTCGACGTCATCGTCACGACCGCGGCAGTCCCGGGCCGCAAGGCGCCGCGCATCATCACGAAGGCGATGGTCGAAGGCATGCGCACCGGCGCCGTGATCGTCGACATCGCCGCCGAGACGGGCGGCAACTGCGAGCTCACCGAAGCGGGCAAGACGATCGTCTCGGCGAATGGCGTGACCGTGATCGGCCCGGTGAACCTCGCCGCGAGCGCTCCGATCCACGCAAGCGAGCTCTACGCCAAAAACTTGTACAACTTCCTCGAGCTGAGCCTCAAGGACGGCGCCTTGAACCTCGACTGGAACGACGAGCTGATCGCCAAGACCTGCGTCACGCATGCCGGCGAGATCAAGCACGAACCGACCAAGCAAGCCGTCGACGGCGCCACTTGAAGAAGAAAGCCTGAACCACGAAGGACACGAAGCACACGAAGAACTGAAGATGAAATTTCGATTTGATCTTTCGTTCGAAGGTTTTCCAACGTCGCAATTCACTTCTGCGCTTAGCTTTGGGGAAACATCATGATCGACGGATTCCTCGCGCTGTACCTGTTCATGCTCGCCGCGTTCACGGGGCACGAGATCATTTCGCGCGTGCCGGTGATCCTGCACACGCCGCTCATGTCGGGCTCGAATTTCGTGCACGGCATCGTGCTCGTCGGCGCGATGGTGGCGCTCGGCGAGGCCGGACCCAACGACACGCTCGCGAAGGTCATCGGCTTCATCGGCGTGTTCCTCGGCGCCGGCAACGCGGCGGGCGGCTACGTCGTCACCGAGCGCATGCTCGAGATGTTCAAGTCCAGCAAGAAGCCGGAGGCGGCGAAATGAACACCACCGAGATCGTCTCGCTGCTGATCCAGGCGAGCTACTTCGCCGCCGCGGTGCTGCTCATCATGGGCATCAAGCGCATGTCCTCGCCCGTCACGGCGCGCAGCGGCATCCAGTGGGCCGGCGTCG
Source organism: Rudaea sp. (assembly GCA_035650835.1). GTDB lineage: Bacteria > Pseudomonadota > Gammaproteobacteria > Xanthomonadales > Rhodanobacteraceae > Rudaea. The sequence continues at coordinate 2,072 of DASRGX010000339.1, read as the reverse complement.
GCGTGCTCGTGGCGGTGATCGTCACGTTCCTGCACGGGGCGCATGCGGGCCACGGCATCCTCATCGAGAACGCGCTGCTGATCTTCATCGCGATCGCGCTCAGCACGGCCATCGCGTGGTACAGCGGCCGCAAGGTCGCGATGACCGCGATGCCGCAGATGGTCGCGCTCTACAACGGTATGGGCGGCGGCTCGGCCGCAGCGATCGGCGCCAGCGCGCTGCTCGGCTTCGCGGCGCTGAATGCCGGGTCGAAGTTCGTCGCGGCGGCGCCGCCGATCGCGCAATCGATCGTCATCCTGGCCGTGGTCGGCGCGTTGATCGGCTCGGTGTCGTTCACGGGATCGCTGATCGCGTTCGCCAAGCTGCAAGGCTGGATGGACAAGACGTTCCGTTTCGGCGGCCAGCAGGCGGTCAACGGGCTCTGTTTCCTCGCCGCCGTGGCGCTCGGCGCATACGTCGTGTACGGGCTCACGGTCGCACATCATCTCGACGTAATGTTCATCGTCGTCTTCTTCGCCCTGGCGCTGCTGTTCGGCATCCTCATGACGCTGCCGATCGGCGGCGCCGACATGCCGGTCGTGATTTCGCTCTACAACGCGTTCACGGGTCTGGCCGTCGGTTTCGAAGGTTACGTGCAGCAGAACGTCGCGCTGATCATCGCGGGCACCGTCGTCGGGGCCGCCGGCACGCTGCTCACGCGTCTCATGGCGAAGGCCATGAACCGCTCGATCAGCAACGTGCTGTTCTCGAATTTCGGCGGCGGCGGCGCGACGGCTTCCGAGATCAAAGGCTCGCTCAAGCCGATCGAAGCGGACGACGCGGCCTCGCTCCTGTACCTGGCCGAGAAGATCATCATCGTGCCGGGCTACGGCATGGCCGTCGCGCAGGCGCAGCACAAGATCTGGGAGCTTTCGCAGAACCTCATCAAGCGCGACAAGGAAGTGAAGTTCGCGATCCACCCCGTGGCCGGCTGCATGCCGGGCCATATGAACGTGCTGCTCGCCGAAGCCGGCGTGCCGTACGATCTCATCGCGGACATGGACGACGTGAACCCCGAGTTCCCGAATTGCGACGTCGCCATCGTCATCGGCGCGAACGATGTCGTGAATCCGGTGGCGAAGACGGACAAATCCTCGCCGATCTACGGCATGCCGATCCTCGACGTGGCGAGCGCCAAGCAGGTCATCGTGATCAAGCGCGGCAAGGGCACCGGCTTCGCGGGCATCGAGAATGCGCTCTTCTACCAGGACAACTGCCGCATGCTCTACGCCGACGGCCAGGAAGCGGCCAACAAGCTCATCGCCGGGCTCAAGGCGATGGATGGGGGCGGCGGACATTGAGCGGCGGAGTTGCCGCTGCGAGGCCGGTTCGGCCGTCAGCGTCGAGGTGAACGGGACTTCGAGAAGGGCCACAGCATCGCAACCGCTGCTGTGGCGCAAGCCGCGACGAGCGCCGCGGTTCCCAAGGTTCCGATGCTCGCGCGTGCGATTTGCCAGCCGAGCCCGAAATCCATCTTGAACAGGGTGCTGCGCAACGGCAGACCGAGCGTCTGCGCGATGCGTACGGCTACGAACAGGTATTGCGCGTAGGCGAAGGCGAGCAGGGTCGCCGCCACGGCGCAGGCCGCGCCAGGCCAGCCGGCATAGCCCTGCCAGCGCAGGAACGCAGCGATCGCAACCGCGAACGGCAGGATGAGGAGCGCGGTGTCGGCGTCGAACGCGAGCGATACGAGGCACCACAGTGCGCCGGCGGCGAGACCGCCGAACAGCGCCGCGGCGCACATGGCGAGGAGTCCGGCGCGCTGCGGCGCGGAAACGGTATCGGTCGGAGACACGTCGGTGCTCGGCGGAAGTGGCCCGCGATGTTACGGGCTCGACGTGCGGCGCTCAAGCGATGCGCTGATCGGGCGTCAGCATGTAGGCGTGGGCGAAGCGCGAAAATCCGACGTGCGGATAGTAGCCTTCGGCGGCCGGCGCAGCGAGCAGCAGCAGCTTCGCTCGCGGCGCCGCCGCTTGCGTGCGGCGCATGAGTTCCTTGCCGATGCCCTGGCGTTGATGCGAAACGCGCACGGC
>DASRGX010000338.1:0-7897 GCA_035650835.1 Rudaea sp. | reverse complement strand
CCGGCGTTCCGTTCCCACCGCTTCGTCCCGGTTGCAGTCGATGACGCCTATTCTACGCAAGGATGCCGCGCGCTGGCGTCGCGAATTCAATGAAACGCTCGTGCTTGCCGCGCCGCTCGTGCTTGGCCAGCTCTCCGCGATCGGCATGAACGTCGTCGACGTGCTGCTCGCCGGCCACTACAGCGCGCAGACGCTCGCCGCGGTCGCCGTGGGCGCGAACCTTTGGTCGATCGCGATCGTGAGCGCTATCGGCGTCATGCTGGCGCTGCCGCCGTCGGTCGCGCAACTCTCGGGCGCGGGCGAAACGACGAAGATCGGCATCCTGCTGCGCCAGGCGCTCTGGCTCGCGCTGGGCTTGGGGCTCGTCTTGTTCGCGGCCACGCGCAGCGCCGCCCCGCTGCTGCGCGCCATCGGCATCGATGCGGCGATCGTCGCGGATACGCAAAAATTCCTTCATGCGATCTCCTGGGGCGCGCCGGCGCTGACGGGTTTTTTCGCGCTGCGCGGCTTTTCCGAAGGGCTCGCGCTCACCCGGCCGACGATGTACTTCAGCTTCCTGGGCCTCGTCTTGCTGGCGCCGATCGGTTACGTGTTCATGTACGGGGCGTTCGGTCTGCCGCCACGCGGCGCCGAAGGATCGGGGATGGCGACGGCGACCGTGCTGTGGCTGCAGCTCGCCGCGTTCGCGACGTACATTGCGCTGCGCCGCCATTACCGCCCCTACACACCCTTCGGACGCTTCGCGCCGCCCGACGTCCGCACGATCGTTGCCTTGCTGCAGCTCGGGGTACCGATGGGCATTTCGCTGCTCATGGAATCGGGCCTGTTCGTCGCGACGGCGCTCCTGATCGGGTCGCTCGGCGCGGACACCGTCGCCGGGCATCAGATCGCGATCAACGTCGCTTCGATCGCATTCATGCTGCCGCTCGGGCTTGCGATGGCGACGACCGTGCGCGTCGGCCGCGCCGCCGGCGCGCGCGATGCCGACGGCGTGCGGCACGCCGGCTTCGTGGGCATCGCTGCGTCGCTCGCCACGCAGACGCTGTCGTGCGCGGCGATGGCACTTGCGCCGCACGCGATCGCGCGGCTCTACACCGAGGATGCGGGAGTCATGGCGCTCGCCGCGCAATTGCTCGTGTTCGCGGCGATCTTCCAGTTTTCCGACGGTATACAAGTCACCGCGAACGGCGCACTGCGCGGCCTCAAGGACACCTCGCAACCGATGGCGATCACGACGCTCGCGTATTGGGGCGTCGGCATGCCGCTCGGCTATTGGCTCGGCTTCCGGGCGGGCATGGGCGCGCCCGGCATGTGGATCGGCCTCATCGCCGGGCTCAGCGTCGCCGCGGCGCTGCTGCTCGCACGTTTCGTGCGCCTGGCGCGCCGCTTCGGGACGTCGGGAGCGGCCGCGGCGAGCCGGCCGTGACCGCCGGCGCATGCCGCGGCGCCGCGGTTGCGGTAGGCTCAAGACCTCAAGCTCAGGAGTGACACATGAACGATAAACGACCCGGCGGCATCGGCCGCTTCTTCAAGGGACTGTGGGGCGCGCTCAATTTCCTTAGGCTCGTTGCGGTGAACCTCGTTTTCGTGATCCTCGTCGTGCTCTTCGTCGCGGCGCTGCGCGGAGGCGCGACGAACCTGAAGGATCGCACCGCTCTCGTGCTCGATCCGAAAGGCAACATTGTGGAACAGTATACCGCCGAGCCCGCCGAGCGAGCGTTCTCGAGCCTGTTCGGCGACCGTACCAAGGAAGTACAGTTGCGCGACATCGTCGCCACGATCGACGCCGCGGCCAAGGACAGCCGCATCGAGCGTCTGGTCATCAAGCCCGACGAGATCGAGAGCGCGGGCTTTTCAACGCTGCGCGAGATCGGTGCCGCCGTCGACCGCTTCCGCAAGAGCGGCAAGGACGTCGTCGCGGTCGCCAACAACATGACGCAGGGCCAGTACTATCTCGCCGCGCACGCCGACGAGATCCTGCTGCACCCGCAAGGCGCGATCCTGCTCGAGGGCCTCGGCCGCTATCGCACCTATTACAAAGATCTGCTCGACAAGCTCGGCGTCGCCGTGCACCTGTTCCGCGTGGGCGAATACAAATCGGCGGCCGAGCCGTACGTGCGCAACGATTCCTCCGCGGAAGCGAAGGAAGCCGATCTCTATTGGATGAACGGCATCTGGGGCGACTACCTCAAGGACGTCGCCGCCGCGCGCAAGCTCGATCCGGCCGCGCTCACCGCCGACATCCAGAACTATCCCGACCTCATCAAATCGACGAACGGCGATCTCGCCGCTCTCGCGCTCAAGGAAAAGCTCGTCGACAAGCTCGCGACGCGCGATGAAGCGCGCGCCATGCTCGTCGAGAAAGGCGTCGCCGAGCACAAGACGTTCCGCCAGATCGATTTCCAGGACTATGCGCGCCTGGTCGAACGCGAGCAGGCCATCGACACGCGCCCGCAAGTGGCGGTCGTCGTCGCCGAGGGCGAAATCGTTGACGGCGACCAGGCGCCCGGCACGGTCGGCGGCGATTCGACCTCGCGCCTGATCCGCCAGGCGCGCGAGGACGATGCGGTCAAGGCCGTCGTGCTGCGCGTCAATTCGCCGGGCGGCGAAGTGTTCGCTTCGGAGCTGATCCGCCGCGAGGTCGAGCTCACGCGCACCGCGGGCAAACCCGTCGTCGTATCGATGGGCGACGTCGCCGCTTCGGGCGGTTATTGGATCTCGATGAATGCCAACCGCATCTTCGCCGAGCCGACGACGATCACCGGATCGATCGGCATCTTCGGGCTCATCGCGAATTTTCCCGATACGCTGGCCAAGATCGGCGTGCACACCGACGGCGTGGGCACGACACCGTTCGCGGGCGCCTTCGACGTGCGCCGCCCGCTCGATCCGAAGATCGGCGACGTGATCCAGACCGTCATCGACAAGGGCTATCGCGATTTCGTCGGCAATGTCGCCAAGGCGCGCAACAAGAAGCCCGAAGAGATCGACGCGATCGCGCGCGGCCGCGTCTGGAGCGGCGAGCAGGCCAAGGAGCGCGGGCTCGTCGACGAGCTCGGCGGTCTGAACGACGCGGCAGCGGCGGCGGCCCAGGCGGCGAATCTCGGCAGCGATTATCACCTGACCTACGTCGAGAAAGAGCTCACGTTCTGGGAGCGCCTGGCGCTGAGCTTCAACAGCGAAGCGGACGCGCGCGTCGCCCGCGCGGTGGTGCCGCAAGTCGGACGCGACTGGCTCGAAGCGCCGACGGTCCGCGACAACCTGCGTTTGTTGCGCAGCGTGTCGGACGGAAAGATCGGCGTGTTCGCGTATTGCTTCTGCGAGATCCGCTGAGCGGACTCACGCGCGCTTGCGCAGGAACACATGCAGCGCGCGTTCTCCGGCGACGTGCTCGACGCACACGTAGCCGAGCGCGCGCAGATCGAGACCGCCGAACAACGGCTCGCCGCGGCCGAGCAGTACGGGTCTCATCGCAAGATGGATTTCGTCGACGAGCCCGGCGCGCAGGAATTCGCGGATCGTTGCGACGCCGCCGCCGAGTCGCACGTCGCGGCCGCCCGCGGCCGCCTTCGCCTGTTCGAGCGCCGCATGGATACCGCCGGTGACGAAGCGGAATTCCGTGCCGCCTCGCATCGCGAGCGGCGCGCGTGCATGGTGCGTGAGCACGAACACGGGTGTGTGATACGGCGGTTCTTCGCCCCACCAGCCCTTCCAACTTTCGTCGGGCCACGGGCCGCGCACAGGTCCGAACATGTTGCGCCCGAGAATCCACGCGCCGATGTTCTCGAAACCTCGAGCGGCGATCGTGTCGTCGAGCCCCGTTTCGCCGTCTTCGTAGCCGTGCATGCTCCGCCACGAGCGCGTGTGGAAGAACCAGTCCATGAGCTCGGGACCGCCGACGCCGAGCGGATGTTCGAGACTCTGGTCGGGCCCGGCGCCGAAGCCGTCGAGCGATACGGCAAAGCTTTGGATGCGGAGTTTGGGCATGGAGCTCACGATGAATTCTTACGACCTGTCCGCGTGTCGGAACGGACAATCGTCTTAGGGCAAGAACGACGTCAGTGCAGCGCGACGCGCCAGGGCAGCGCGCAAGCGCGAGAGTTCACCCGCCGGCGTCCTCGAGTTTCTTGTCGGCGTCGGCTTGTTGCTTGTCGACGGTCTTCTGCACGTCCTTGGCCTTTTGCAAGGCTTTGAGCTGCGTGTCGAAGACGGTCTTGTCGGCGGGCGGCGGGGTTTGCGCTTGGCTCTGCGACGGCGGCGGCGGCGCGTTCGCGCCCGAGCAGGCGGCGAGCGTTAGCAGGGCGGCGGTGACGAACATGGAACGGCGCATGGCACTCTCCTCAATCGGTCGCTACAGTCTGCGCCGGGCTGCCGCAGCCGGCAAGGCGCGGCGGCGCGGTTCCGGACCGGAGGAGGCAAGATGACGACGAACCCAGCCCGGTGGCGACTGGACGGCGAGGCCGCGCTCGTGACGGGTGCGAGCAAAGGCATCGGGCTTGCCTGCGCGCGCGAGCTTGCCGGGCTCGGCGCCGACGTGCTCATGATCGCGCGCGACGAGGTCCATCTGGAGCAGGTTCGCGCCGAGCTCGCCGATGAATTTCCGCAGCGCGAGTTCTTCGCCTTCGCGGCCGACGTGAACGAGGGCGAGCAGCGTCTCGAGATTTTCGACTGGATCGCCGACCTCGGCGTCTCGCCGTCGCTGCTCGTCAACAATGCGGGAGGCAACGTCACCAAGCCTGCGCTCGACTACACGAGCGACGAAGTGCGCTCGGTCATCGACATGAACACGCTGTCGGCGTTCGAGCTCAGCCGGCTCGCGCATCCGCATTTGGCCGAGCATGCGAATGCCGCGATCGTCAATGTCGCTTCGGTCTCGGGGCTCGTCCACTTGCGCACGGGCGCTCCGTACGGCATGGCCAAGGCGGCGCTTGCGCAGCTCACCCGTAACCTCGCCTGCGAGTGGGCGGCCGACGGCATCCGCGTGAATGCCGTGGCTCCGTGGTACATCCGCACGCAGCGCACCGAGTCCGCGCTCGCCGATCCGGAGTATCTCGAGGAAGTGCTCGCGCGCACGCCGATGGGCCGCATCGGCGAGCCCGAGGAGGTCGCTGCGGCCGTGGCGTTCCTGTGCCTGCCCGCCGCGTCGTACATCACGGGCGAATGCGTCGCGGTCGACGGCGGTTTCCTGCGCTACGGGTTCTGAGCGATGCCCGAATTCGCGCTTGCCTACCGTGAACCCTACGATTTCGCTGCGCTGCTCGCGTTTTTCGCGCGGCGCACGATTCCGGGCCTCGAGGAAGTCGACGCGGCGGGCTATCGGCGCCGTTTCGTCTTGCACGGCGTGCCCGGAGCGCTCGAGCTGCGCATGGGCGAGCGCGGCGCGCTCGCACTGCGCATCGATTGCGACGACGCTCGCGTCGTCGCCGAGGCCGAAGCGCGCATGCGCCGTATGTTCGATGTCGACGCCGACATCGAAGCGGTCAATGCGCAACTCGGCCGCCGGCGCCTGCTCAAGCGGCTCGTCACGGCGCATCCGGGGCAGCGCGTGCCGGGCGGTTGGGACGGCTTCGAGATCGCCGTGCGTGCGGTGCTCGGCCAGCAGGTGAGCGTGGCCGCGGCGCGCACGCTCGCCGTGCGACTCGTGCAGCGCTTCGGCGTTTCGGCGGGCGGAAATGCCCACGTTTTTCCGTCGCCCGAGGTGCTTGCCGACGCCGACCTCGCGAGCCTCGGGATCACGCGCGCCCGCGCCGCGAGCCTGCGCGCGATCGCGCAAGCCGTCTGCGCGGGCAGCTTGCATTTCGATCCCGATCAAGCGCTCGACGCGTTCGTGGCGTCGTGCGTCGCGCTGCCCGGCATCGGGCCCTGGACGGCGCATTACATCGCGATGCGCGGTCTGCACAACCCCGATGCGTTTCCGGCCGCCGATCTCGTGCTGCGCAAGGCGGTCTCGCGCGACGGCATCCCGATCGCCACGCGCGAGCTCGACGAAATCGCGCGCGCCTGGCGTCCCTATCGCGCCTACGCCGTGCTGCACCTCTGGCGCAGTCAGGCGTAAAGTGGCGCCATGTACTACGACTATCTGCCGACCCCGGTCGGGCGCCTCATGCTCGCGCTCGATGGGCAGGGATTGCGCCACGTCGATTTCGAGACGGGCCGCTATCCGACACGCGTCGGCGAGGATTGGGAGCATGGCCCCGGCGCATTGCGCGAAGTGCGCACCCAGCTCCTCGCCTACTTCGCGGGCCGCCTGACCGAATTCGATCTGCCGCTCGCTCCCGTCGGCAGCGATTTCCAGCTACGGGTTTGGGACGAGCTTCGGCGCATCCCGTACGGCGCTACGACGAGCTACGGCGAGCTCGCGCGCCGATTGGGCGACGTTTCCGCGAGCCGCGCCGTCGGCTCGGCGAACGCGCGCAATCCGCTGCCGATCGTCGTGCCGTGCCATCGCGTCGTCGGCGCGGACGGCAGCCTCACGGGCTTCGGCGGCGGTCTGCCCGTCAAGCGCTTCCTGCTCGATCACGAGCAGCGCCACAGCGCGTTCGCTTTGTCGCCTTGAGCCGCGTCGCGCGACGCGGAGCAGCGATCAGCAGCCGTCGAGATCCTTGCCGAGCTGGTCGAGCTGCGGTTGGATCGTCGCTTTCTCGTCGTTGAACGCGTGGCGCTTGCGTTCGTAGAGGCGGTCGTATTCCTGCTGGAACCACGTGCAGGCCTGTTCCTTCGTCGCGCGCTGGCAGCTGTCCTGCACGGCCACGTAGTCGCCCGCGACGGCCGCTTGCGGCGATTTGTCGACCGGCGTCTTGCGCACGCCGGGGGCCGAAACGCCGATGCCGTTGCTGCCGGCGTAGGCGGAATCGAGGCTCTTGCTCGGAACGCCCATGATCCCGGCCGGCACCATGCGTGGAGGCGTCGCGCCGTCGCGGCTCATGTATTGCGAGCCGTCCTCGGGGCGCGTGCAGATCCACAGCGGAGTGGTCGTGCCGGCGCCGCCGTCCGGGGCCGCCGGTGTCGTCGGTGCCGGCGGCGCTGTCGGCGGCAAGCCTGCGGAGGCATCGCTCGGCGTGCCGCCCTCGCGCGGAGCGTCTGCATCGGGCGGCGGAGGCGGTGGATCGGGAATGTGCACCGTGACGTCGCCGCTGCCTTCTGGACAAGGTTTGTCCTGGAACGTGATGCGTTCGTTGGCGTCCGTGCACTTGTGCACGTCGGCCGCATGAACGGCGCCCGCGGTCGCAAGCAGCAGGATGGCGATGAGTCGTGGCGTCATGGGCGGGTCCTCGCGCGCATTCTAGCCGGCCCCTTGCCCGAAATCGAAAGCGTTGCGATGCTCTCCATCCGCCCGGAGGTACCGATGATCGATCTTTTCAGCGACACGAAGACCAAACCGACCCGCGCCATGCGGCAGGCCATGGCCGACGCCGAGGTCGGCGACGAGCGCGCCAACGAAGACCCGACCGTTAACAGGCTCGTCGCGCGCTGCGCCGATCTGCTCGGCAAGGAGGCGGCGTTGTTCCTGCCTTCCGGCACGATGTGCAACGAGATTGCGCTCGCTGTGCACTGCCGGCCCGGCGACGAAGTCATCTGCGACGCGACCTCGCACGTCATCGGCTACGAAGCCGGCGGGCCCGGTGCGCTGGCGGGCGTGATGCTCAATACGATTCCGGGTCGCCGCGGCATCTTCACGGCCGCGGAGCTTCGCGAAAAACTGCGGGCGGACCGGCCTTATGCGCCGCGACAGCGCTTAGTGGAAGTCGAGCAAACGTCGAATTTCGGCGGTGGCGCCGTGTGGCCGCTCGCGACGCTCCGCGAGGTCGCCGAGACTGCGCACGCCGCGGGCCTCGCGACGCACATGGACGGCGCGCGCCTCATCAACGCCTGCGTCGCGGCCGGCATAACGGCCGCC
>DASRGX010000337.1:0-5634 GCA_035650835.1 Rudaea sp. | reverse complement strand
TCGCACACGCGCCGAGTGCGCAGGCGCAGAGCTATCCACCGGACACGCTCTTGCAGCAGCTGCGCGAGCGCCTGACCGAAGCGCCGAAATGCGCCCCGGCCTGCGCCGCGATCGCCGAGGCGGAAGTGAGCGCGAATGGCGACGGCGTTTCCGTCGCGCTCGAGGTGCACGCGGGAGAACGCATCGCGCTGCCTCTGCCGCAGGATGCCGCGGCGGCGACGCTCAAGGCCGTCCAGCTCGACGGCGCTGCGGCCGACGCCATCGCGCGCAGCGAAAACGGCGGCATCTGGATCGCGGTCGGCCGCGGCGTGCACCGCGTGCAGCTCGATTTCGCCGCCGCGGGCGACAAGCTCGCGCTCGCGTTCCCGCTCGCGCCGTCGCGTGTGCTGTTCCAGGGCAAGGGGTGGGACGCCTCCGGCCTCGCCGACGACCGCCTGCTCACCGAGACGCTCACGCTGACGCGCGCACGCGACGGCAGCGAGCCGAGCGCGAGCACCGGCCCCGGCGCCGGCGTGCAGCAATTTCCGCCGTACGTGGAAGTCGAGCGCGATCTCGTGCTCGGTCTCGAGTGGAGCGCCACGACGCGCGTGCGGCGGCTGTCGCCCGCGCAGGGCGGTTTCACGGTCGACGTGCCGGTGATGGCCGGCGAGCACGTCGGTTCCGCGGGTATAAAAGTGGAAAACGGGAAAATTCCGGCGGCGATCGCCGAAGGCGAGGTCGAGACGAGCTGGCAGAGCACGCTCGACAAGGGCGATGCGCTCAACCTCACCGCGCCGCCGCTCGGCGAGCGCGCCGAGGTCTGGCGCGTGCTCGTGAGTCCGACGTGGCACGTCGAGTTCTCGGGCGTGCCGGGCGTGGGCCTCGATGCGAACGAAAACCCGCGCGATTACCGCAATTTCGAGTTCCATCCGCTGCCCGGCGAGACGCTGAGCCTCAAGATCACGCGTCCCGCGCCGGTCAAGGGCGAGCTGCGCGCGATAGACGCCGCGAGCCTCGCCAGCGCGATCGGCCAGCGCACGGCCGACCACGTGCTCGCCTTCACGCTGCGCGCGAGCCAGGGCGGCGACCAGGCGATCGCGCTGCCGAAAGGCGCCGAGGTGCTCGGCGTGACGCGGGATGGGCAGACGCTCAACGTGCGCGCGATCGACGGGCGGCTGAGCTTGCCGGTAGCTCCCGGCGCGCACGGCTACGAGGTGCGCTTCCGCGCCGGTGCGGGCATCGGCAGCATCGTGCGTACGCCCGACGTGTCGCTCGGCCTGCCGGCCGCGAACGTCGCGCTTGCGATCACGCTGCCAGGCGACCGCTGGCTGCTCGCCGCGTTCGGGCCGGCGGTCGGCCCCGCCGTGCTGTACTGGGGCGAGCTCGTCGTCATGATCGCCGTCGCGTTCGCGCTCGCGCGCACGCGGCGGACGCAGCTCCGCTTCCGCGACTGGCTGTTGCTTGGGTTCGGGTTCTCCACGTTTTCCTGGATCGCGCTGCTGTTCGTCGTTGCATGGGTGTTCGCCTTCGATTGGCGCGCGCGTGCCACGCCGTCGCCGGTACGCTGGCGGTTCAACCTGAGCCAGATCGCACTCGTCGTGCTCGCGATCGTCGCGCTTGTGGCGCTTGCTTCTGCGATTCCGCAAGGCCTCGCCGGCCAGCCCGACATGCATGTGAGCGGCAACGGCTCGACCGCGCAGTCGCTGCAATGGTTCGCCGATCGCAGCGCGGATGCGCTGCCGCAGGCGAGCGCCGTGAGCCTGCCGCTGTGGGTATACAAAGTGCTCATGTTCGCCTGGGCGTTGTGGCTCGCAACGGCGGTGATCGGCTGGCTGCGCGAGGGCTTCGCGGCCTGGACGAGCGGCGGCTACTGGCGCGGGAAGCCTCCGGCGACGCCGGCGCCGGCACCCGCGGCCGAGGTGCCGCCGGTTTCCGGCGCGTGAGCGGCGACACGGTCGATGCGCTGCTGTTCGAAGCGGCGCAGGCGCTGGCCGGCGGCGAAGCGCGGCGCGAAGCCGAGCTCCTGCTCATGCACGCGCTCGGTCGGCCGCGCGCGTGGCTCTTCGCGCATGGCGACGCCGACGTCGATGCCGCCGCGGCGCACGCGTTTCGCGACGCCGTCGCGCGGCGGGCGGCCGGCGAGCCGCTGGCGTACATCACCGGTCGGCGCGGTTTCTGGTCGCTCGAGCTCGACGTCACGCCCGACGTGCTGATCCCGCGCCATGAGACCGAGCTCCTGGTCGAACTCGCGCTCGCACGGATGCCGCAAAGTATACGAGTGGACGTTGCCGATCTTGGTACCGGGTCGGGTGCGATCGCGCTCGCACTCGCGCGCGAACGCCCGGCCGCGCGCGTGCTCGCGACCGACGCCAGCGCCGCGGCGCTCGCCGTCGCCCGCGCCAACGCGGCGCGGCTCGGCATCGCCAACATCGAGTTCGCCGCGGGCGACTGGTGTGCGGCGCTCGGCGATCGCCGCTTCGGCCTGATCGTCTCGAATCCGCCGTACATTGCGGCCGGAGACGCGCATCTTCGGCGCGGCGACCTGCGCTTCGAGCCCGCCATCGCACTCGCTTCTGGCGCCGACGGCCTCGACGCGCTCCGCGCGATCGTCGCCGCGGCGCCCGCACATCTGGACTCCGGCGCCTGGCTGCTGCTCGAGCACGGCCTGGATCAGGGCGCCGCAGTGCGCGAGCTACTCGAACGCCGCGGTTTTTCGCAGGTGTTCACGGCACGCGATCTGGAGGGGAGGGATCGCGTGAGCGGCGGGATCGTGTAGCAGCGTGATCCCGCTTCCATGGAATCTCCACGATTTCTGACGATTGCCTGCACGCCGGTGTGCGACGCTGCACTCCCGATCACGGAGGGCCTTCCATGAAACGCTATCTCGCACTCGCGATGTTGCTGGCGACGAGCGCCATTGCGCAGCCGGCTTCCGATCAACCACCCTCGCAGGGCGGCACCCACCGGCATGGACCGCCCCCCGAGGCCATCGCGGCGTGCAGCGGCAAGGCCGCCGACGCGGCGTGCAGCTTCACGGGCCGCCAGGGCGAGACGTTGCAGGGCAAATGTTTCGCGCCGCGCTCGCGAGGCGACGAGCAGGGCTCGCCGCATCCGCTCGCGTGTCGTCCGGACCGGCCGCCGCCGCAGGGCTGAGCGGCTATTTTTCCGGCAATCCGCGGCAGAGTTTGAAGTTCGTGCGCGCCGCCGCGACGAGCGGCAGGTAGACCTTCGCGGCGTCCGGCGGATAATCGTCGAGCAGCGCGTCGTCGCTCTTCGCCGCGTCTTTCGCGAGCGGCTCGAGCGTGGCGAGACAGCCGGCGCGATCGCGCAGATGGTACTGCGTGACGGCGAGATCGTTGCGGATCGACGCCGCTTCGAACGGGGAGAGCAGGGTGCCGCAGCGTTCGAGGAGCGGCGTGAGCTTGGCGCGCGCGTCGGCGTAGGCTTTCTGTTCGTAGAGGTGCTTGAACGCCGCGTGCGTGGCCGAGCGTTCGCCGCTCGCGCATTCCGAAGTCGGCGCGACGTACAGGCCGTCGAATTCCGCGCCGGCACCGCACCAGTAGCTGCAGGCTCGATTGCTCGTCACGCGCACGCCCATCGCGTCCGTCGCGAAATCGATGACGCAGGCGTCGTCCTGCCCCTCGAGCGTCGCCCTCGCGTTGCGGATCTCGCCTTCCGGACCGCAGGTCGAGCCATTCTCGGCGACCACGTCGAACGCGAATTTCGTCACGTCGCCCTTGGTGCTGATTCGGAGGTCGCCATGGGCGCCCTCGTATTTCCCCGCGGCGATCTCGCCGGCGGGCGCATCCGTTGCAGCGAGACAGGCGAGCGCGACGACGAACGCCGATACGGCGGTGCGCATGAGGTCAGCTCGCGCTGCGTATGGGCGGCCGTGTGGCGCCCATCTGCGGCCAGCGCGCGAGGATCCCGGCGCGGATGCCGGCGGCGTCGATGCCTGCTTCGGCGAGCAGTTGCTCGCGGCTAGCGTGTTCGAGGAAGCGGTCGGGCAGCCCGAGGTGTAAAATGGGCACTTGTACATTTTTATCGGCGAGCAGCTCGGCGACCGCGCTGCCGGCGCCCCCGGCGACCGTGTTGTCCTCGACCGTGACGAGCATCGCGTGCGTGCGCGCGAGCTCGAGCACTAGCGCCGCATCGAGCGGCTTGACGAAACGCATGTTCGCGACTGTCGCGCCGAGTTCCGCGCCGACCTCGAGCGCCGCCGCGAGCGGGCTGCCGAAGGCGAGGATGGCCAGGCCCGAGCCGCGACGGCGCAATTCGCCCTTGCCTACGGCCACGCTCGTGAGTTCGGCGTCTATTTTCGCGCCGGGGCCGGTGCCGCGCGGGTAGCGCACGGCAGCCGGGCCGGGGTGACGGAACGCCGTCGTCAGCAACTGCCGGCATTCGTTCTCGTCCGCGGGCGCGGCGACGAGCATGTTCGGCACCGAGCGCAGGTAGGACAGGTCGAAGCTGCCCGCATGCGTGGCCCCGTCCGGGCCGACCACGCCGCCGCGATCGATCGCGAACGTGACGTCGAGGTCCTGGATCGCGACGTCGTGGATGAGCTGGTCGTAGCCGCGCTGCAGGAACGTCGAGTAGATCGCGACGACGGGCTTGGCGCCCTCGCAGGCCATGCCGGCGGCGAGCGTCACGGCGTGCTGCTCGGCGATGCCGACGTCGAAATAGCGCTGCGGGAATTCCTTCGAGAAGCGCACCAGGCCCGAGCCTTCGCGCATCGCCGGCGTGATGCCGTAGAGGCGCGCGTCGGCGGCGGCCATGTCGCAGAGCCAGTCGCCGAACACGTCGGTGTAGGTCTGCTTGCCGGGCGTCTTCTTCGCGACGCCTTTTTCCGGATCGAACGGGCCGACCGCGTGATATTCGATCTGTTCGCGCTCGGCCGGCGCATAGCCCTTGCCCTTCGTCGTGATGACGTGCAGGAGTTGCGGACCCTTGAGGTCCTTGAGCGTCTTGAGCGAGTGCAAGAGGAGCGGCAGATCGTGGCCGTCGATCGGCCCGAAATAGTGGAAGTTGAGCTCCTCGAACAACGTGCTCGGCACGAACATGCCTTTCGCGTGTTCCTCCCAGCGCTTGAGGAAGCGCCAGAGGAAACCGCCGCGCTTGAGACGCCGCTTGGCGCCCTCGCGCATCGCATTGAGCGTGCGGCTGGTCATGAGCCGTGCGAGCATCTTCGGCAGCGCGCCGACGTTCTCGCTGATCGACATCTGGTTGTCGTTCAGGACTACGAGCATGTCGGCCTCGACGTCGCCGCCGTGATGCAGCGCCTCGTAGGCCATGCCGCCCGTGAGCCCGCCGTCGCCGATGATCGCGACGATCTTGCGTGCGTCGCCTTTGCGCTGCGCAGCGATCGCCATGCCGAGAGCCGCCGAGATCGACGTCGAGGAATGGCCGACGCCGAACGTGTCGTACGGGCTCTCCTCGCGCTTCGGAAACGGGGCGAGCCCGTCCTTCTTCTTGATCGTGGAGATGCGGTCGCGGCGGCCGGTCAGGATCTTGTGCGGATAGCACTGGTGGCCGACGTCCCAGACGAGCCGGTCCTCGGGCGTGTCATAGAGATAGTGGAGCGCCACGGTCAGTTCGACGACCCCCAGCCCCGCGCCGAAGTGCCCGCCGGCGCCGGCGACCGATTCGATGAGATAG
>DASRGX010000336.1:0-5155 GCA_035650835.1 Rudaea sp. | reverse complement strand
TTCGACGCCCGAAGCGATCCGTCCGCTGCTCGACAAGGAAATGCCGGGCTTCGGCGAAATGTTCCGCGTGTTGAGCTTCGACGAAATCGGCACGTCGACGCTGCAATCGCGCGCCTTCGCCGGCCTCGCCAACGACAAGTTCGTGTTCTGCCTGCCGGGCTCGACCTCGGCCTGCCGCACGGCCTGGGAAAAATTGATCCGCGCCCAGCTCGATGCGCGCACGCGGCCGTGCAATCTCGCGGGGCTGATGCCGCGGTTGCGGGAGTGAAGCGAGCGGAGATTGGAGATTCGGGATTCGGGATTGGCGAGAGCGAATTGCGCTACGCTTTCGCCATCCAATCCCCAATCCCTAATCGCCAATCCCAGCTCTCAAATGAAAAAACACAAATACGAACATCACCTGAAATCGCTGGCCGTCGAGCTCGTGGAGTTCCAGCGCTGGCTCATCCACAGCGGCAAGCGCGTCGTGGTGCTGTTCGAAGGGCGGGATGCGGCCGGCAAGGGCGGCGTGATCAAGGCGATCACCGAGTACCTCGACACGCGCCACTACCGCGTCGTGGCGCTGTCGAAACCCTCCGAGCGCGAAGCCACGCAGTGGTACTACCAGCGGTACGTGCGGCACCTGCCGGCCGCGGGCGAGATCGTGCTGTTCGACCGCAGCTGGTACAACCGCGCAGGCGTCGAACGCGTCATGGGTTTCTGCAGCGAGGCCGAATACGACCGCTTCCTCGAGGAGTGCCCGGTCTTCGAACGCGGGCTCGTCGACGACGGTATACTTCTGTACAAATACTGGCTCGCCGTCGATCAGGAAGAACAGGAGCAGCGTTTCGCCGAACGCGCGCGCGACCCGCTCAAGCGCTGGAAGATCTCGCCGGTCGACATCGCCGCGCGCGACAAGTATCGCGACTACGGCGAAGCGCGCGACATCATGCTGCGCCGCACGCATACCGCGCACGCGCCGTGGTACGTCGTCGATTTCAACGATCAGCACCGCGGCAGGCTCAATCTGATCCGTCACCTGCTCGATCACCTGCCGGACCGCAAGCTCGCGGCGAAGCCGCTCAAATTGCCGAAGCTCAAGCGCCCTCCCGGCGTCGAGGAATTGCCGGACGACTCCTTCTGGATCACGGAAGAGTATTGAATCCGTCCGGCACGCCGAATGGTCAGAACCGGTTCCGCCGGCGCGGGAACGACGATGACGCCGCCGCCGAGCAGCCGGGCGCGATGCTGCTCAATCCACGAAATAATGCGGAACGAAACAACTCGTATTGCGCGTGATGCGATCGAGATCTTCCCGGATGCCGATACCGGCCGGATCGTGTCCCACGATCCATGAACCGATGAGCATGTAGCGATCGCCGAACCGCGGCAGCTCGCGGAACTGTTGATAGACCGCGGCCTCCGCCGGCGGCGGCTCGTCGATGCCGGGTCCGAGCACGACGATACCCTCGCCTTCGCGGCCATGGCGCGGTTTGCGCACGATCTCGCCCGAGAGATCGGCGCGCCGGTGCGAGGCCGGCAGCAGGTTCGGATGATCGGGGTAGAGCTCCCACAGCAGCGGCAGGATCGACTTGTTCGAGAGCAGCATTTTCCAGGCGGGCTCGATGAAGCGCACGCCCACTTTCGGGACGTGCTTGCCGAACGTTTCGTCGAGCAGCCACTCCCACGGGTACAGCTTGAACAGCGTCGCGATCACGCGATCGTCGAGATCGATGAAATCGCCGCCGGACCAGCCGATTTCTTCGATATCGAGCGCGACCGTCTCGATGCCGCCCTGCACCGCGGTATCGCGCAAGTATTCGCACGTGGCGCGGTCCTCGGGCTGCCCGTAGCATGCCGCAAAGTGTATTTTTCCACCCGTATACACCTCCTTCCAGCGTGCCACGAGCTTTTCGTGGACGGAATTGAACTGATCGGCCTCGGGCAGCACGTCCTTGAGCCAATACCACTGCACGACGGAGGCTTCGAACAGCGCCGTCGGCGTGTCGGCGTTGTATTCGAGCAGCTTCGGCGGCGCACTGCCGTCCCAGACGAGATCCATGCGGCCGTAGAGCGCCGGCTCGCCGGCGCGCCAGCTTCGCTCGGCGAGCCGTGCGGCCGCGTCGTCGAGACCGAGCTCTTCGCAGCGGCCGTCGCGCACGATGCGGTCGACGGCATCGAGGCACATCGAATGGAGTTCGGACGTGGCCTCCTCGAGCGTGTCGACCTCGTCGGCCGTAAAACGGTAGCACGCGTCTTCGCGCCAGTAGGGCTCGCCGTCGATCGTATGGAAGTCGAAGCCGAGAGATTCGACGCGCTGCTGCCAGCCCTCGCGCGGCGTGCGCGTCTCGCGGCGCATCAGGAGCGCGCGCTCACGCGTCCGTGCGAGCCGAAACCGCCGCGGGTGCCGGATTCCACGGCCGCAGGCGCGCCACCGCCGCCGCCCGAGGAAAATCCGCGCACGCCGTGGCTCGCGTAGTACCGCCCCGGTCCGGGATCTTTGGGATCGCTCGTGGACGAAGTCCGATACCACGGGCCGTAGTAGTAGTGCGTCGCGCCGACGCTGCGGCTCGTGCCGACCGGCACGTCGTCCTGGCACTGCGCGTCGGAGTAGTCGGCGATGCACGCCTCGCGCGTGGCGTAGCGGTTGCGCTGCACGTCGGTGCCGCCGAACAGCGCCGGCAGCGCGACCACGCCCGCCGCCGCGCCCATGAGCACGAGCGGCACCGCGGCGGATTTCTTCGGCGCCGGCTGCATGCGAACGCTCAGTAGACGACGGCCGCCGCGTTGAGCAGACCCGTCGCGAGCTTGAGGCTCGCCATTGCGATTGCCACCGACACGCGGTCGGCTTCGATGTGCGCACGCAGGTCGCGAATCACCAAGCGCAGCACGAGCGAGGCGATGCCTTGCACGAGGCCGGCGATGCCGCCCCAGAGCGCAAGATCGACGAGGTTCACGCTGTGCGCCATTGCGCTCGCGAGCGGCAACGCGAAACCGAGCAGCGTGCCGCCGAACACCACGCTTGCGCTGACGTTGCCCTGGCGTATCAGCGGCAGTTCGTGCTGCGGCGTGGCGAGCGCATAGGCCGTCATGAACGCGACGAGCAAGAGCCCGCTCGTCCCGAGGTACAGCAGGAAATTCGGTACCGTCGCCAGATAGTCGAGCATGGGCGCCCCCGTACGTGCCTGCAGGCTAGCAGAATCGCCGGCCCGCGCGAAACCTCAGAGCGTGCGGAAACCGGGCGGCGCGGCCTCGTCGACGGCTGCGCGTTCCACGGACGCCACGCGCGCTGCCGGTGGTCCGCGGCCCAGCCAACGCTCGAGCGCGTCGAGGTTCGCGGCCTCGCCGCAGGCCAGCACCTCGACGCTGCCGTCCGCCAAGTTCTTGGCGTAGCCCGAGAGGCGCAGACGCAAGGCTTCCTCGCGTGTCGAGGCGCGGAAACACACGCCCTGCACGCGACCGCTGACGATGAACCTCGCGCTCGGCACGCGCTTAGCCGCCGCCGATCGCGGCTTCGAGATCCTTCGCCGTGACCGGTCCCAGGAACGCCTTCGCCACGTGGCCGTCCGGCGCGATCACGTACGTGTTGGGCAGCCCTTTGGGCGTGTCGAAATCCTTGGGCGGATCGTCGATGTCGATCTGCGCGACGGGGTAGCTCAGCGGGTGCGCCTTGAGGAAAGTCTCGATCTCGGCTTTGTCCGCGTCCTCGAAATCGAGGCCGATCGCGGCGACCTTGTCCTTGTGAGCGCTGACGAAAGCCGAAATGTCGGGCAGCTCCTTGAGGCACGGCGAGCACCACGTGGCCCAGAAGTTCACGATGACCCATTTGCCGCTTTGCTTGGCGAGATCGAAGCTGCCGCCGTCGAACGTCTTCACGACGAGCGTCGGCTTCGGCGCCGTAGCCTCGGCCGTGGCCGCGAGCGCGGCGAAGAGAAAGACGAGAACTCGTTTCATGTCGGTTCGCTCCTGGTGATTCCGGGGTCGACGGCGGATTCGGACCGCGCCGCCGCGCGAAAGATTTCGGCCAACGGTACCGCGAGCGCGTTGCGCAAGCCAGCCGCCGCGAGTCCGAGCGGCGCATCGGCGGCGTCGGGCACCGCGGAACCGGGCAGCGACGCCGCGAGGGGCAGGCGGTAGGTGTTCGTCGCGTAAAGCTCGTAAAGCGTCGTCGAGCCGAGATCGCGCACGAGCACCCATGCGCCGTCGGCATTGCGCTGGATCATGCCGGCGCGTGCGAGATCGCCCAAGAAGCGCTGCACGAGATCGTCGGTCAGGAACGGCTCGGCCGCGCGCAGCGCCGCACTGTGCAAGCCGAGACCCGCGCGCTGCGCCGCGGCGAAATGCGCGAGCACGCGCACGAGGCCGCGAAATTCCTCGCCGGGCGGCAGGCGCGCGCCGCGCGGGCGGTAGTCGAACGCCGTGAGCGTCGCGGTCAACGACGCGCCGAGCAGCACGATCGCCCACGACAAGTAGAGCCACAACACGAAGATCGGCACCACCGCGAGCGCGCCGTAGACGAGCTCGTAGTTCGCGCCGGTCGTCACATAGGCGGCGAACGCGCGCTTGGCGGCTTCGAAGAGAAACACCGCCACGCTCGCGCCGATCGCCGCATCGCGCGCAGCGACCGTGCGGTTCGGGATCAATCGATACGCCGCGAACAGCGCGATCCACTCGACCGCGAGCGGCAGCCAGGCGATGAGATGCGCCTGGATCGAATATCGCGCATCGGCGGCACCGACGAGCGGCAGCGCGAACACATACGAACTCGCCGCGAGCGCGACGGCGAGCAGCAGCGGCCCCATCGTCAGCACCGCCCAGTAAAGCAGCAGCCGCGCGCCGGCGCGGCGATTCGACGACACGCGCCAGATGCGGTTGAACGCGTCCTCCACGCTCAGCATGAGCATCAGCGTGCTGACGATGAGCACGCCGACGCCGATGGCCGTCGCCTTGCTCGCGTTGTCGGCGAACTGGGCGAGATAACTCTGCACGACGTCGCCCGCCGCGGGCACGAAGTTCGCGAACACGAAGGCGGTGATGCGCGCACGCCAAGGCTCGAAGGCCGGGAAGCCGCCGACGAGCGCGACGGTCGCCGCAGTGACCGGGACGAGCGCGAACAAGCTCGTGTAGGCGAGCGCACCGGCCGTCTGGAAGCAGTTGTCGTCGATGAAGCGGCGCG
>DASRGX010000335.1:0-29304 GCA_035650835.1 Rudaea sp. | reverse complement strand
TCGGCGCGAGCATCGACGGCCTGCGCGTCGTCAGCACGGGCCTCGCCGCCGGCGACGTGATCGTGGTCAACGGCTTGCAGCACGTGCGTCCCGGCGCCGCCGTGACGCCGCAGCGCACGAAGATGGACGCCGACCGGGCCGGTCTCGTGCAGATCACGGCACCGGCGAGGGACGTCACCGACGCCGGCGGCGGCACGCGCGGCACATCGATGAACTGAGCTCAGCGAAGACGTCCGAACAAGAATCCGTTCGCGCCCTGACAGCGTAGCGAGTCGAAGCACCTGCGGTGCCTCGACATCGGCGCTTCGCGCTCACGCACAGGGCCAAACGGTGGATGAGCCACTCCGGTTCGCCCGGAAAGGAACTGCCATGAACCTCTCCCAATTCTTCATCTCGCGCCCCGTATTCGCGGGCGTGCTTTCCGCGTTGATCCTGATCGGCGGGTTGATCTCGATGCCGCTGCTGCCGATCTCGGAATATCCCGAAGTGGTGCCGCCGACCGTCGTCGTGCGCACGACGTATCCGGGCGCCAACCCGAAGGTCATCGCCGACACCGTGGCGGGCCCGCTCGAGCAGGCGATCACGGGCGTCGAAGACATGCTCTACCAGTTCTCGCAGGCGACCAGCGACGGCGTCATGACGCTGACCGTGACGTTCAAGCTCGGCACCGACGTCGACAAGGCGCAGCAGCTCGTGCAGAACCGCGTCGCGCAGGCCATCCCGAAACTGCCGCAGGACGTGCAGCGCATCGGCGTGACCGTCAACAAGTCCACGCCCGACATCACGATGGCCGTGTTCCTGATCTCGCCCGACGGCCGCTACGATCTGAACTACCTCGCCAACTACGTCGCGCTGCACATCAAGGACGAGCTCGCGAAGATCGACGGCGTCGGCGACGTGCAGCAGTTCGGAGGCGGCAGCTACTCGATGCGCATCTGGCTTGATCCGGACAAGGTGGCCGCGCGCGGACTGACCGCGAGCGACATCGCCAACGCGATCCGCGAGCAGAACGTACAGGTCGCCGCCGGCCAGCTCGGTTCGTCGGCCGTGCCGAACGAATCCGATGGCTCGCGCAAGCCGAACTTCCAGATCGCGGTGAACACGAAAGGCCGCCTCGTCGACGAGGAGGACTTCGCGAACATCATCGTGCGCACGGGCGACAACGGCCAGATCACGCGGCTGCGCGACGTCGCGCGCGTCGAGCTCGGGTCGGACAACTACGCGTTGCGCGCGATGCTCAACAACCAGACCGCCGTCGGCGTCGGCATCTTCCAGCGGCCCGGCAGCAACGCGATCGCGATCTCGGACGCCGTGCGCGCGAAAATGGCGGAGCTCAAGAAATCGTTCCCCGAAGGCATCGATTACGATCCGGCCTACGACCCGACCGTATTCGTGCGCGGCTCGATCGCAGCCGTGTCGCACACGCTCATCGAAGCGCTCGCGCTCGTCGTCATCGTCGTGATCGTGTTCCTGCAGACCTGGCGCGCGTCGATCATCCCGCTGCTCGCCGTGCCCGTCTCGCTGATCGGCACGCTCGGCGTCATGCACTTGTTCGGCTTCGGATTGAACACACTGTCGCTGTTCGGCCTCGTGCTCGCGATCGGCATCGTCGTCGACGATGCCATCGTGGTCGTCGAGAACGTCGAGCGCAATATTTCCGAGGGCCGATCGCCGATCGAAGCGACGCGGCAGGCGATGCGCGAAGTCACCGGGCCGATCATCGCGACCGCGCTCGTCTTGTGCGCCGTCTTCGTGCCGACTGCGTTCATCAGCGGCCTCTCGGGACAGTTCTACAAGCAGTTCGCGCTGACGATCGCCATCTCGACCGTGATCTCGGCGTTCAATTCGCTGACCTTGTCGCCGGCGCTTTCGGCGCTGCTGCTGAAGTCGCACGATGCGCCGCCCGACCGCTTCACGCGCGTCCTCAACGCGGCGCTCGGGTGGTTCTTCCGGCCGTTCAACCGCTTCTTCGCGCGCGCGTCGAATGCGTACGTCGCGGGCGTCGGACGCGTGCTGCGCAAGAGCGCGATCGCCCTGGTCGTCTACGCCGGGCTCATCGCGCTGACCGCGCTCGGCTTCGCGCACACGCCGACCGGTTTCGTGCCCGCGCAGGACAAGCAATACCTCGTCGGCTTCGCGCAATTGCCAGACGCAGCCACGCTCGACCGCACCGAAGGCGTGATCCGCCGCATGAGCGGCATCGCGCTCAAGACCTCGGGCGTCGAATCCGTGCCGGCGTTTCCCGGACTTTCGATCAACGGCTTCACGAATGCGCCGAACATGGGCATCGCGTTCACGCCGCTCAAGCCGTTCGAAGAGCGCCGCGATGCGTCGAAATCCGCCGGCGCCATCGCGATGGCCATGAACCAGCAGTTCGCGCAGATCCAAGACGCGTTCATCGCGATCTTCCCGCCGCCGCCCGTGCAGGGCCTCGGCACGATCGGCGGGTTCAAGCTCGAGGTCGAGGACCGCGGAAACTTCGGCGCCGACGAGCTCTACAAGCAGGTGCAGAACGTGATCGCGAAAGCGAGCAAGCGACCCGAACTGGCGGGATTGTTCTCGGGCTTCCAGGTCAACGTGCCGCAGATCGAAGTCGACGTCGA
The DNA here is from genome assembly GCA_035650835.1 of Rudaea sp. GTDB lineage: Bacteria > Pseudomonadota > Gammaproteobacteria > Xanthomonadales > Rhodanobacteraceae > Rudaea. The sequence continues at coordinate 26,701 of DASRGX010000335.1, read as the reverse complement.
CCGCGAGAAAGCGAAGGCGGCGGGCGTCGCGCTGCAGGACGTCTACGACACGATGCAGATGTACCTGGGTTCGCTTTACGTCAACGACTTCAATCGGTTCGGCCGCACGTACCAAGTCAACGCGCAGGCCGAGCCCCGGTTCCGCCTGACCGCCGACGACATCGGCCGGCTCAAGACGCGCAATGCGCGCGGCGACATGATCCCGCTCGCGAGCTTCGTCACCGCGCGCGAAACCTCGGGCCCCGATCGCGTGCCGCACTACAACGGCTATCTGGCGGCGGAAATCAACGGCGCGGCCGCACCGGGCTACAGCTCGGGCCAGGCGCAGGCCGCGATCGAGGAGGTGCTGCGCGAGGAATTGCCGAACGGCATGAGCTACGAATGGACCGATCTGACCTATCAGCAGATCCTGGCCGGCAACACGATGGTATACATTTTCCCGCTGGTCGTCCTGCTCGTGTTCCTCGTGCTCGCCGCGCAGTACGAGAGCCTGTCGCTTCCGCTCGTCGTGATCCTCATCGTACCGATGACGCTGCTCTGCGCGATGCTCGGCGTGCAGCTTTCGCGCGGCGACAACAACATCTTCACGCAGATCGGCTTGATCGTGCTGATCGGCCTCGCCTGCAAGAACGCGATCCTGATCGTCGAATTCGGCAAGGACCGCGAAGCGATGGGCGAGTCGGTGTGGCAGGCGGTGCTCGACGCCTGCCGGCTGCGTCTGCGGCCGATCCTCATGACGTCGCTCGCCTTCGTGATGGGCGTGGTGCCGCTCGTCACCTCGACCGGCGCCGGCGCGGAGATGCGCCGCGCGATGGGCGTCGCGGTGTTCTCGGGCATGCTCGGCGTCACGTTCTTCGGCTTGCTGCTGACGCCGGTGTTCTACTTGCTCGTGCGGCGCCGCCGCGCGCAGCGCACGGGACTCGCGCAGCCCGCGGCGCTGTCGGCCTAACGCGACGACACGAGCGGCATCTGCGTCAGGGACTCCCAGCGCCGCCCCGTGATGCGCGGCGCCAGCGGCGCCGCGCTCGTCCGCATGCGGAGCCGATCAGTGGCGCTTGGCGCGCGTGCCGCGTTCGTCGTTCGTCGACGGGCGCGGCTCGTTGTTTTCACGTCCGCCCTCGGCGGCGCCCGCGCTCTTCCCCGCGGACGATTCCTGTTCGCGTCCGCCCTGAGTTTCGTCGTGCTGCGCGTTTTGCATCTGCCGCGCTTTCTCGATGTTCTGCCGCGTGACGCGCGACATCGTCGCGAGACCCTGCTGTGTGCGTTCGCCGAGCTCCTCGACGCCGCTGCGGATCTCGTCCGTCAGGTGCTGCGTGCCTTCTTCGACGATGCGCCCGACTTGCGCCTGCATCTCGCTCAGCGTATCGGTTGCGCGGCGCGCGCAGACGAGCATCTGCTCGGCGCTCGTCGACATCAGGCGCTGCGCGCTCTCGCGGGTGAGGCGCAGCAAATCCGAGCAGTCGGGTGCACCGAACGCGGCTGCGCTGCGCGCCTGCATCTGCCAGAAACTGCTCAGGGTGCCGAGCTGGATGTCGAGCAGCATATTGGCGCCGCGCAAGCTCAGCTCGGCGACGTTCAATGCCTGTTCGGCGCCGCGACGCAGGTGCCGCGCACCGTTTGACTGACCGTTGCCGCGCTCGTCCTGACGCTGCTCGTCATGGCTTTGCGACGGATTCTGCCGGCCTTGTTGTCCGGCTGCGCGCGCTGCGCCTTCACGCTGGGACTGCGCTTCGCTTGGATTGGCTGTTTCGTACATGGAATCACCTCGGGTGAAATTGGGAGGGTGTGCCGTGAGGAATCCCCGCGCTCGATCGCGAGGTTTTGGTGCGGAGCAACATCGATGCCACACGCACCGGTCATGCGTTTTCCGCGGCCCGCGGGTACGCGGCGAACTTGTGACGGTTTGCACGCCGGCTCAGTCGAGCGCGCGATTTTCCCGCGCCGCGTAAAAGCTTCCTCGATCGCGCGCCGGCAAGCGCGGGGAACCGGCGAGCCGCATCAGTGCAGCGGCCGCGAAGGCTCGTTTTCGCTGCGTGCGGCATCGTGCGGCGGCGTGCCGGTCTCGAGATAGGATTTCAAGCGCACGAGATCGGCGTCGATCAGCTGTTTGGCATCCTTGCCGAGGACCTTCGCCACGCCGTGACCCGCGACTCCGCCGGCAGGCATGTAGTCGAGCGAGACCTTCAGGCGCGTGCCTTCGCGCTCGGGGATCATCTCCACGAAGCCCTCGTGGCGCACGGAAGTTCCGCCCACCGAGCGCCACGCGATGCGCCGGCCTTCGTCGACGGCGGCGAGCTCCGCGTCCCATTCGACCGTCGCACCCGCGGGGCCGGCGATCTTCCAATGCCAGCGATCCGCGCCCGTGCGCTCGACCTCGAGCACGTTGTGCATGAAGCGCGGGAATTCCTCGGGCGAACGCCAGCACGCGAATACCCGCTCGGGCGGTGCGTTGATGAAGATCTGTTTGTCGAGGTGCAGGCTCTGCGCAGGGCCGAATCCCACGAGCGTGCGCAGGCTTTTGTTGCACGCGGCGCGTGCGAGCAGGGTGCCGCCGAGTGCGGTCGTGACGAGCCCCGCCGGCCGAAACACGATGCCCGCGAGTGCGGCGGCAGCTCCGGCTGTGCCCGCCGCCACCCGCAGCGATGCGGGCCAGTGGTCGCGCACGCGCCCGTCACCCGTTCTGGCGCCTTGCAGGCCAGGCTCGTCGCCGGGTTCATCGTGGAGCTCGAGACGGTTCTCGACGCGTGTGACGCCGGGCGTCGACCACACCTTTACGAGCAGCCGGTTCTGTTCGCGTTTGAGCAGCGGCCCCGACAGCGTGACCGTGCCGTCCTCGTCCGCATGCACGTCGATCGCCCCGGCATTCGACACGACGCGACCCATGCGCGCGCGGACGCGCTCGCCGAGCGTCCGCGGCGAGACGTCGCCGCGCGGCAGCCGCGCACGCAAATTCGCGATGATTCCGCGCCCGCGCCGTACCGCATCGCGCGCCGTGGCGGATGAGCCCTCGGCGAGCCGACGCCGTGTCCCGCGCATCTGCTCGCCGAGGTAAGCGCGCCGGCTCCTACCCCGGTCCGGATCGAACAAGAACATCGCAATCATGCCGGCACTCAAGCCGGCCAGCGCGCCACCAATGGGGGATCGTCCGTGACTCATCGTTCGTTCTCCTGTTGCAAGCGGCACGGCGCGCCGACGCGCCGTTCGCCGAGCGCGTTTTCAAGCAAGAAGGATTCCGCACGCACGCGCGACGCGGACGCAACGGCACATCGGCGTGCGGTAACGCCTTACGCGTGCGCGGAAAAAAATCGTCGGCGCTACGGGGTTGCGCGGCTGTGCGCGCTCATGTCGTAGAGCCGTGCAAGCGTCGCCATGCAGTACCCGCGCTGCTCGCGCAAGCGGGCGAGCGTCTTGTCGGAGCTTTGCTGCGCCTCGGCGGCGGCGATGCGCGCATCGAAATGCCGCTTGAGCAACGGCGCGAGATTCTTGCGCAATTCGTCCTCGAGGCCGCCGACGAGGCGCACCGATTTCGGCGCGGCATCGGTATGTAGCGCATCGGCATCGCGCTCGGTCGCCGTCGCTTGGCTTGCGCGTGCGTCGAGGCGTTCGAGCAGCGCGAGATCGTCGAGCGCGCTGATGACTTCGGCGCCTTGCGGCCCGCGGTAATGGCGCCGAAGTTCGACGAGCCGATGCCACGCCTCGATCGCGTCGGCGTAGCGCTCCTGCTTCGCCCGCACGAGGGCGAGATCGAACAGCGTAGTCGCGTAATCTTTCGAGACGTCGTCCTTCTTGGCCTCGGCGATGCGATGGGCGAAACGGTCGCCGGCGTGGGCGAGCGGCTCTGCTTTTTCGCTGAGCAGCGCGACCATGTCGCGGTCGTGCTCGGTGCGGAAAAAATCCTCGCCGTTGAGGTTTTCCGCGACGGGGAGCACACGCTCGAAATGCGCCGCGGCCTCGTTTTCGCGATCGCGTTGCACGAGCCCGTCGCCGAGGGTTTCTTCCTCGTAGACGACCGCGATCCGCGCGCGATAAAGCTCCAGCGGATTCCACTCGGTCTGATCGGGCGTGGTGAACGCCGCGTAGGCGCGCTCGCTCAGCGCGTCGGCTTCCTCGTTCCGGCCCGCCTCGAATGCGAGCACGGCGAGATTGGCGAGACTGTGGGCGAGCGCTGGCGAGGTGTCTCGACCGGGATGTTTCTCCATCATCGCCACGGCGCGTTTGAGGAGATCCACGGCGTCGCTCTTGCCCGCATTGCCGCGCGTGTGCGCGAGGTCGGCGAGGGCGAGCGCGTAGTCGTCGTTGTCGGTGCCGTTCAGGCGCTCGATCTGCGCGAGCCGGGCGCGATCGTATTCCTCCGCGCGCGCATAATCCTTTTCGCCGTTGGCGATCTCGTCCAAGCTCGCGTATTCGTCGCTCAGGTTTTCTTCGACATCGCCGACGGGCTGCTGCTTGGCGAGCGCGACGATCTTTTCGAGCGCGAGTTTCTCTTTGGCCTTGTCGCCCGCCTCGATGCCGGCGGTCACCTCGTTGCGCAGCGTCTCGATCGCGTCGTGGTGGGCGAGCGTGCCGATTTTGTAGCCGCCTTCGCCATCGGGCTGCGCGACCAGGCCGTGGCCTGAGGCATCGGCGAGGATCGCCATGACGTCGCGCACGCCGACGCATTTGAAGTGCAGCGTGAGCGCCGCCGCCGTCATCTTCTCGGCGTGGCGCACGCGCAGATGTTTGAGGCGCACGAGATCGGCGAGCACGCGGTTCGCGGGCACGTGCGTAGCCTCGACCGCGATGCTGTCCGTCCCGTCGGGCGCGCTGCAGTTGTCCACGCGGTACTCGGCGTCGGCGGCTTCCGCGGCGTTCGCGCTCGCGAGAATCGCCAACGTCAGCACGCAACCGATCGAACGTCGAGTCGACATCAACATGACGATTCCTCCCCTTGTGCGCTCGCCTCTCGAACGCGCGCGACGCCGTCGACCGAACATCGTCGTCGAAGACGTGTCTGCGACGGTTCCCGGCAACGCCGCTCCCGTAGAATGACAGGTGTACCGCCGCAGTGCCATTGCCATGGGCGAGCGCGGTGGCCGACCGGGAGCAGGACGTGACGCAACCACAAGATTTCCTTCGCCGGCCCGCTTGCCTTTTGGCGAGCGCGCTCGCTCTTGCCTCGACGCCCGCCGCATGTCTCGCGGCGGCCGACGACGCGGTCTGGCTGCCGGTCCGCGATCAGAACCCGTTCGCGCTCGCCGCGGGGTTGCCCCTGCTGCCGCAACCGGCGCCGCCGCCGGGCGATGTCGGCGTCGAAGTGATGCTCGCCGAGGCGAATTCGCAGCTCAAGAGCTTCCGCCGCGATCCGCCGATGGAAGTCGTATTCGGAGCCGAGACGCGCGAGACACGCCTGGTGCTCACGTATGCGCTCGACGCCGATTGGACGGCGCGCGCCTCGCTCGGCGACGAATGGATCGGCGTGGGCTTTCTCGATAAACCCATCCAGCATTTCCACGATCTCATCGGTGCGCCGCAGGGGTATCGCGGCGGCCGGCTCGGCGAACGCCCGCCGGTCGTGCGCGTCGTCGAGAACGGCAGCGTGCTCTACGCGCTCGATCGGCCGGGCCAAGCGCTTGCGCCGCTATTGCTTGGACTCGCGCGCGAATGGGCCGTGTCGGATTCGATGCGTTACGGCCTCTCGCTCGATGCGAAGCTCGCGACGGGCAGCACGCGCCGCTTGAGCGACGATGGCGCTTACGGTGTATCGCTCGCTGCGTTCGGCGAGTTCACCGTTTTCGACGACGTCGTCCTGGGCGCACGCGCGGGTTACCTGCATTCGAGAGGCAATGATCTGCTGCCCGGACACGCCCGCACATCGAGCGAATTCTTCGACGTCTCGGCGCGCGCGCCGTTGTTCGGCCGCTGGAGCTGGGTGCTGCAATACGACGTGCACAGCGCGCTCTATGCAGAGGTGCCGCAGTTCCTCGGCTATGCGGGCGTGTTCACGATCGGCGTCGCGAGGAAGCTTGCGTCGCACGCCGAGCTCATGTTCGGCGTGAGCGAGGATGTGCCGATCGCGCATACGCAGGACGTATCGTTCGTCGCAGCCCTGCGTTTTTGAACTTAGCGCCCCGTCGTCGTCGGTTCCTCGCCCGCGAGGAATTGCCGGATGTACGCGTTCACCTCGTCGGGGCGCTCGCGATTCGCCCAGTGCGAGGCGTCCGGCAGCACGCGCACGGTGAGATGCTCGACGTAGCGGCCGATGCCGCTCAGATTGCCGGCCAGCAAGTACGGATCTTTGAGACCCCAGACGACGAGCGTCGGCACGTTGACGCGCGTCGACGCGAGATCGGGCGTGTAGTTGCCGTCAGCGGGTGCATGCGTCTTGGGGTCCGGCGGACCGAGCGCCGCCGCGCGATAATAGTTGAGCGCGCTTTCGAGCGCGCCCGGTTGCGACCAGGCGGCAATGTAGGCGGCGCGTTCCGCGTCGTCCGGATGCTCGCCCAAAACGACATGCACGAGCGCCGCGTAGCCATCGTCGCCATAGTGCTGCGCGGCGCCCGGAGCGCGCACCGTGAGCATGTAGCGGCTCGCCCACTGCTGCGCGGGATTCTCCTTGAGCTCGCGATCGAACAAGGCCGGGTGCGGCGCGTTGATCACGACGAGCTTGTCGAGCCGTTCCGGATGATAGAGCGCGAATGCCCAGGCGATCGCGCCGCCCCAGTCCTGGCCGACGAGGACGAATTTCTTGCCGCCGCCGAGTTTTTCGGCGAGTTGACGGACGTCTTCGACGAGCACCTTGACGCGATACTGCGCCACGTCGGTCGGCTTCGACGACAGATCGTAGCCGCGCATGTCCGGTGCGACGGCGCGGAAATCTTTGCCGAATTCGAGGAGCTGCGGCTTCCACTGGTACCAGAATTCGGGATACCCATGCAGGAAGAGGATGAGCGGCCCGGAGCCGGCGGCGGCGTAGTGCAGGCGTACGCCATTGACCTCGGCGTCGCCCTCTTCGAGCTTCGGTGGATCGGCATGCGCGAATCCGCATAGCGCGCACAGGATCAGGGCGAACGCCGGGCATCGCATCAGATCGCCTCCACGGAAGCCGCGCCGGGCGTCGCTTCGGCGGTGTGCGGCGGCGCGAGGGGCGTGGCGCGCGGACGGGGCGCCGAGTCGCTCACGTCGATTGCGGTGAGATCGAACCGGTAACGCGCCGGCGTCACCGCCGGGACCGTCGGGAGGAGAATCAGCTGGTACGCCATGCGCGGCTCCGTGGAGGACGGGAACCGATTGCAATCCATCGACGCGACGAAGTCCTTACGCGTTCCTCACGGGGTTCTCAATCGTTCCTTACGAGCGCGTCGGGCGCGATGATCGGCGCCGCGGCGTTGGCTTCGGCGATCACGCCGGCGCGGCGCAGCCGGTCGAGATCCGCCTCGAGTTCCTGCGTCGGCCGCCCCTCCAGCTTCGCGTAAGCGACTTCGAGCTCGCGCACGTCGACGCTTTGCTCGCGCCAATCGGCGAGTCGGTCGAGCAGCGCCGCGACGCCGTCGCTGCGTCCGGCCGCGAGCAGGCACCGGGCCCAGTGCAGGCGGATGAAGTGCTGGTAGCGCGGATTCGCGGTGCGTTCGAGGGCCGCCGCGAAATCCGCGCTGGCGGCGCCGAGATCGCCAGCCGCGGCGGACAGCTCCGCACGCGCGGCGATCGCGGTCGCGCCGAGATCGTCGCGCTGCATCGGCGTGAGCCCGGACGCCGCGGCCACCTGGGCCAACTCGCGCGCGTGCCGCTCGGCGTCGAGCCGGTCGCCGTTCGCGAGCGCGTTCACACAGGCCTGATACAAGCTCCACGCGGTCCACACCGCATTGCCCGCCTGTCGATTGAGCGTTGCCGCGACCGCAAGCGCCGAAGCGGCTTCCGCGTGGCGCTCGGCTTCCACGTCGACGTAGCCGAGTATGAACCAGGCCTGCGCGCGATCGGCGCTGTTGCGAGGCGTCGCCGGCGCATCCTCGAGGAGCGGCGCACGGTCGCGCGCTGCGATCGCCACCGCTTGGGCGGAATACGCGTGCGCGGCGGGATAGGCGTGGAGCTGGGCGAGGCTGTCGGCGATGCTCGTATCCGCCCACACGAGCTGGTGCGCGTCGGCGAGCTCGCGTTCGCTTGCGCGCGCATCGAGCGCAAGCGGCAGGGCATCGAGCGGGCGCCAGCGCATGGCGAGTATGGCGGAGAGATTGCGTTCGACGAGCAATTCGCCATCGCGCTTGCCGAGCGCACGGTAGAGATCGAGCGCGCGCATCATGGTCGTCGTGGCTTCCTCGAGACGCCCTGCATCGGAGTGCAGCGCGCCCAAGGCGTTGTACGTCTCGGCGAGCAGCGCCCGGTCGCCGTGGCTGCGCTCGAGCTCGGTCGCGACGGGCTCGAGCGCGTGCAGCGCCGTATCGAAACGGCCGCGTGCGCGCTCGGCAAGGCCGAGGCCTTCGAGCGCAGCGAGCCGCACATCGTTGCGTCCAAGCCCGAGCGCGGTTTCGAAATGCGCTGCGGCATCGGCGGGACGGTTGCGCCAGAGTTCGAGCCGGCCGAGCGTCGCCTCGAGTTCGCCGCGAAGGCCGTCCTCGTGCGCGCCTGCGGCGAGCGCGTTCGCGAGCGCGTACGCCTCGTCGATCTCGCCGATGCCGCCCAGCGCCTGCGCGAGCTTGAGCCGCGGCCATGCTTGCAGCGGCGCTTGATCGACGCAAAGACGGAAATGATCGGCCGCTTCGCGCAGGTGTCCGGCAGCGAGTGCGGCGAGCCCGCGCGCGTAGGTTTCGGCGACGTACAGCGGCGCACCCTCGAGCACGTTGCCGCGATCGGAGCGCTCGGGAGCGAGGCCAAGATGCCGACGCACGCGCAGAGCGGCGTCGACGGCGAGCTTCGCAGGCTCGTCGCCGATCAAGATGTCGGTGAAGATCTGCGCATCGCGCTGGCGCCGCGTTTCGAGCTCGAGCGAGAAGAGCGGTCCCTTGCGCGCGAGCTTCGCCAGTACGACGGCATCGGCCTTGTCGCCGCCCGTATCGTCGAGCGGCACGGTATCGACCTCCACACGATCGCGCGCGAGCAGTCCGGCCATGAGGCCGCGCAGACCTTCGGGCATCCACGCGAGCGTCTCGTCGTGCGCGTCCACGCGCACGGGAGCGATCGCAATCGCGAACGGGCGCTGTCCCGCCGCGTGTACGAAGATGGCGAGCAGGGACAGTGCGCCGAGCGCGGCCGCGAAGGCCGCAGCGGACCATCGCGGGCGCGGCGAATGCGCGGGCTTGGCGCCGCGGACCGACGGTTCGGCGGGCTGCGCCGGCATCGCGGAAACGGCGCCCACCCACTGGAAGCCGTGGCCGTGCACGGTGCGGATGCGCGACGTCGCCGCGTCGCGTTCGCCGAGCAAGCGGCGCAGCTTGAACACGGCCTGCGTGATCGAAGCGTCGGTGACGATGCGGCCGTTCCAGACGCGGTCGAGCAGCTCCTGCTTGTCGAGCGCGCGCTCGCGCTCTCGGATCAACAGCGCGAGCAGATCGAAGCTGCGTGCCTCGATCGCGAGGCGCGCGCCTTGCGGATCGCGCAGCTCGCGCGCGCGAAGATCGAGTTCGTAGCCGTCGAACCGCCAGCGCGTCGGTGCATTCGCGTCCAGTGAAGAAGATTCGCCCACGTCCGCTCCGGGAGACCGTTCCGCGACTGGACGCACGAGCGTCGCGTTTCGTCGCCGGCGAGGACATCGGAAAAGGCCATCCTTGGCCGCAAGAACTCCTCAGGCGTTTTCGTCGCGGTACTCACGTACGGCGGATGTGGTGTGGTCCAGGACGGCCGTGGCTGAGGCCGCCCTGCGCAATCCGCACCGGCGCATTTCGGTGCCGGTCTGCGCAGGAGCAGGATATGTGCCTGGAGTCTCGCGGATTGAGACCGGCAGCGCCGCGATGGGCGATCCGGTCAAGCCGCCGGTGCTTCGACGCCGAGGCGCCGGTGCATGGCCGGGCTCGTCGTCGTGTACTGCAAGTATACTTTTTCGCCGGGCGCGAGGAATTCGCGCACGGCGAAGGCGGCGAGCGCCGCTTCGTGGAAGCCGCACAAGATCAGTTTCTTCTTGCCCGGATACGTGTTGATGTCGCCGACCGCGTAAATGCCCGGCACGTTCGTGGCGAACCGCGCCGCGTCGACCTCGATCTGATTCTTGTCGAGCCCGAGGCCCCACGCCGCGATCGGCCCGAGCTTCGGATGCAATCCCCAGAACACGAGCAGGTGGTCGGCGCCGACGCGGTTCGTGAGACCGTTCTTGCTGCGCACGCGGACCGCTTGGAGCGCGTCCGCGGCGAGGTCGAGGCCGACGATCTCGCCTTCGAGGAATTGCATCTTCTGTTCGCTGCACAAGCGCTCCATCTGGCGCACCTTGCCGGCCGCCGCGCGGAATTCGCGCGAGCGGTGCACGAGCACGAGGCTGTTGCACACGTCGTACAGCGCGAGCACCCAGTCCAGTGCGGAATCGCCCGCCCCGGCGACGACGATGTCGCGGCCGCGGAACAGCTCCGCATCGGTCACTTTGTAGTGGAGCTGCTTTCCTTCGAGCCGTTCCGCGCCTGCCATATCGAGCAAGCGCGGCCGAAAGGCGCCCACGCCGCCGGCGACGATCACGGCACCCGCATCGAACTCCGTGCCGCCGTTCGTGCGCACGCGAAAACGGCCGTCGGGCTTGCGCATGACGTCGACCACTTCTTGTCCCAGATGAAATCTCGATGCGAACGGTTTGATCTGCTCGAGCAGGCGTTCGATGAGCTCGCTCGCGCTGCAACGCGGGATTCCGGGGATGTCGTAGATCGGCTTGTCCGGATAGAGCTCGGCGCACTGTCCGCCGACGCGCGGCATGCTGTCGACGACATCTGCGTGCAAATCGAGCAGGCCGAGCTCGAACACTTGGAATAAACCGACCGGGCCCGCTCCGACGATGAGGACGTCCGTCGAGATCGCCGCGGAAAGCGCTTTCGGACTTGGCAGCGGCGGGCACGCGACTTCCCGACCGGCGGCCGCCGACAACTCCGACGTCATGGACGACTGCCTCCGAGGCTGTGATTCCGGTGCCCAACCTACCGCGTGAATGCGCCGGGAGAATTGACGCCGATCAAGGCGCGAGCCCGTCCGATCCGCCGCCGAACGGCCGGCGTCATCGTTCTGTCACGTCAGCGCGCGCGATGCCGTGATCATGTTCTCCGCGTTTTTACGCTTACAAGGAGGCGGGCGATTTCCCGCGCTCGTTCTCGACCCAAGGGAGCCACATGAAACCCAGTCTTTTGCGTGCCGGCGTGTCCGGCCTCGCTGCCGTCGCGCTGCTCTGCGCGGGCTGCGCCTCGACGCCTCCCGCAGCGAAATTTGCGACGAGCGCCGGGCCGCACACGACGATCCGCTCCGCGGACACGGCCAACGTGGCGGTGTCTGCGTCCTCTGGCGTGTCGATGGCGGATTTCGAGAAGGCCCGCGTCGGCGAGCGCATACGCATGAAGCTCGCCGAGAAGCAGGCGCTCAACGCCGCGCTTGCCGACCCGGCGCAGTACCAGGTCGAGGTGACGATCACGCGCTATGACAAAGGCAGTGCGTTTGCGCGCGCGATGCTCGCCGGGCTCGGGCAGATCCACATCGACGGCACGATCAGTCTGTACGCCCAGCCGGCGCATGCGGCGCTCGAGGAATTCACCGTGCAGAAGACGTTCGCCTGGGGCGGCATTTACGGCGCGTCGACCACGATGGAGGACATCGAGCAGACGTTCGCCGAAGGCATCGCCAACGCGCTGACCGGGCAGACGGAAGGCAAGCAGGGCGCCACGACCACGAATGCGGCAGCGGCGCGATGACTGCGCGGTTCCGCGACGAAAAAGTATAAACATATAAACCTATACAGGTGAGCGAAATGACGAAGCGAATCATCGGCCTGGCCGTGGTCTCCCTGCTCGTGCTTCTGGCCCAGTTGATGGTGCCGGCGGCGGCGCTGGCGCAATCGAGCCCGATCGGCGATCCGTCGCCGGCGAACTGCGCGTCGAGTTCGGCGTTCAACACGGGCACGAATCCGGGGTCGCCGGGCGAGTGGGCCGATCCCAACAAGTACGGCACCGGTTGGGATCTCTACTTCGTCAACGACAGCATCATCGTCTACTGGCTCACGTTCGACGGCGGCGGCAGGCCGGTGTGGCTCGGCAACTTGGGTTCGAGTTATCGCCAGTCGGCGACCGACAAGTCGCGCTACTGGGGGCCGCTCTACTACGTCGTGCAGCAGTCCGACGGCAGCGTCACGTATTCGCAGGTCGGCTATTTCTCGATCGCCTTCGTGAGCGGCTCGACGACGAGCGCCGCGATCCGCTGGCAGTGGAACGCCGTCGGCAGTGCGAGCGGACCCGACAGCTGCATCTACGACCTCGTTCCGCAGCTCGCCGGCAGACCGAGCGGCGGCGGCACGAGTTCGAGCGCTCCGCTGCTCGATGCCGGCTACACGGGCAGCTGGTTCTCGCAAGCGCAATCGGGCTGGGGCCTCGACGTCGATATCGCCACCGGCACGGGCGGCGGTGCGCTCGAGCTCGATGACGCCCTGATCTACGACACCGCCGGCCAGCCGGTGTGGGTGCAGGGGTCGATCGCGAATCCCACCGCGGCGTCGACCTCGACGTCGCTCTCGTACGTCAAATCGCTCTATCCGCGCCGCTATCCGATCGACAATTGCACGAACAATGCGTGCATCCAGTTCAACCAGAACATCGGCACGCTCACGCGTTCGTTCACCGATCCCGGCAACGGCTCGTCCTCGATCGTCGCGAACGTCCCCGCGGCGACGACGGGCGCCGCCAGCGTCGCTTGGCCGAATCCGCACGACAGCAATCCGGCTGCGATCAACAAGCTCACGTTCGCCAATTCGATCATCGTCAATCAGACCAACTGCCAGATTCCGGCCGGACAGACGAGCTGCGCGCTCTCCGTCGCGTGGACCGGGGCGAGCACGAACGAGCAGATCTACCGCATCGACCTCAAGACGAACACCGTGTCGCAGACGCCGCTCGCCACGGGCAGCAGCGGCTCCGCCATCGACTATCTGACGGCGGGCGCGGACGTGCAGTATGCCCTCTACACGGCATCGTCGACGGGCGCGCCGACGGGCGCGGCGCTATTCCTTTCGCCGGAAGTCAAAGCCACGGCGACCTCGGGTCTCGCCACGCCTCCGCCGCCGAGCCTGGCGGCGACGCCGGCCGACGACACCGCGTCCGACAGCGTCGGTGCGACAGGCGGCAAGTTCTCCGTCGACCAGGCCGGCAATGCGCAGTACGACATTCCGCTCTACGCGCCGCGCGGCTCGGGCGGCCTCACGCCGCAACTTTCGCTGATCTACAACAGCGGCTTCGGCGACGGCCTGCTCGGCTACGGCTGGCAGCTCGGCGGCTTCTCGACCATCACCGTCTGCCGGCAGGCGCCCGAGCACGGCGACGGGCCGAGCTCCGGCGGCCCGCTCACGACGAATCCCGCTACGGCCGCGTACTGTCTCGACGGCCAGCGCATGGACCTCATCTCGGGCACCAACGGCGCGGTCGGCGCCGTGTACCGTCTCGAGATCGACACGATCAGCGAAATCGTCGTCGAAAGCGCGACGACGACGGACAACCAAGGCGCCACGAACTACACCGTGCCGACCGTCTTCGCCGTTTACGGCAAGGACGGCACGGTGCGCCACTACGGCGGCAGCAGCGCGCAGCTGCGCTACCAGCCGGGCGCGAGCGGCGGCACGACGCTCGCCTGGTACCTCACGCAGATCCAGGATTCGAACGGCAACGCGATCAACTTCCAATATTCCGCGCCGACCCCGCAAACGCCGGCGGCGCTCGTGCCGGCGTCGATCACGTACCTGGGCGGCGAGATCGATTTCGCCACGGTCCCGCGCAGCTCGGCTCAGCTCAATATGAGCTACCAAGCCGGTGCGCCGGTCGACACGACTCCGGCGCTCCTGACCTCGATCACCGTCAAGTCGGGCACGACCGTGCTGCGCACCTACACGCCGACGTACAGCGCGGCATCGAACGTGATCAACGGCACGCTGTCGACGATCACCGCGCTCACCGAATGCGGCGGCAGCGGCGCAAGCCAAGTGTGCTACAACCCGACGACCTTCGCCTGGGCGTCGGTCGGCGCGTTCCTGTCGAACCAGGGTTCGAGCTATGCAAGCTCGAACCAGGCGTTCTTCCACGCGTTGCCGGATGGCGTGAAATTCGGCGACGTCGATGGCGACGGCCGCGGCGACGTCGTCTATCTGCACTGCGACGACGGCAGCTGCGGCTACCGCGATTTCATCGTCGCCTATTCGACGCCGGTCGCCGGCGGCGGCGTGCAGCTCAGCACCGTCACCTGCAATCCGACCTCGAACAGCACGTACGATCCGAATGCCGGATGTCCCGAATTCAGCAAGTTCTACAACCACACGCGAGCCTGGCAGCTGTTCGATTTCAACGGTGACGGGCGCGCCGATCTGCTCATGATGCAGGCGCAGTCGTACGAAGGGCAGACCGGTCCTTACCAGCTCGTCGTCTGGCAGAGCACGGGCGGCAACGTGGCCGGCAATCCGACGTACCCGTTCACGCAGAAAGTCGTGAACCTCGTCGCGAGCAACGTGCAGACGGGCACGCTCGGGCCGATGATGTTCCCGAACCGCGTCGACATGTACATGGCCGACTACGACGGCGACGGCGTGCCGGATCTGCTCACGATCGACGACGCAGGCACCGCGACGGTGTTCCTGCTCAAGCCGACCGGCAATTCGACGACGCCGTTCGCGTTCCAGGGACCGTACAACGTCGCCTTCGGGACGCCCGGCAGCCCGGTCGCTTGCCTCGGCGGCACGGGATCGCTGACGCGTCAATCGCTGCGCACGGCCGACTTCAACGGCGACGGTCGCGCCGACGTCGTGCTCGAATTCGCGAACGGTCCGTGCCTGCCCACGTCGACGGGCGCCGTGCAGTCCTCGTTCACGCTCGAAACGACGGACACGTTCGTGGCGACCGTCGACCAGGTCGAAGCGGCTGCGACGTCGTCGGCCGCGCGCGGACCTATCTCGACCGTGCAGAGCGCGTACCCGTGCGCGCAGGTCGGCGCCAAATGCCTGCAGGCGTTCACCGCCGTCGGCGTGAGCGGCAATTCGTTCTATTTCCAGCCGAGCACGAGCCTCATGTGGCAGGTGGGCTCGAACGCGAGCACCCCGGCGAACCAGCGCTCGGTATTCAACGACTTGCAATTCCAAGTCGCGGATCTCAACGGCGACGGCCTCACCGACGTGGTGTTCGAAGGCGACAAGAACTCGAACAACTACGCCGTGTGGCTCTACGAAATCAACCAGGGCGGCACGCGTGGGCCGTCGAGCTGCGTCGTCGTGACCAGTACCGGTTGCACGTACACGGTCGGCGCCGAACAGATGCAGCTCGGCGACTACGACGGCGACGGCAAGGTCGATTTCTGGAACGCCTCGCCGTACCTGCCGCGCGGTACCAATGTGTACTATGTATACTTGTGGACGGGTAACGACTTCGCGCAGACGCCGATCAAGACGGGCTTGTACTCGGGCGACATCGGCACCACGCCGGAATGGTTCGGCTACGTGGCGGATCTCGACGGCGACGGTTACGCCGATTCCCTCGAGATCGATCCAAGCACCGGTTCCTGGAGCACGTTCCGCGGCGCGCTGCATCACAAGCCGCGCAACATGGTGACGTCGATCACGTCCGGCCTCGGGGCGGTCACCTCGCTGACCTACGCACCGCTCACGTACACCTCGGTCTATTTCCGCGAATACACGGGCTTCTACATGCATTCGGGCTGGGGTGCGCCGGTGCAGGACGTGCTGGCGCCGCGCTACGTCGTCGAATACGCCGACAGCAGCGCCCCGACGGACGGTGCGCCCGGCGCGCTGAGTTCGATCCGCTACCAGTACAGCGGTTTCAAGATGCAGGGTGGCGGCCGCGGATCGCTCGGTTTCGATGCGATCTACACGATCGACGGCCAGACCGGGATCGAGACGAAAACCGCGTATTACCAGACCTTCCCGCTGACCGGCATGCCGAGCCAGACCTCGGCGTGGACGAACGGCGTCACGACCGACACCGTCTGCGACCCCGCGGGCGGCGGCAATCCCGACAGCCCCGCGTGCATGGCGTACGGTACGGTGAATCCCTTCCAGGCGAACCAGACCGAGATCAGCTTCTCGTCGAACGCGTGGCTCTGGCACGTCTGGCAGGCGACTTCCGACAACACGACGCTCGCCGCGCCGCTGCCTATGTACGTGCGCCGCACGTCGGGCCGCGATCTCAAGTTCAACCTCGACGGCGCCGTGATCGGCGTGCAGGCCACGTCGTTCTCGTACGACACAACGTACGGCAACGTCCTGAGCACGATCACGAACGAGTACAACGCGACGAACCTCTCCTCGGCGAACGATCTGCGCCAGACCATCACGACGCAGACCTGGCTCAATACCGATGTCGCGCCCTCGGCGTCGAACGGCTACAAGGCGACGTTCCACGTCGGCCGCATGTTGACGTCGTACACGACAGCGACGCCGGTCGTCGGCGGCGTCTTGCAGACCGCGCAGACGATCACGCGCAATTCCGAATTCGCCTACGACCCGACCACGGGGCAGCTCACGGCCGAGCACCTGCAGCCCATGGCGCCGACCGACGGCGCACCCGCGGGCACGGCGTACCAGGCGCTCGACAAGTATCATTTCTACGACACCTACGGCAACGAAACCGAGACCGTGACGTGCAGTGCGACGATGGCCTGCTCGGCGACGACGCCGCTCACCGCGGCCGGCATGACCTTCAACCCGACCAGCGCGACCTCCGTGCAGCGCTACTCGCGTTCCGTGTACGGCGCGTACGGCATCTACGCGAACGCGACGTATGCGCCGTTCTCGAAAGGATCGACGGCGCAGGAAAAGGCGACGCTGATCGTGAATTCGCGCGACGCGTTCGGCAATCCGACGCAGGCGACGGATCTGCACAACGTGCTCGTCGTCAACGCCTACAGCGCGCTCGGCCGCCCGTACTTCACGGCGACCAACACCGGATCGGCCGCGCAGACGATCTATCGCTGGTGCAGCGGTCACGGCCAGGCCGGCGCGCCGACCGTGCCGTGTCCGTCCGGCGCGGCCTATCGCGTCGACACGCTGACGAACGCCGGCGGCACGGCACGTTCGCCCGAGACGTGGGCGTACTACGACGTGCTCGCTCGCGAGGTGCTCAAGGTGCAGCAGGGATTCTCGTCCGCGCAGTTCTATGCAGTGAGCACGAGCTACGACAACGAAGGCCGCGTCTATCGCGTTTCTGAGCCGTACCTGACGTTCCCGCCGGGCAATAGCTTCATCGGCGGCGCGAACAACACGACGATCTACTACACGACGACCAAGTACGACAGCCAGGGTCGCGTAGTGCAGGTCACGCATCCGAACAACTCGCTGACCACGACGACGTACACGAGCAGCACCACCGGCATCGACACCAAGACCACACTGCCGGCGAACGGCTCGGGCTACACGCAGACCAAGACGGCGTCGACGAACCGCCTCGGCCAAATCGTGACGGTCACGGACGCGAATGGTTCGACGCTCACGAACACCTACGACGCCGCCGGGCACGTCACGAGCGTCGTGCGGCTCGGCAACGACGGCAAGTCCGCGACGACGACGATGACCTACGACGCCCTGGGCCGCAAGACCGGCCTCAGCGATCCGGACGCCGGCGCCTTCACGTTCCAGTACAACGCGCTGGGCGAGCAGATCCAGAAGCTCAATACGAGTTCGACGCCCACCTGCACGGTCACGGCCTACGACGGCCAGGGTCGTCCGTTCAGCCGTACCGACTACGCGAACGCGACGTGCAGCGGTACGCCCGATGCGAGCGCGAGCTGGACCTACGACACGGCCGGCAACGGCCTCGGCCTGCTCGCCAGCGCGAGCAGCAGCGACAACGCCTCGCCGGCGGTCGGCCTCGCCGCGACCGAAACGCGCAACGCCTACTACGACGCCTACGGGCGGCTCAGCGAGCTCGATACGAGCGTCAACGGCTACGCATACAAGCAATTGAGCACGTACGACCAGTTCGGCCGCGCGTTCCAGAGCCTGTTCTCCGGCACGGGATTGCCGCAAAGTGGAGAACTATACAGTTACAACGCGCAAGGCTACCTCTACCAGGTGCAGGACGCCGAAAACGTGCTGAGCGGACAGGTCTATCAGCTCATCCAGGCGATGGACGCGCGCGGCCACGTGACGCAGGAGCAGCATGCCGCGAACGCGGCGATGACCACGGTGCGCAGCTACGATGCGCCGATGGGCTGGCTGACCGGCATCTCGACGGGAACGCCGAGCGGCACGCTTACGAACGGCGCGATCCAGAACCTGAGCTATAGCTACGACGCGATCGGCAACATGCTGTCGCGCACGGACGTGAGCCCCGGCGCGGCGATCTACGAGAAGTCGAGCTACGACGTGCTGCAGCGGCTCAGCCAGCAGCAGCTCGCGAACTCGGCCGCCGGCCCGTGGACGACGACGCTGTCGAACGCGTACGACAGCTTCGGGAACGCCAATTCGGGCACCAGCGCGCTCTATGGCACGTACTCGACGACGCCCAACGCACCCTGCAACGGCGCCGTGGCCGGCGACATGGAGGTTGCCGCGATCGGCCCCGACGCGGTGACGGGCGACCCGGCCGGCAACGACGTGCGCTGCTACGACAGCCACGGCAACGTGCTGCGCCTGCTCGAGCGCGGCAACTCGCCGGCGACGAAGCGCCAGATCTGGTACACGGCGAGCGATCTCGCGCGCCGCGTCGCGTTCCAGAGTCCGTACTCTTCGCACACGACCACGTGGAACTACGGTCTCGACCGCCAGCGCCTGGTCCGCGGCGACTACACGAACAGCACGCAGTCGGGCTCGCCCGTCTCGGTGACGCACTACGTCGGCAACGCCGAGATCGACAACGCAACGGGCACGACGCGCACCGTCAAGCGTTACATCGCCGGCCTGATCATCTCGCAAACGACGACCGGCAGCTCGACGGGTACGCAGTTCGAGTATTTGTATACGACGAACATCGGCTCGACACATCGCATCGTCGACCAGAACGGCGTCGTGCAATCGCCGAACGGCGCACAGTGGTTCGACGCCTACGG
The DNA here is from genome assembly GCA_035650835.1 of Rudaea sp. Taxonomy (GTDB): domain Bacteria; phylum Pseudomonadota; class Gammaproteobacteria; order Xanthomonadales; family Rhodanobacteraceae; genus Rudaea. The sequence continues at coordinate 7,525 of DASRGX010000335.1, read as the reverse complement.
CAAGCGCTCGTCGCCCGCCAACGGTGTCGGGCTCGATCCGGCGAGCCGCTTCGGCTACAACGATGCGCTCACGCATCACGGCTTCACCGGCCACGAAGCGATGGACGAGAGCGCGCTGATCCACATGAACGGCCGCGTCTACGACTACAACGGCGGCCGTTTCGAGCAGGCCGACCGCGTCGTCGGCGACCCGAGCGACCTGCAGAGCTACAACCGTTACACGTACGTGCTCAACAATCCGCTGAGCAGCGTCGACCCGAGCGGCTACTGGGGCCATCGCCAGCAGGGCTATCTCCGCGACGTGGCGGCGATCGCGATCTCGGTGTTCGCCGGCGTGGAAGCGGGCGAGGTGATCGGCATGAACGGCTGGGGCGCGGCGAGCCTCGCCGCGCAGGAAACCGCGGTGGCCGACGTCGTCGTGGGCGGCTTCGCGGCCGGCTACATCACCTCGGGCAATCTGACGGGCGCCGTCGAAGGCGCGTTCGACGCCGGCGTCAGCTTCGGCATCGGCACGCAGTTCGGCGCGGGCACGTTCCAGAACGTCGCTGCGCACGCGATCGAAGGCGGCGTGATGGCACAGATCCAGGGCGGCAAGTTCGGCCACGGCTTCATCAGTGCCGGCTTGAGTGCGGCGATCAATCCGCATATCAATACCGGCAATCGGTTCGCCGATGGGATAGCGGTATCGATCGTCGGTGGAACGACATCTCGTCTCACCGGCGGGAAGTTTGCGAATGGCGCGTTGAGTTCCGCATTCAGCTATGCCTTCGGGTCGCTCGCGACCGGAGTCGCCCAGCAGCGCGCATTGGATGCGCGTATGGAGGCGATGGCTGAACAAATGCAAGACCTCACGTATGCGCTCGCTTTCGAGCCGCCAGCCCTGCCGCAGCCGCTGGTTGATTTCGCTGCGGGTGCCGGAGACGCGTTGGTAAAGATGGCGAGCTTCGGATATGGGGATCTTGCTGAAACGCGCGAGATACTCGGGATCGACGGCGCCACGTATGGAGGGGCCTACACGGGAGGCAAGTACGCCGGTTACGCCTGGGGTACTGCCACACTGTGGGTTGCCGGGTTGAACGGTGGCTCCAGTTCGGTTTTTTGGTCTGGCTACAGGCAGGGCGCGCGTGGAATTGCCGAGGGGCTTGGCGGCACGACGATTGCCGATACTCCCGTCGGCGCAGCGCTCGATTTTGCGGAGAGGCTTGGAGTGCCCGGCCTCGGACCAGTTTGGAAAGCCGCATCTGCGACGTTTGCAATGAACGCAACGGGAACGGCAAGGGCGGTCATACTTTCGCAGGGACAGATATGGTCCACGATCGAATTGCCGATTTTGACGGCTCGCGGCATTCCGATACTCTACGTGCCATGAAAACTTATGCCATTAAATTAGTCGACCGGGGCGAGGGCGTCGAGTACGAGGACGACGCAGGTGCTTTCCATTTCAACGTCGAATTCTCAGGCGGCGAATGGATCGTTTATCTGCCTTGCACAAAAGGAGAGCATTTCTCGCCCCATGAGCTGACTGAAGCGGAAACGGAGCGGATATTGCCGAAGCTCGAAAATTTTCTAAGGCGTCGAGGATGGCGCGCAATGTTCGGGCGCCGGTATCCCGTCCGTTTTGAACGAGAAGTCGTGTCGCCGGAGCTCGTGGAGCGAAGGCAACGAGCGCAAGAGTATTGGAGACGGGAATCGCACGGTTCGTCTTCGAAATAGGCATAGGTCGCGCCGAGCCTAGCGGAACGGCGACGACGAATTTGTCGCACGAAATCCATCCGGTACACTCGACAGGCATCGATAGTTTCCCGATGCCTGTTGAGGGTTCGGCTTGGCAAAAATCCTAACCATCGAAGACGACCCCGTCACGGCGCGCGAAATCATGGCCGAGCTCGCTGCGCACGGCAACGACGTCGAGCATGTCGCCGACGGGCGTGAGGGCTTGAGCCGCGCGCGGTCGGGCACGTTCGATGCGATCACGCTCGATCGCATGCTGCCGGGCCTCGACGGGCTCGAGGTGGTCACGGAGCTGCGGCGCGCGGGTGTGGACACGCCCGTGCTCATGATCAGCGCGTTGAGCGATGTCGACGCGCGCGTGCGCGGTTTGCGCGCGGGCGGCGACGATTATCTGACGAAACCTTTTGCTCCCGACGAGATGGCGGCGCGCGTCGAGGTGCTGCTGCGCCGGCGCGGCGCCGCGCCGCAGACGAAGCTCGCCGTCGGCGACCTCGAACTCGATCTCATCGCGCGCCAGGCGCGACGCGGCGAAGCGGTGCTCGAGTTGCTGCCGATCGAGTTCCGCTTGCTCGAATTCATGATGCGCAACTCCGGCCAGGTGCTCACGCGCACGATGATTTTCGAGAGCGTGTGGGGCTATCACTTCGACCCGGGCACGAACGTGATCGACGTGCACATCGCGCGGCTGCGGCGCAAGGTCGACGGCGGCGAGCGTCCGCTCATCCACACGGTGCGCGGCTGCGGCTACATGATCAAGGCTGCGTCGTGAGCGAGCGCGCCGCTCAAGCGCCGGAACCTCTGCCGGGCCGCTGGCGGTCGAGCGCGATCCGCCTGCTCGTGATCTACGGCGCGTTCTTCCTCGCCTGGAGCATCGTGCTCGTCGCGACGATAAATTGGCAGACGACGCAATATCTCGACCGCGTCGTCGGCGAGATACTCGAGCAGCGCGTGCACTATCTCGCGGCCGTCGAACGCGAGCGCTTACCGGCGATGCTCGCCGCGACGGACCAGCTCGATCTGCGCGGCGTCATGTACTACGGCTTGTTCGATGCGCACGGTGCCTACGTGGCGGGCAACATCGAGCGTCCGCCCGAAAGGCTCGTCGCCGACGGCGAGATCCGCGTGCTGCCGATGGGCGTGCAGGCGACGAGCGGTCAGCGCAACGCGCGCGCGCTCGGCGTGGCCCTGCGCTTGGAATCGGGCGAGGAGCTCGTGCTCGCGCGCTACACCAGCGTGGCCGACCGCATCGGCGCGATGATGCGCTCGGCGTTCGGCTGGGCCTTGTCGCTGCTGCTGATCCCGGGCGTGATCGGCGGCTTCCTGCTGAGCCGTGGGCCGCTCAGGCGCGTGCGCGGCATCGAGGCGGCGATAGCGCCGATCATGCGCGGCAACCTCGGCGTGCGGCTCCCGCTCTCGGCGCGCGGCGACGAAGTCGACATGCTCGCCAGCATCGTCAACCGCATGCTCGACGAAGTCGAGCGACTGCTCGGCGAGGTGAAAGGCGTCACCGACAACATCGCGCACGATCTGCGCACGCCGCTCACGCGGCTGCGTGCGCAGCTTCATCGATTGCAGCAACGAAGCGGTACGGAAGATGCTCGCGCCGAGCTCGTCGAGCGCTGCATCGTCGATGCCGACGCGCTGCTCGACCGCTTCCGCGCGCTGCTGCGCCTTTCGGAGCTCGAAGACCTGAGCCGTCATTCGGGCTTCGACCGCGTCGACGCCGGCGAGACGCTCAAGCGCGTGCACGAGCTCTACGCACCGCTCGCGGAAGAAAAGCGCATCGCGTTCGCGCTCGAAACCGCCGCGCTGCCGCCGCTCGACGCGGATGCGTCGCTTCTGTTCGAGGCGGTCAGCAACCTCGTCGACAACGCGATCAAGTTCACGCCGGCCGCCGGTCGCGTGACGCTGCGGGCGAGCGCGGGTGCGGCGGGTGCGCGCATCGACGTGCTCGACAGCGGTCCCGGCATTCCGCGCGCCGAGCGCGAGGCCGTATTGAAACGGTTCTATCGCAGTCGCGCGCAAGGCGACGAGCGAGCGGGGTACGGGCTCGGGCTTTCCGTCGTCGCCGCGATCGCGAAGCTGCACGGCTATTGCTTCGAGATCGCCGACAACGAAGGTGGCGGCGCGCGCATGACGCTGTATTGCTGGCCGTGCGGCCAGGCCGGAGCGCGCACGAGCTGAACCGCTCGGCGGGCGCGAACATGAAAGATTTTTCATCGTGAACAAATCTTCATCGAGCGCGAGCTCGAAAGCGCGCATCGCGCCCCGATAATTGCGGCTCGCGTCATCGTCGGATCCGCGTCATGATCGGCATCGTCCGCATCGCGCTCTCGCGCCCCTACACGTTCGTCGTACTCGCTCTGCTGATCCTCCTGATCGGGCCGCTCGCGTGGCTGCGCACCCCGACCGACATCTTTCCGAACATCGACATCCCGATCGTCGCCGTCGCCTGGCAATACACGGGGCTGCCGCCCGATCAGATGTCGGGCCGCATCACCACGCCGTTCGAGCGCGCGCTGACGACGACGGTCAACGACATCGAGCACATCGAGGCGAATTCGTATACCGGTTTCGGCATCGTCAAGATCTTTTTCCACCCGAGCGCCAACATCAACATGGCCAATGCGCAGGTCACGGCCATCGCGCAGACGCTGATCAAGCAGATGCCGCCCGGCACGACGCCCCCGCTCATCATCAATTACAGCGCGTCGACCGTGCCGATCCTGCAGCTCGCGCTTTCGGGCAAAGGGCTGACCGAGCAGCAGCTCGCGGATCTCGGCATGAACCAGCTCCGCTCGCGGCTCGTCACCGTGCAGGGCGCGGCGATCCCCTGGCCGTTCGGCGGCAAGTCGCGTCAGGTGCAGATCGACCTCGACAGCGCCGCGCTGCAAGCGCGCGGGCTCACGGGACAGGACGTCGCCAACGCGCTCGCGGCGCAGAACCTGATCGTGCCGGCCGGCACGCAGAAGATCGGCAGCCTTGAGTACACGGTCAATCTCAACAACGCGCCGTCGAACATCGACGAGCTCGGCGACCTGCCGATCAAAAGCATCAACGGTGCGATGGTCTACGTCCGCGACGTCGCGCACGTGCGCGACGGCAACGCGGTGCAGACGAACATCGTGCATGTCGACGGCGGTCGCTCGGTGCTCATGTCGGTGTTCAAGAACGGCGCGACCTCGACGCTCGAGATCATCGACGGCATCAAGAAGATGGTCGAGGAGCTCAAACCGTCGCTGCCCGACGATCTCGACGTCAAGCCAGTCGGCGACCAATCGATGTTCGTGCGCAACGCGATCAACGGCGTGCTCAAGGAAGGCGTCATCGCGGCGGCGCTGACGAGCCTCATGATCCTCCTGTTCCTCGGCAGCTGGCGTTCGACGCTGATCGTGGCGACGTCGATTCCGCTCTCCATCTTGGGTGCGGTGATCGGGCTTTCGCTGATGGGCGAGACGCTCAACATCATGACGCTCGGCGGCCTCGCGCTCGCCGTCGGCATCCTCGTCGACGAGGCGACCGTCACGATCGAAAGCATCAACTACCATCTCGAGCAGGGCAAGGCCGTCGAAGACGCGATCATGGACGGCGCTTCGCAGATCGTCGTGCCCGCGTTCGTGTCGCTCTTGTGCATCTGCATCGTGTTCATCCCGATGTTCTTCCTGCAGGGCGTGGCGCGCTTCCTGTTCGTGCCGATGGCCGAAGCCGTGATGTTCGCGATGGTCTGTTCGTTCGTGCTGTCGCGCACGCTCGTGCCGACCATGGCGAAATACTTGCTCAAGCCGCACGCCGCGCACGTCGAGGTCGCCGACGCGGCGCCGTCCCCGCATCCCCTCGTGCGCTTCCAGCGCGCGTTCGAGTCGCGCTTCGTCGCGCTGCGCCGGGGTTATCGCGAACTGCTCGCACTGGCCATCGCGCATCGCCGCGTGTTCGTCGCCGGGTTCCTGCTCTTCGTCTGCGCCTCGTTCCTCATGCTGCCGATGCTCGGACGCAATTTCTTCCCGGCCGTCGACGGCGGGCAGATCCTCATGCACGTGCGCGTGCCGGTTGGGACGCGCGTGGAGGAGACCGCGGCGAAATTTGCCGACGTCGAAAAGGCGATCCGCGAGATCATCCCGGCCGACGAGCTCGCTGCGACGGTGGACAACGTCGGCTCCTACATCTCGAGCATCAATACGATCTACAACAACACGGGTACGATCGGCGAGCAGGACGGCGACATCCAGATCTCGCTCGCCGAGGGTCACCGGCCGACCGCGGGTTACGTCGAGCGCATGCGCGAGCAACTGCCGCGCCGCTTCCCGGGCTTCACGTTCTCGTTTCTGCCGGCCGACATCGTGAGCCAGATTCTGAATTTCGGTGCGCCCGCGCCAGTGGATCTGCAGGTGCGCGGCAACAACCTCGAAGCCGACTTCGCCTACGCGAACAAGCTGCTCGCTGCGATCCGCCATATTCCGGGCGTGGTCGACGCGCACATCCAGCAGTCCGCTGCGGCGCCCGTGCTCAACGTCGAGGTCGACCGCTCGCGCGCCGGACTCGCGGGCGTGACCGAGCGCGACGTCACGAACAGCCTGGTCGTGAACCTCGCCGGATCGAGCCAGGTCGCGCCGACGTTCTGGCTCAATCCGCAGAACGGCGTCAACTATCCGATCGTCATGCAGACGCCGCAGTATCAAGTCGATTCGCTCGAAAAACTGCAGAACCTCTCGATCAACGCGCCCGGCGCGCCGACGACGACCGTGCTCGGCGGCATCGCCAAGTTCTCGCGCGGCAGCGCCAACGCGGTGGTGTCGCAGTACGACATCCAGTCGATGGTGCAGATCTTCGCGACGACGCAAGGCCGCGATCTCGGCACCGTCGCGGCCGACATCCAAAAACTCGTCGAGGCGAATGCGAAGGACAAGCCTAAAGGTTCGACCGTGGCGCTCGTTGGACAGGTGCGCACGATGAACAACGCGTATTCGGGCCTGCTGTTCGGCCTGGCCGGGGCGATCGTGCTCATCTATTTCCTGATCGTCGTGAACTTCCAGTCGTGGAGCGACCCGTTCGTGATCATCACCGCGTTGCCGGCGGCGCTCGCGGGCATCGTCTGGATGCTGTTCGCGACGCATACGACGCTCTCGGTGCCGGCGCTGACGGGCGCGATCATGTGCATGGGCGTGGCGACCGCCAACAGCGTGCTCGTGATCAGCTTCGCGCGCGAGAAGCTGGCCGAGTTCGGCGATGCCACCGAAGCGGCGCTCGAGGCGGGATTCGTCCGCTTGCGTCCCGTGCTCATGACGGCGCTCGCGATGATCATCGGCATGGCGCCGATGTCGCTCGGCCTCGGCGAAGGCGGCGAGCAGAACGCGCCGCTCGGCCGCGCCGTGATCGGCGGCCTCGTCTTCGCGACGGTCGCCACGCTGTTCTTCGTGCCCGTCGTTTTCAGCATCGTCCACCGGCGCTACGGCGAGAAACCCGCGCCGCGCACATTCGGAGAAGCCCATGCCACAGCATGAACGCAACCATCCCTGGCGCCGGCTGCGTGCGGCCGGAGCGATTGCCGGTGTCGTCGCGATCGCGATCGTCGTGCACGGCGTGATCACGCGCGCCGCCGAGAACTCGCGTCTGCGCGATTGGACCGAAGCGCAGGCGCTGCCGACCGTCGCCGTCGTTGCGCCCGAGCGCAGCGCCGACGCGAGCGCGCTCGAGCTGCCCGGCCGGCTCGAGGCCTATGCGCGTGCGCCGATCTACGCGCGCGTGAGCGGGTACCTCAAGAACTGGAAGTACGACATCGGCGCGCAGGTCAAGGCGG
>DASRGX010000334.1:0-15127 GCA_035650835.1 Rudaea sp. | reverse complement strand
AGCGGCCTCGGAGCTAAGATCCGTACGGGATGAAGGCAGAACGCATCCACAAGTCGCTTCGGCCGTCGATACCGCTCCAAGACGAAATCGTTGAGGTCCTATCCAGGCACGTAGAAGCAGATCGTGGACATGTGAAGTCGTAGCACCTCGATGGTGCAGCGTTGGAGCGGTATCGACGGCCGAGCGAATGGTGACCATCTCAGAATGTCATCCCGTACGGTTTTCGCCTCACGGCCGCTTGCACGCGTTTCTTGGTGACTTCTTTGCGCGAGGCAAAGAAGTTACCCGCTCGGCCGCAGGACGAGCGGAAGCTCTGCTCAAAGCGAAAAAATGTGCATCCGAAAACAGAACAAACCTCAGCCATACGCACGAGCAAACAAGCCAACCGTAAGGACAAGCCCGATCAGCACGACGAAGGCGCGAAGCAGATTGAGATTGATGCGCATGAGCAGATACGCGCCGATCTGGCCGCCGATGATCGAGCCTGCGGCGAGCACGCCCGCCTTGATCCAATCGACGTCGGGCGAGAACGCGAAGACGAGGACCGCCGCCGCGTTCATGACGCCGGCGAGAGCGTTCTTGGTCGCGCCTGCGTGACGGAATTGCCAGCCTGCGGCGGTCAAGGCGGCGAGCATGAGGATGCCGATGCCGCCGCCGAAGTAGCCGCCATAGACGGCGATCGCGAATTGCGCGCAGGCGAGCGACGCGCGGCCCAAGTGCAGGCCGTCCTCGCCGGTGCGGCGGAAGAAGCTGCCCCAGGTGAAGATGCCCGTCGCGACGAGCACGAGGAACGGGACGAGCCGTTCGAAGAAGGCGCTCGGCGTCAGCAACAGCAGCCCGGCGCCGACGGCGCCGCCGACGATGCTGATCGCGAACAACGCGCGGAACGAAATCTGCGCGTTCCCTGAAACCTGCGAGCGGCCGGCCAATGCGGTCGTCACCTGGCCCGGGAACAATGCGATCGTCGAGGTGATGTTCGCGGCGCGCGCGTCGAGCCCCGCCATGAGCAGCACCGGGAAGGTGATGAACGTGCCGCCGCCTGCGAGGGCGTTCTGGATGCCGGCCCAGACGGCGACGGCGAACAGCAGCGCATAGAGCAGCATCGGCGGTCCCGACGTCGAACGAGGCGGCAGTATCCCGCAACACGGGATCGGCAGGCGAGCGCGGCGAGCGCCCGCGTGAAAAAAAATGTAACGCGGACTCGCGCGTCTGCGCGCGGCACTGCGCCGCGCATGTCTACTGGCAACGTATACAGCTATCCGGCTCCCGGGGGCGATGTAAGAATTTTCTGCGGCTCGCGGCGGCATGGGACGGCCGCCGCGGCTCGCCTCAAGGAGTTCCAGGAAGCGCGCACACATCGGGGAAGCGCGAACGGCAACAGTGCGGATCGGGAGCCGTGGCTTCGGCGTGCGCGCCGGCCACGGCGCAAACGCGTGCCGCGAAGGCGCGCCGACCAAGGGGACGACGATGGCGATTGCAGGCTGGCGTCAGGGGTTCTCGATCGGAAAATTCGCCGCACTCGGCGTGATCGCGACGGCAACGTCGTTCGGATCGTACGCTCGCGCCGCCGATGCGCCGCCGCAGCGCTGCGAGACGGTCGTCAAAGCGGACGTGGTCGCGCTCGACGAGGCGTTCCAGGTCAATCGGCTCGGCACGACGCGCACGGACGGCGAGATCTACGCGTTGCGCACCGACGTGGTCTCGACGGATGGCGCCGGCGGCGAGCTCAAGCCGGGTCACGTCATGCTGCGACCCGACAAGCGTCCGCGTCCGATGGTGCTGCGGGCGAACGCGGGAAGCTGCGTCGAGATCACGTTCACGAACCTGCTCGATCCGAAGCAGAAAGACGTGCTGCAGCCGGTCACGCGCAGCGCGTCGATCCACGTCACCGGGATGCAGCTCGTCGATCGCATCGAAAGCGACGGCACCTGGGTCGGCCAGAATCCGGTCGGCCCGAACAACCCGATGAGCGGCCTCGTCGCGCCGGGCAAGACGATCGTCTACCGCCTCTACGCGCAGGAAGAAGGCACGAGCCTGCTCTACAGCACGGCCGCGCAGTACAACAATTTCAACGAAATGCAGCTGTCGACGGGACTGTTCGGCGTGCTCACGGTCGAGCCGCGCGGCAGCGAGTGGTATCGCAGCCAAGTCTCCGAGGAAGACCTGCGGCTGGCCACGCGCGGGACCTTGCCCGACGGCCATCCCGAGATCGATTACGCAGCCACGTACCCGGCCGGACACGCGCATGCCGGCACGCCGATCCTGCGCATGCTCGATCGCGACGGCAACATCGTGCACACCGATCTGACCGCGATCGTCACGGGTCCGAACCGCGGGCTGCTGCCGGGCGGGCCCGGCGACAACCCGCTGCTGCCTGCACGCAACCTGCCGTTCCGCGAAGTGTCGGTCGTCTATCACGAGTCGCAGGACGTGGTGCAGGCGTTCCCGTATTTCATGTACGCGACGAACAGCCAGGTCCCGCGCACCGACGCGGGCGCCGATTCGTTCGCGATCAACTACGGCATCGGCGGCATCGCGCCCGAAGTCCTCGCGAACCGCATCGGCGTGGGCGCCGCCGCGGATTGTCCGGAATGCAAGTTCGAGGAATTCTTTCTGAGTTCCTGGGCGATAGGCGATCCGGCGCTCGTCGTCGACGTGCCCGCGAACGCGCCGTGCACGACCGCGGAATTGCAGGATCTCACGGTCAAATTCGACGCCGAGCCGCTCACGTTCAATCCCGACCATCCGTGCCAGCCGAAACCCGGGCGCAAGGCGACGAAGGCGTTCTATCCCGACGATCCGTCGAATGTCTACCACTCGTATTTGGGCGACCACGTGCGCTTCCGAGTGCTGCACGCGGGCGCCGCCGTGCACCACATCCACCATCATCACGCGCATCAGTGGCTGCGCAGCCCGGACAGCAAGGACAGCAACTACCTCGATTCGCAGGCGGTGGGCCCGGGGTCGTCGTTCACGGCCGAACTCGTGTTCGACGGCAGCGGCAATCGCAATTTGACGGTCGGCGATTCGATCTTCCACTGCCATTTCTACCCGCACTTCGCCGCGGGCATGTGGGCACTCTATCGCGTGCACGACGTGTTCGAGGCAGGCACCGCGCTCGATCGCGACGGCCGCCCCGCAGCCGACGCGCGCGCGTTGCCGGACGGCGAGATCGCGCGCGGCACACCGATTCCGGCCGTCGTGCCGCTGCCGCAGTACGCGATGGCGCCGTTGCCCGCGAAAGTGAAGATCGTCGACGGGCAGGCCAAAGTCGTCGGCGACGGCCATCCCGGATTCCCGTTCTTCGTCCCCGGCATCGCCGGACATCGCGCGCCGCACCCGCCGCTCGATTTCGCCGTCGATCCGAAGACGCACGAAGCGCTCGACGGTGGCCTGCCGCGTCACCTCATCACGGCGGCCAAGGTCGCGAACGAGCAGCACTCTGCGCTCGATTGGTCGAAGGATCTTTCGGCGATCACCGCCTATGAACTGCCGGAGCAGGGTACGCCGATCGAGCGCGAGGCGATGGATTTCTTCGGAGATCATCTGCACGCGAGCTACACGCCGGACGGCAAGGCCGCACCGTTCAAGGTCAACGGCCTGCCGCGCGGGCCGCAGCACGGCGCGCCGTTCGCCGACCCGGCCGTCGTCGACGGCCAGCCCGTCGGCAATCCGGCGCGCGTCTACAAAGGCGTCGATCTGCAGCTCGACGCCGTGTTCAACAAGGCCGGCTGGCACTATCCGCAGCAGCGCATGATGTCGCTCTGGGACGATGCGAAGGCGTTCGTCGACGGCCGCAAGCCGCCGGAACCCTTGTTCCTGCGCGCGGCGAACAACGACGTCGTCGAGTACTGGCACACGAATCTCGTGCCGGCGTATTTCGAGCTCGACGATTTCGAAGTGCGCACGCCGACCGACATCCTCGGACAGCACATCCATCTCGTGAAATTCGACGTGCTCGCCTCCGACGGCGCGGCGAACGGCTTCAATTACGAAGACGGCACGTTCAGCCCCGAAGAAGTGCGCGAGCGCATCCGCGGCATCAACGAGACGGGCGGCCTGTGGGACGCGACGCACAAGCACCAGATCAAGCTCAGCGCGAAATCGATCAAGGAACTCGGCGACGGCCCGACGCCGACGAGCAAGGCGTGGGTGGGTGCGCAGGCCACCGTGCAGCGCTGGTGGCTCGACCCGCTCATGCAGCAGCCGGCGAAAGTCGACAGCAAGGATCGCACCTACATGACCGTGTTCACGCACGATCACTTCGGCCCGTCGACGCATCAGATGATCGGTCTCTACGCCGGCGTGCTCGTCGAGCCCGCGGAGACGAAATGGACCTCGCTCGACGGCAAGACCGAGTTCGGCACGCGCGACGATGGCGGTCCGACGAGCTATGCGGCGAACGTGCTGTTCAAATCGCCGCGAGACGCGGGCGACAATTACCGCGAATTCGCGCTCGAATGGGGCGATACGCAGCACGCGTACACGCAGACGAGCCGCGACAAGCCCGACTGCTACAGCTACACGACGCCGGACGGCCATACCGTCACGCAAGGTCCGCCCGATTTCGACTGCACGCCCGTGAAGCCGCATCAGCCGTACTACGGCTGGGCCGACGCCGCGCACGTGCTCAACTGCCTCAACTGCCCGCCTCAACCCGAGGCGCAGATCCCGCAATCGCTCGTGCCGAATCTGCCGGGCAAAGCGCCGTGGCCGCCGCAGCCGCTGCTCGTTTCGGATTTCGGTGCCGGCATGATCTCGATGAACTATCGCGGCGAGCCGCTGCCCATGCGCGTGTTCAAGCCGGCGACGCCGAACGCGAAGGCGGCCCCCGACGCGGCCGATCTTTCTTCGGCGTTCCGCAGCATCGAGCGTCTCGATCCCGCGTATTCGACGCAACCGGTGCCGGGCGCCAAGATCGATCCCGCGTGCAGCGGTGCCAGTTGCTTCAAATTCCCCTTGCTGCCGATCTCGCAGGGAATGAACCCGACCGATCCGTACACGCCGCTCCTGCAAGCCTACGAAGGCGACAAGGTGCAGATCCGCCTGCTCGCGGGCGCGCACACCTCGATGCACGATTTCACGATGCACGGTGTGCGCTGGCTCGCCGAGCCCTATCTCGAGAATTCGGGCTATCGCGAGACGCAGTTCATCATCTTGTCCGAACATTACGAGATGCTGTTCGACATGCCGCGCCTCGGTGCGGCGGCTCCGACGGATTACCTCTACAACCCGAGCGCCTCGTACGAAGGTCTCACGAACGGCGCCTGGGGATTGCTGCGCGCCTACAATCCCGACAAGCCCGAACCGTTCCTCGCGTCGATCGCGCATGCGCCGCCGACGTCCGCGGATGCGTTCAAGCCGGCGCCCGGCATGAGCAGCGATTGCACGGGCGGCAAGCCCTGCGTCCGCGAGTACGAAGTGCATGCGATGACCGTGCAGCAGGCGCTCGGCGACGCGCAAGCGACGCTCGAATACAACGCGCGCGGCGTCAATCTCGGCAACGGCAAGAGCGACACCGCGCATCCGCTCGAAGATCCGTTCGGCCTCGTTTACGTCGTGGTGCCGAAAGGGCAAGCGTTCGCGCCGGTCAAGAACGTCGAGCCGCTCGTATTGCGCGCGAACGCGGGCGACTGGGTCCACGTCACGCTCGTCAACGATTTCACGGGCAAGGAACCGGTGTTCAGCGCCTACGAGGCGGCCTCACGCTTTGGTCTCACGTACGCGACGCCGTACAACTACGTCGAGATCGCCTCGTCGCCGAACGTCGGCCTGCACGCGCAGCTCGTGAGCTACGACATGCGCACGAGCGACGGCGCAAGCGTCGGCGCGAACGCCGTGCAAACGGCGCCGCCGCACGGCAAGGTCGAATATTGGTGGTACGCGGGCAAGATCGAAAATGGCAAGCAGACGCCCGTCGAATTCGGCGCCGTGAACCTGATGCCGTCCGATCCCCTGATGCAGGTGTATCGCGGCTTGTTCGGCGCGCTCGTCGTCGAGCCTGCGGGCTCGCATTGGACGCCCGATCCGCAATCGGCGGCGTCGGCCACGGTCTGGAACGGCGACAAGGTATTTCGCGAGTTCGTCGTCGCCTACCAGAACGACGCGAACATGCTCACGAACGGCAATTCGTGGTGGGCCACGGGCAATCCGCTCGCCGGGTTCAATTACCGTGCGGAGCCGGCTTGGCTGCGCTTCGGACCGCTGCTCGACACGGCGCTCGGCGAGCAAGCACCGAAGGATTGGACGAACCTCTCGCAGACCGATCTGCAAAACATCTCGCTCTTGCAGATGTCGCAAGTCGACGAAACCAAAACCACCGCGAACGCACTCGTCGGCGCCGAACCGCAGACGCCGATCTTCCGCGCGCCCGCGCACATGCCGGCGCGTTTCCGCCTCGTGATGCCGGGCGGCGACGGCGACAACCAGATCACGTGGGAGCTCACCGGCCACCTGTGGCAGGAAGAGCCCTACGCCGCAGCGTCGACGAAGATCGGCTACAACCCGCAGTCGGTGAGCGTCGGCACGCTCACGGGCTACGGCGCGGCGAGCGCGTACGACGTGGTGCTCGACGACACGCCGGGCTCGGCGCCCGCGGGCGGACGCTTCGGCGTCCCCGGCGATTACCTCTATCGCGCATGGACGGCGAACATTTTTCAGGGCGGCGCCTGGGGCGTGTTCCGCGTCGCGCCGTGGACACCGTCCGCCGCGGCGGCATTCCCCGACACCGTCGCGATCACGTCCGTTGCCGACAATCCGGGTGGCGGCACGACGATCGCGGGTTTCGTCACGCCATGCCCCAACAAGGTCATACAGCAGCGCACGGGCCGCACGCTCTGCGAGGCGGGCGGCTACGTCGCGAACGTGTGGATCAACGGCGGCAGCGCCGCCGTCAAAGATGGTTTCTGGACGCAGACGATGACGCGCCGCACGAACGACTTCCGTGTGGTCTCGCCGGGCGGCGGCGTGGCGACGTGGAGCGCGCCGCCTCCGGCGCTCATGGCCGCCGTGCCCGAAGCCGCGCCCGCGCCGACGATCAAGGCGCCGCATCGGCCGAAGCGGTTGCCGCGTCAATGACGTTCGCGTTCGCGGCCTTGGCTTTCGCGGCGCTCGCTGCCGGCGCGCCGTCGTCGCAGCATGTCGTCGACCAAGGCATCGGCATCGATTTTTCGACCACGCCGGCCCGCGCAGGCGAGCCCGTCGCCTTCGAGTTCCGCCTGCGCGACACCGCCACGGGTGCGCCGATCGGTGGCGTGCGGCCGGCAGCGTGGCTGTCGCGGCGGCGCGCGGGTGCCGCGGCACCGGATTGCAAGCGCGAAGTCGTCACGTTCCTCGGCGCCGATCTCGTCAATCGCGCCGATGTCGATCTCAACGCGTATTACGTGCTCGCGCTCGGGGCCGACAACACGATCAGCGTCGTCGATCCGCTGTTCGGCTTCGGCGGCTCGCAGCTGCTCGACATGCTCGTGCTGCGCAGCCCGGGCGCGGACTGGGCGCTCGCTGCGGAAGACGACCGGCTGTTCGTGTCGATGCCCGATTCGGACAAAATCGCCGTCGCCGACACGCGCCATTGGCGCATCGTCAAGGAAATCGATACGGCGGCCCATCCGCGTCGCGTGCTCGCGGTCGGCGCGCGCATCGTCGTGGCGGACGATGCCGGCATGACGGTCGTCGACGAAAAGACGCTCGCGGCATCGCACGTCGATTTCGGCGCCGCGCGCGAGCTCGCGGCGAGCGAGGACGGCAACACCGTGTTCGCGGCGAGCGGCGAGGGCGTGGTGCGCGTCGATCTGCGACATACACGATCGCTCGTGCGCGCGAAGCTCGACGCGGCGCCCGGTCTCGTCGCCTATTCGACCGCGGCGAAGGCGGTATACGCCGTCGATGCAGAGCGCGGGCGCGTGTTCGCGATCGATGCGCGCAGCATGAAGTTGCTCGCGACGGTCGACGTCGCACCGGGCGCCGCGCAACTCCGTTTCGCGCCCGACGGCCGCCGCGCGCTGCTCGCGAATCCGCAGCGCGGGCTCGTGCAGGTGCTCGATGCGGCGACGAACCGCATCGTGCAGACGGGCGACGTCGACGGGGCGCCGGACCGCATCGCGTATACCGATCTCGTCGCCTACGTGCACCGGCGCGACAGCGAGAGCGTGCTCATGATCCCGCTCGACGCGCTCGGCAGCGAAGGCAAGGCGATCGACGCGGGCGATTTTCCGGCCGGACAGCACGCGCTCGGTGCGGGCGGGCTCGCCGACGCGATCGTGCCGGCACCCGACGGACCGGCCGTGCTCGTGCCGAATCAAGCCGATCGCATGATCTATCTCTACAAAGAAGGCATGGCGGCGCCGGCCGGCGGTTTCAGCACGGGCGGACACGCGCCGCGCGCGGCGCTCGTCGTCGATCACGGCTTGCGCGAACGCGCGCGCGGCGACTACGCGACCACGGTGCCCGTCGACAAGCCGGGGACGTACGACGTCGCGATGTTCCTCGATTCGCCACGCGTCATCGCCTGCTTCGCGATCAACGTCGAGGGTGAAGCGCCGGCGAGCGGCCCGAAGACGCGCGTCGTCGCGGTCGACCCGCCGCGCCGGCTCGCGCGCGGCGCGCCCGCGCGTCTCGAATTCGCGCTGACCGACGCCGAGCGCGGTACGCCGCGGCGCGCCGACGACGTGCGCGCGCTCGTGTTCGAGGCGCCGGGCGTCTGGCAAGAACGCGCCGCCGCCAAGCGCGGCGCCGACGGCCGCTACGAAGTCGATTTCGTGCCGCCCGATGCGGGCACGTACTACGTCTGGATCGAGTCCGAGGCGCTCGGGCTCGGTCCGCGCAATGCGCAGTTTTCCGTCTACGAGGCCGATTGATAGCAAGGAGTTTGCGTCATGCCGAGCGGTTCCGGAACACCCGTCACGCCGAAGTACAGCTACGATCCGAAAACCAAGAGCTACCGCCTGGTGCGCTTCACGACGCCGGCCTGCAACAACGATTTTCCCGACGATCCCGCCACCTACGAGAGGCTCGCCGCGCTGTGGAGCCAGAACGTCGACGGCTTCACGAACCAGGCGATCGCGGGCAACCCGTGGAATTCGCTTTACGCCGCGGCGCAGACCGGCTACTACAACCCGCTGAACACGCCCATCCCGGCGGGCTCGGCGGCCGTCGACGTCGCCTGGATCGCGTTCCCCAACCGGCTCGTGCAGTACATCGGGCAGAACCAGACGCCGCCGAATCCGTACAACCTCGCGCAGGACGCGTTGTACCAGCTCGCCGACACGGGAAATCTGCAAAAGTATCCAATTCCACAAGTGCGCTGTCCGCAGGCGGACTGGAGCGGGCAGCTCGAGGCGTTCGGGCCGTACGGCCCGCGCGGCTGGCTCGACGAATATTGCGAATTCAGCGTGGTGCGCAACGCGCAGGGCAAGATCGTGCGCATCGATTTCACGTGCGAGAACCCCGAGTACTACCAGACGCTCTGGCGCATCGACCCGCAGAAAGTCGCGGACGTCTATACGGATGCGCTGAACCGCGGTGCGCCGAAGGGGCAGTGGGTGACGGTCACGGTCGCCGACCTGCAACTCGTCGATCCGGCGAGCGGCAAGCCCGTTATCGACCCGCAGACGGGCCGTCCCGCCTACAACCCGCTCAACAAATGGAACAGCGGTACCGTGGCCGTGCGCATGGGCAAGCCCACGCAGTTCACGGGCGGCGCAATGCACCTGACGGCGACGCCGAACACGCTGCAGACGGAGCTCGGGCTCGGCGCGGGCGCGACCGTGCAGCGCGCACAAGGCAACACCGATCCGCAGGCGTTGATCTGTTGCGGACAGTACGGCCAGAACTACCGCAACAGCGATCCGCACATCGGGCAGACGATCAACCTCGCCGTCGGCGCGGGTACGAACATTTCGCTCGCCGACCCGCCCGGGCTCTACATCCAGATGCCGAGTTTCGCGCAGTACGAATTGCCCAACGATCCGAAGCTGCCCGCGGGAGCGACCGCTGCCGATTGCTGGCAGATCGTGCGCGGCTTCGAGAAGCTCGTCGATCCGGTCACGAACGCGCCGTATCCGGGCTCGTTCATCCTGCACGCGGCGTTCCAGATCCCGCAGGCATGGATCGACGCGGGCGTGTCGTTCACGGTCGGCGACATCAAGATCGCGGGCAAGCCGATCGAGTACGGCTCGCAGGTGCAGGCGACGCTCGAGATCGCCCTGTTCGGACGGCCGATCCCACCCGTCGCGCAGACGCCGGCGCTCGCGTGCGTGACGTCGCCGAACGTGATCACGCAGGCGCAGCCGCTGCAGATCATGTACCAGAACGTCTGGGACGCGTATTACGGCACCACGGTGAACACGCCGGTCGGCGTGACGATGGTGCTGGCGAGCAATTCGAGCATCATCCCGCCGACGATCAAGCCGGGCACGCAGAACGCCGCGCTCGCGCTCACCTACGCCGCGCCGACGGGCAGCGCGCCGCTGCCGCCGACGCAGTGGCCGAGCGTGTATTTCACGCTGCCCGACGGCAGCGCCGATCCGAACATCGCCGTGAAAGTCCTCGGCGTCGATCCGAACATCAATTACGCGGTGCCCGGCAACACGTATCCGAGTCAATGCCAGCTCTTGAAGCTCGAGGTGAGCGTCGCCCCGAACGCGGCGAGCGGCGTGCGCGGCGCGGTCATCGTGCCGGCCGGGCAGGTGTTCTCGTCGAGCATCGTGCCCGCGCCCGCGTTCCTCGTCGTCGGTTCCTAAGGAGCGAACATGCGCAAGCAAGCCCCCCGATTCGTCGCGCTCGGCGCGACCGTCCTGACTCTGCTGGTTGTCGCCTGCCACCAGGAATCGACCCGAACCGATTCCGCGGCGGCCGGCGGCAAGCAGCAGCCTACTTCGGCGACTCCCGCGCCTGCGCCGGCAGCTACACCGGCGCCTGCGCAGAAGAGTGCCGGCGCCGGCTCGACGAGCAACTGCCTCGCGCCGCCGTTCCTCGCGCCGTCCGCCGGCAAGAACGCGTACACGGTGCCCAAGGATTTCGCGCTGACGCGCCAGGCCGACGCGAACTGCTTCGCGTGGCAGGAGTTCATCGCGCTCGATTGGGTCGCCTCGTCGAGCGAACGCGGCCAGCCTGACACCTCGGTTCCGGCGGCCGAGTTCGGCACGCCGAACGACCGGCGTCCGACCGTCTGGGAAACGTACAAGGAATCGAACGAAGTGTTCCTCGCCGACGCGAAAAATCCCGGCAAGTGGAACTACGTCGATGCCGGCGAGCACGTCAAGGTGCTCGGCGGCATGCGTTCGGAAGTCGACAAGCATCCGGTGCTCGATCTGAGCGAGATCGGCCAAGCCTCGCAAGGGCATCCGTGGCTCACCGCGCAGAACCGCATCCTCACGCTCTACGAGCGGCGCATGAACGAAGACGAATACAACTACATCGTCGAGAACAAGCTCTACAACGCGCTCGTACAGCAGACCTTCGTGCAATCGCCGGGCATCAGCTTGCCGGACGGCACGGCGACGAGCGTCGCCTACGGCCCCGTCGGCGCGATCGAAACCAAGGCCGCCTGGCTCGAGCTGCCGAATCCCGCCGACTGGCCGCGGTTCAAGATCTCGAAAGCGATCGTGACGTATCCGAACCAGAAGCCGAAGACCGTCGTCGTCGGCCTCGTCGGGCTGCACATCATCCACAAGACCGCGCTCGGTCAGCAGTTCATCTGGGCGACCTTCGAGCACCGGCAGAACGCGCCCGACAAGGACGCCGTCGCCGCGAAGAAATACACACCGCCATACACCTACTTCAACCCCGACTGCGATCCCGCGACGGATCACTACAAATGCGTGCCGAACGCGAATCCGGCGAAGGTCAACGGCGGCAAGAACCCGTACGATGCGCCGATCCAGACGGTGCGCGAGACGCCGATCGCCTCGCGCGCGAACGATGACGTCAAAGGCTTGAACGAGTATGTATGGTCGCAGGTCATCGCGCCCGTGAACCCGCAGTCGGTATTCCTGAACTACGAGCTCGTGAACACGCTGTGGTCGAACCAGAACACGACGGTTGCCGCCGGCTCGCGCACGCCGCTGCCGGCGCCGCAGCTCTCGCCGGGGCTCGACCAGGAGCCCGTCGCGAACGCCACGATGGAAACCTACGTGCAGAACCTGACGTGTCTCTCGTGCCACGCGTCGGCGCCGATCGCGGCCGTGAAGCCGCAGAAATCCGTGAAGATCTTCGACCCCGCGAAAGCCGGCACGGCGGCGACGGCGCAGAACCCGTACGCGGCCGACTATTCGTTCCTGCTCAGCAACGCGACGCAGCCCGTGCACAAGCCCGCGGCGAAGCCGGCCAAGGGAGACTGATATGGAACCCGTACCGTCCTGGCTGTCGGCCTCGTGGCAGCGCCTGTGGGTCATCAACAACAACCAAGGGCCGCCCAAGAACACGGTCAACGTGCGCAACATCCAGACGCCGACGCTGTTCGGCGACTGCCGCGTGCCGAAGGACCGGCCGAGCTTTCCGAATGCGACCTCGCTCGAAGACCTGAGCGATGCGGAGTTGAAGACGCTGTATCCGCAGGAAGGCTTCAGCGGCTACACGACCGTCCAGGGCTACATCATCACCTGGCATCACGAGATCGACTACCAGCCGCCCGACGGCAGCATCGACATCGGCCGCTTCGAGATCCTGGGCGGCCGCAACGTGCTCGAGCACGGCGTGCAGGCGGTGTATCTCGAACATTGGTGGCGCCTGGAGGACGCGGGCGGCTATTTCCTCGGCGTCAAAGTCATGCGCAACCTCGGCGACAACCGCCAGCGCGTGCACGAGATCCTCTCGGTCGCCGGCGATCATTTCATCTACGCGCGCAACCGAGCGTTCGACCTGCCGATGGCGAATTCGCTCGCCGACCTGATCAAAAAGGAAAAGTATACAAGGCAGCAGATCATCGCCGTGCTCGATTGCGAGGTATCGCACGGCTTCGTCGTCGGCGGCCGCACGCCGTGGGAAGTGCAGTTCTCGACGTTGCCGTTCAAGGAAGGCAAACCGCTCGAATTCGCGTCGAAAATCCTCGTCGATCCGAAAACCGGCCAGCTTTCGCACCGCGATCCTACGCCCGATCTCGTTTGGTCGTTCCCGGTCAACACGCTCGGCGTCGAAGACCTGCTCGTCCTGTTCCCGCCGACTTCACCTGCCTAGGGGAATCTCATGCACAAGCTCATCGCCGCATTCGCGCTCGCCGCGCTCGCTACCGCCGTGGGCGCCCAGGACGCCTCCTCGCCGCGCTCGAAGCCGCGCCACGTCAACGACGCCGTGCGCGTCGGCGCGCACGTGCGCGAGGCCGGTCATTGCGTGATCCAGAACAACAACACGGGCGAGCCGCTCGCGCCCGGCGTCAACGACGACGCGTTGTTCAAGTTGCTCTCGGCGCAGCCGCGCTGTCCCGAAAACGCGCTGCTGTTCCGCGATCTCGCACTCGCCAACAAGCTCACGTTGAAACCGGCGATGGTCGCCAACCGCGGCTTCCACAACCCGCTGCCGCAGGGCAGCTTCAGCTTCTTCGAGGCGGTCACGGGCAGCTACGGCGGCCAGACGCTCGCGCCCGGCGATTGGTTCTTCGGCCACTTCACGGCGGCCTCGATCGACAACACCGCGCTGACCAGCACGCTCTCGCCGCAGCAGGCGGCCACGCCCGACAACCTCTTGCTCGAAACGCTGGTCTGGGATCCGAAGAAGCAGGTGTTCAACTACTACGAGATCCGCGGTACCGGCGAGGGCGGCGTGTGGTTCTACCGCGGCGACTCGGCCGACATCCTCGCCGATATCGCCAATCTCGACCGCGCCTACGACCCCTCGCAACCGATCTTCATGGGCCCGCCCGACAACGGCAACGCGACCTTGCCGCGCCTGCGTTGCTCGGGCTGCCACATGAACGGCGGGCCGATCATGAAAGAGCTCGCCGCTCCGCACGATTCGTGGTGGACGACCGCGCGTCCGCTCGATCTCGGCGCATTGCGCATCGCGCCCGAGTTCAAGCCGATCCTCGAGAACGTCGTGAGCGCCGACGAGTTCGCGGCGTGGATCAAGGCCGGCGATGAAAAGCTGCTCGGCAACGCGAGCTACATGAAGCAGCGCGGCACCTTGTCGCTGCAAGAGCAGCTCCGGCCGCTGTTCTGCGAACAGGAAGTCAATCTCGAATCCGACCAGAAGCCGCTCGAAGGTCCTGATGCGACGATCGCGGCGCCCGCCGGCGCATTCGTCGACCAGCGCCTCGCCGCGGACGTGACGGCGGTGACGATCAAGAAGCCGCTCTACGTCGCCGCGCTCAATTTGTTCCAGTCGCAGTTCTTCGACTACCAGAGCTCGAACTTCGCGAACTCCGTACAGCCGATCAACCAGATCGATGCCGACCACGCATTCGAAGTGCCGGTCAAATCGCACAGCGACATGCTGCTCGCCGAGAAGATGGTCGCCGCCGGACTCGTCGACGAGAAATTCGTCTACGACGTGATCAGCATCGACATGACGCGGCCGATGTTCTCGCCGGCGCGTTGCGGTTTGTTGCAGCTCGTCCCGGCGGGCGGTGCCACGCCCGACTGGCGCGCAAAGTTCGAGCAGGCGCTGAGCGCGTCGTCGTCGCCGGCCGCGAAGGAGCTGCTCGCGGACCTCAAGGACCCGTCGCACACGCCGGCCTATCACAAGAGCCAGGCCAAGGCCCTGCTGGCGAAGATCCAGGCCAGGGCGGATCAGCAGGCGAGCGTGAACGGCTACGTGCGTCTGCTGGCGCAGCGCCGCATCGCGGTGTACCAGGCGCAGATCTCGCAGCATCCGCAAGGACAGATCTTCGAGCCCGGTTTCCGGCTGATCTTCCCGACGATGCAGCTCTTCCAGAAGAACCAGCAGCAGATCGCCTACGGCGGCGTGCCGGGGCAATACTGGCTCAATCCGGCGAGCGGCGCCGTCGAGCTCGCGCCGTGAGAAGGATGCGTCTGCTGGCCGCAATGATGTTCGCGTTCGCGGCCGCGCCGGCGATTGCCGGCACGGCCGAAACCGCCGGCGCATCAAAGTATTTCGCCGGGATTTCGCTCGTCGATCAGAACGGCCGGCGCGTCGAACTTTACCGCGACGTCATGGCGGGCCATACGGTCGTCAT
>DASRGX010000333.1:0-9833 GCA_035650835.1 Rudaea sp. | reverse complement strand
GATGACCTGACGATGATCGAAACCCAGCAACTGACCAAACACTACGGCAGCTTGACCGCCGTCGACGGCATTACGTTCAAGGTCGAGCCCGGGCGCGTGCTCGGCTTCCTCGGGCCGAACGGCGCGGGCAAATCCACCACGATGAAGATGATCGCGGGCTTTCTCGCGCCGAGCGCCGGCACGGCGAAGGTCTGCGGCCACGACGTCGTCGAGGACGCGATCGCCGCCAAACGCGTGCTCGGCTACCTGCCCGAAGGCGCGCCGAGCTACGGCGAAATGACGCCGCGCCAGTTCTTGAACTTCATCGCCGACGTGCGCGGCCTCGTCGGCGCGCATCGCAGTCAGCGCATCGACGACGTCATCGAGCGCCTGCATCTGAATGCGGTGCTCGAGCAGCCGATCGAGACGCTGTCCAAAGGTTTCAAGCGCCGCGTCGGACTCGCGCAGGCCATCGTGCACGATCCGGCCGTGCTGATCCTGGACGAGCCGACCGACGGCCTCGATCCCAACCAGAAGCACGAGGTGCGCAGCCTCATCAACGCGATGGCGAAGGACAAGACCATCGTCGTCTCGACGCACATCCTCGAAGAGGTGCATGCCGTGTGCAGCCGCGCGATCATCATCGCCAAGGGACGCATCCTCGCCGACGCGACGCCCGCGGAGCTCGAAGCGCGCTCGCGCTATCACCAGGCGGTGTCGCTGACCACTGCGAACGTCGCGGCTGCGAAGGAGGCGCTCTCGCGCGTGGCGGACGTCGCCGCCGTCGAAATCGATCCGCAGGATCACCGCATCACGGCGTTCCCGAAGCCCGGCAAACGCATCTTCGGCGCGGTCAGCGAGCTTCTGAAGAACCAGGGCATCGAGGTGTCCGAGCTCCAGCTCGAAAGCGGACGCATGGACGAGGTGTTCCGCACGATCACCCAGGGCGAAGCGCAGGAGGCCCACGCATGAGCGCCATCCGCATCGTGTTCAAGCGCGAGCTCGCGAGCTATTTCGCCACGCCCGTCGCGTACGTGTTCATCGTGATCTTCCTGCTGCTCGCGGGCACGTTCACGTTCTACATCGGCAACTTCTACGAGAGCAACCAGGCCGACCTGCTGCCGTTCTTCGAGTTCCATCCGTGGCTTTATCTGTTCCTCGTGCCGGCAGTCGCGATGCGGCTGTGGTCAGAGGAGCGCAAGAGCGGCACGATCGAGATGCTGCTGACGCTGCCCGTGACGATGTGGCAGGCCGTCGCCGGCAAGTTCCTCGCAGCATGGGCCTTCGTCGGCATCGCGCTCGCGCTCACGTTCCCGATCTGGATCACGGTCAATTATCTCGGGTCGCCCGACAACGGCGTGATCTTCGCGAGCTACATCGGCAGCTTCCTCATGGCCGGCGCCTTTCTCGCGATCGGCTCCTGCATCTCGGCCTGCACGCGCAGCCAGGTCATCGCGTTCATCCTGACCGTCGTCGTGTGCTTCGCGTTCCTGCTCGCGGGCTTTCCGCTCGTGCTCAATTTCTTCTCGGCATGGGCGCCGCAGGGCGTCGTCGATGCGATCTCGGGCCTGAGCTTCCTGAGCCACTTCGCCTCGATCAGCAAGGGCGTCATCGACGTGCGCGATCTCATCTACTTCCTGCTCACGATCGCGTTCTGGCTCTACGCCAGCGCGGTGGTCATCGATCTCAAGAAAGCCGACTAAGCCATGACATCCAATCGCAAACTCATGACTGGAACCGCTCTCGCGGTATTGGCCATCCTGTTCGTCGCCGTCATCCTGATCAGCAATACGCTGTTCCGCGGCGCGCGCATCGATCTGACGCAAAGCCACCTGTTCACGCTCTCCGAGGGCACGAAGAACATCGTCGGCAGCCTCGAGGAACCGGTCCACCTGACGTTGTTCTTCTCCGACAAGACCGCCGCCGACAGCCCACAGCGCGACGCGATGGTCGTACGCAACTACGCGCCGCGCGTGCGCGAAATGCTCGAGGAGATGGTCGCCCGCTCGCACGGCAAGCTGAAGCTCGACGTGGTCGATCCCGAGCCTTATTCCGAGGACGAAGACCGCGCCGTGAGTCTCGGCCTGCAGGGGCTGCCCTGGGGCCAGGGCGGCCTCAACGTATTCCTGGGGCTCGCCGCCACGAACTCGACGAACGGCAAGGCGGTGATCCCGTTCTTCGACCCGCGCAAGGAAAGCTTCCTCGAGTACGACGTCGCCAAGCTGATCCACGAGCTGAGCGCGGCGAAGAAGCCGATCGTCGGCCTCATCACCTCGCTGCCGATGGGCTCGGGCTTCGATCCGCAGACGCGCTCGATGCGCGATCCGTGGGCCGTGCAGCAGCAGCTCGATCAGCTTTTCGAAGTGCGCCAGCTCAACGCGGCGTCGGTCAAGTCGATCGACAAGGACATCAGCGTGCTCGTGCTCGTGCATCCGAAGAATCTCTCGGACGACGCGCAATACGCGATCGACCAGTTCGTGATGCGCGGCGGCCACTTGCTCGTGTTCGTCGACCCGGTCGCCGAAGCGGACGAATCGGGCGCCGATCCGAGCAATCCGCAGGCGGCGATGTTCGCCGACAAGTCCTCCGACCTGCCCAAGCTCTTCAAGGCCTGGGGCGTCGAGTACGACGCGCACAAGGCCGTCATCGACCGCGCGCACGGCTTGCAGATCAGCATGGCGCAGGGCGCTCCGCCCGTGCTCGATGCGGCGATCATGGGCTTCGGCAAGCGCGACCTCAACGGCGACGACGTCACGACCGCGAATCTCGACACGATCAACGTTTCCTCGGCCGGCTTCTTCGAGCTCGCGAAGGATTCCAAGAACAAGCTCGTGCCGCTGATCCAGACGAGCACCGACTCGATGGTCGTGCCGTCGGACCGCATCAAGTTCCTGCCCGATCCTAGCCAGCTTCTGGTCGCCTACCAGCCCGGCAACAAGGCGCACGTGATCGCGGCGCGGCTCGAAGGCAAGTTCGCGAGCGCCTTCCCCGAGCGCAAGGACGAAGGGCATCTCGCCGAGGCCAAGGAGAACGGCGAGATCGTCCTCGTCGCCGACACCGACTTGCTGACGAACCGCCTCTGGGTGCAGGTGCAGCCGTTCTTCGGCCAGAAACTCATGAACGCGT
This sequence comes from Rudaea sp., assembly GCA_035650835.1. Classification (GTDB taxonomy): domain Bacteria; phylum Pseudomonadota; class Gammaproteobacteria; order Xanthomonadales; family Rhodanobacteraceae; genus Rudaea. Next base: position 6,728 of record DASRGX010000333.1, on the reverse strand, counting down.
TCGCGAACAACGGCGATTTCTTCATCAACGCCGTCGACAACCTGACCGGTTCGTCGGATCTCATCTCGATCCGCGGCCGCGCCACGTCGCAGCGTCCGTTCACGCGCGTGGAGGACATGCGCCGCGCCGCCGAGAACAGTTTCCGCGACAAGGAGCAGGAGCTCGAGCAGGAGCTCAACGACACCGAGCGCAAGCTCACGGAACTGCAGAGCGGCAAGAGCAAGGGCAGCGAAATGATCCTCTCGCCCGAGCAGCAGCAGGAGCTCACGAACTTCTTGCAGAAGAAGGTCGAGATCCGCAAGCAGTTGCGCCAGGTGCGGCACAGCCTCGACGAGCGCATCGAAGCGCTCGGCGCGCGGCTCAAGTTCATCGACATCGGCCTGATGCCGATCCTGATCACGATCGGCGCGCTGGCGTTCGCGTTGGCGAAGCGCCGCCGCAGCGCCGCTTGAGGAGGACGCCATGAACGCAAAGACTCTCACCTACCTCGCGGGCGCCGCCATCGTGGCGCTCGCGGCGGCGATCGCCATCAACGTCTCGCGGCGGCCCGAAAGCGAGGCGAACGAGAAGCCGAAGGCGCTGCTGCCGGAGCTGCACGATCACGTCAACGACGTCAACCAGATCACGCTGACGGGCGCCGAGGGCAAGACGCTCGCGACGCTCAAGCGCACAGGCGACGCCTGGAACGTGGTCGAGAAGGCGAATTATCCGGCCGATCTCGCCAAGATCCGCGAGTTCCTGATCAAGCTCGACCAGGCCACGATCCTCGAACAGAAGACCTCGAACCCCAAGTTGTACGCGGAGCTCGGCGTCGACGACGTCAAGGACAAGGACGCCAAAGGCGTGCTCGTGGAACTCGCCGGTCTGCCGCAGCCCGTGAAGCTCATCGTCGGCAACTACAACGGCGCCGGCGGCGGCGGGACGTTCGTGCGCCGCGACGGCGATGCGCAAAGCTGGCTTGCCAAGGGCAACATCGCGGTCGCCAAGAACACGGCGGACTGGGAGATGCGCGATCTCGCCGACATCCCGTCCAACCGGCTGAAGTCGGTGACGCTCACGAACCCCGACGGCAAGACGCTCGCGGCGGCCAAGGAGCAGCCCGGCGATGCGAACTTCAAGGTCGCCGACGTGCCGAAGGGGCGCGAGGTCAGCTCCGAATTCGCCGCGAACGGGCTCGCCTCGACGCTGGCCGGTCTCAAGGCCGACGACGTCTTCCCGGCCAAGGACATGCCGCCTCCCGACAAAGTATACAAAGCGCAATATGCGGCATTCGACGGGCTCGTCATCGACGTGACCGCCTGGGACAAGGACGGCAAGGACTATGCCGAGCTCGCCGCGCGGCTCGACACGGCAGCGGCCAATGCGCAGATCGACAAGGATCAGGCCAAGGCCAAGGCGGACTATGATGCCGCCGTCGACGCCGCGAACAAGAAGCTTGCCGAAGAGAAGTCGACGAGCGGTCCCGAGGCGCAGGCCAACGCCAAAGCGGCGTCGCAGACCGAGATCGCCAAGCCGCTCGCGGTCTCCGACCCGGCCAAGGATCGCCGGGACAAGCTCGATGCGCTGAACAAGGAAGTCGAGACGCTCAACAAGACGTTCTCGGGCTGGACGTTCGTGCTGCCCGGCTACAAGTTCAGCAACATCAACAAGACCATGGACGACATGCTGAAGCCGGTGGAGACGAAGAAGCCCGACGCCGCCAAGGAGGCCAAGCCCGCGGCCAAAACGCCGCCCAAGCCTGCGGCCAAGGGAGCGTGATCCGCGGCTTTGCGATCGCGGCGGCGGCCTCGGGTGCCGCCGCCGTCGCGCTCGGAGCGTTCGGCGCGCACGCGCTACGCGGCACGCTCGACGCCTCGGCGCTCGACATCTGGCACACCGCGGTGGCGTACCATTTCTGGCACACGCTCGCCCTCGTCGCCGTGGCCGGCTTCGCGCCGGCCGGACGGCGCGTCTCGACCGCCGCCGGCATGGCCTTTTGCGCCGGCATCCTGCTGTTCTGCGGCAGCCTCTATGCGTTGGCGCTCGGCGCGCCGCATGTCCTCGGCGTCGTCACGCCGTTCGGCGGCGCGGCTTTGATCGGCGGCTGGATTCTGCTCGGCGTCGCCTTGTGCGCCGCCGCAAAAACCTGACCCATTGGCGCTCCCTGCGCGTCGGCGCATAATCCCCTCGAACGGTCGTTTCACACGAACACCCACGCATACCGAGGGAGGGGAGCCATGTCAGCTTCGCGAGGCGGCCGGTGCGGCCGTATATTTTTTCCTTTGTCTATTTGTATAGCATTTGCGCTGCCGGCGCATGCGACGACGTCGGCGATCGCGGCGCCCGGCCTGTCCGCGCCGGGCAGCATCTCCTACGACGCGCTCGGCACGCCGACGATCCAGGCCGCGACGCAGAACGACGCCGCGTTCCTGCAAGGCTACGCGCAGGCGAAAGCGCGCTTTTTCGAGATGGACTTCGACCGCCGCGCCGCGAGCGGCACGCTGGCCGAGCTCGTCGGTTCGGCGGCGCTCGCCAACGACGTGCAGACGCGCACGCTCGGCCTGCGCCGCGCCGCCTGGCTCACCTGGGATGCGCTCGACGACGACACGCGCGGCTGGCTCAAGGCCTACGCCGATGGCGTCAACTTCTGGCTGCAGACGCAGGCGCTGCCGCCCGAGTACGGAGCGCTCATGCTGACGCGCGCCGAACCCTGGTCGCCGGTCGATTCGCTCGTCGTCGGCAAGGGCCTCGCGTTCCAGCTTTCGTTCGACCTCGACATCCAGAACACGATCGATTTCGCCGCGTATTCGAAAGCCGCGACGGCTGCGAAGGTCGACGTCAACGCCCTGTTCTTCGGCGACACCCACCGTTTCGCGCCGCCCGACGACCACATCACGATTGCGAATTTCCAGCCGAGCGACACGGCCGCGAGGCTCGCGAGCCAGACCAAGGCGCTCGCCGCGATGGGCAGCGTCAGCATCGACGACGAAGCGCTCAAGCTCGCGCAGTCCTATCGCGCCAAGATCGCCGGCAACCCGTTCATCGCGCCGACCCTGCATCCGCGCCTGGGCCGCGGCGGCAGCAACGAGCTTGCCGTGAGCGGCAGCGTCACGGCCTCGGGCAAGCCGCTCATCGCCAACGATCCTCACCTCACGCTCGCCTTGCCGCCGATCTTCATCGAGATGCACCTGATCTCGGCGGACGGCCTCAACGTCACGGGCGTCAGCGTGCCCGGTGCGCCCGGCATCATCCAGGGTTGCAACAGCAACATCTGCTGGGGCAGCACCGTCAATCCGATGGACGTCACCGACACCTTCCTCGAGACGTTCGCGCTCAATAGCTACGGCCTGCCGGTGGCCACGATCCACAACGGAAACCTCGAACCCGTGGATTGGGTGTTCCAGAGTTTCTACGTCAACCAGATGGTCGCCGGCCAGACCGACACGATCGCGCGCGACAACTCGATCGGCTACACGAACGGCGCCGTGACCGTCATCGTACCGCGCAGGAACAACGGTCCCGTCGTCGAGATCGACACCCCAGGGCACTGCTCGTTGACGGGTCAGACCGGCAGCCCGTCGCGCACGTGCGGCCTGTCGATCGCCTACACGGGCTGGGGCGCGACGTTCGAGCTCAAGACGTTCAAGCTCATCAACACGGCGCAGAACATGGCCGATTTCCAGAACGCGCTCACGTACTTCGATTTCGGCTCGCAGAACTTCGCCTATGCCGACACGGCCGGCCACATCGCGTATTTCACGAGCGCCGAGAACCCGATCCGCGACGATTTGCAGAACCAGCAGAAGTTCAACGGCAACCCGCCGTTCTTCATCCGCGACGGATCGGGCGCCTTGCACAACGACTGGCTCGACGTGCAGAACCCGCAGCCGAACCAGGCGATTCCGTACGAGATCATGCCGGCGTCCGAAATGCCGCACGTCATCGATCCCGCGGCCGGCTATTTCGCCAACGCGAACAACGATCCGATCGGCGTGACGCTCGACAACAATCCGTTCAACCAGCTGCGACCGAACGGCGGCATCTACTACTTGAACTACGGTTACGACGCTTACCGCATGGGCCGCATCGACCGTTTGCTGTCGTCGATGGTCGCATCGGGCCACAAGATAACGATGAGCGACATCGAGCAGGTGCAGCTCAACACGCAGCCCGTCGACGCCGAGCTCGTGCTGCCGTACCTGCTCGCGGCATATCAGAACGCTTCGACGAGCACGTGGGCGCCGCTCGCGCAGTTCGCGAGCGATCCGAACTCGGGCGTCTCGCAGGCGATCTCGCGGTTGACCGCATGGGACCTGTCTTCGCCGACGGGTCTCGCCCAAGGCTTCGACGCCGGCGACATTCCGGGTGCGACGAAGAAGCCGAGCCAGAGTCAGCTCGACAACAGCGTCGCCGCGACGCTCTTCTTCATGTGGCGCAGCAACGCGATCAAGAACGTCGTCGACGGTACGCTCACGAACTACGGCCTCACCGACTACCTGCCCGGCGACGACAGTGCGTACACCGCGCTCAAGTTCCTGCTCGACGCCTTCCCGCTGCTCGGCGGGCATGGCGCGTCGGGCATCAATTTCTTCGCGGTCCAGGGCGCTCCCGACGCGGCCTCCGCGCGCGACTACGTACTGCTGAAGAGCCTGCAGGACGCGCTCGATCAGCTGAGCGGCAGCAGCTTCGCGGCGGCGTACGGGCAGTCGACGGATCTCTCGACGTACCACTGGGGCGCGCTGCACCGCTTCGTGCTCGTTCATCCGCTCGGCAGCGTCTTCAACATCCCGGGGCCGAATCCGTACGGCTTCACCGATCTCTCGCCGGAGCTTCCCGGCCTGGCGCGCGACAGCGCGTTCGAAACGGTGAACCCGGGCGGCGGCTCGCTGCGCGTGAGCGGCGTCGACGACTTCATGTTCAGCGGCGCTACGGCACCCGGCCGCCGTTTCGTCGGCCAGATGAGCTCACCGATCAGTGCCGTCGAAGTGATCCCGGGCGGCGAAAGCGCCGTGTTGGGCGATCCCAACTACGCGAGCCAGCTCTTGCTCTGGCTCACCGGCAACTACCACCCGCTCGTCGTCGACCCGCACGCGGCGACGCAAGGCAACCAGACCGTCGTGAATTTCACGCCGGGCGGTTGATCTCTCTCGTCCGTCGCCTCTCCAGCCGGAGAGGCGACGGTCGTTGCTATGGGAACACAGGGACGTTCAATGCACGATCGTATCGAGGCAATGTTGCCCACGCTCTTGAAACGCCATGGGTTCGCTCGCACCGTTTTCGGATCGGCTCTCGGCGTACCTGGCAGATAGATAAGCGAAGGGTCACACAGGATGTTCGATCGTGCCGTCAGGGAAAGAAAGAAGTTCTGGGGTGGCTTGGAATTCCATCCATTCATCGAACGGTTCGGAAGCTTGCTTTCCGATATGGGATTTTCGCCGGCGGGGTTTGATGAAGCTGCGGGTTTCCGCTGGCGCAAACCCGCTTTCGAGGGGTACGAGTTCGAGATCGGCGCGGCGCCCGATGGCCTGCCTCCGCCGCGCGGACACTTCCGAATCCGTGTTCCGCTCGTCGTAACGTCCGCAAGACAGACCGAGGTGAACAACCGCCTCAACCTTTGGGAATGCGCAAACCTCAATCCGCGCAACCGCGTGCGTCCTTGCGCGGAACCGACATGGGTAATACACACCCCCTTGGAATGGCTGCTAGCCGTCTGGGAACCGAAGCTCGGCGACTTCGCGCACACGTTCAACCGCTGGAAATGCATGAGTACGGTGGAGAGCGCTCGCTGGGCGGAAGACGTCTTCCACTGCGTGCAGAGCCATGCCACGCCCTACTTTGCGCTGATCGACACGCCCGAGAAGCTGGCTCGACGGCTGCAGGACCTGCCGGCGTTTCCGGGGCGAGTGGGGCCGGGCGGACCCGGCAGCATCGATGCGACCGTGTTTTCGGCGGTGTTGTGGAACGATCTCGGCCAACCTACCAAAGCGCTTGAGCAGCTCGATGTGGATCGGCGCTGGACAGAAGCACGGGTGGCGCGCGGTGAGAAGGACGAGCTGTTCCTGAATATCCGGCTGTGCGAGATAGGACGCATGCGCGATTGGATCAGCGGATGCGCGAATATTGCGTCCGGTTGAGTTGCCTCCTTGCCCAACACCAATGCCATGGCTCGTAGGCGATGCCGTGCGGGTTGTCGCGCGCGAGGCTCAGCTTGAAGCCGTATACCTGTGCATTTTTACACAACCACGCAAATGCGGCGGAGCGCTCGAATTCCTCCTCCAGCGCCGCGAATCCGGGTGTGGTGAGGTCGAGTGCGCGGCCGCTGTGATGCTCGCTGTAGCCTGGTGCGGCGCTGACGCGCAGGATCGCGTCGATGTGCTGGCCGCGTGCGAGCTTGCGCTCGAGAATGCCGAGCTGATACTCGACGCTGCGGAATGCCGAGACGACCTCGAGCACGGCGCCGTCCTTCAGCGCCGCTTCGCGCATGCGCCCCCACGCACGCGCGGCGGGAGGCGCGAGCCACTGCGGACGGGCCTGCGTATCGTGACCGATGAACGCGAGCCGGGCAGGCTCGCGCACGCGCTTGAGTCCGCGCGTACGGCCGTAATCGCGCGGCACGCCGAGCGCGTGCGCGGCGGCGACGAGTTCCGGTAGGGGCCGCTGCGAGCGCGGCGGTGAGAGGTCGGTGTGAGGGTCCACGAAACAAGTCTACGCGCGCGGCGCGTGCGGCTGCACCCACGCGGCCATGTCCT
>DASRGX010000332.1:0-14529 GCA_035650835.1 Rudaea sp. | reverse complement strand
CGTGGCGGAAAACGCGCCCGGCACCTCGACCGGAAACGCGAGCGGCACCGCCACGATCACCGAAGGCGACGCATTGTCGGCCACCGCCATGACGTTCAACGCCACGACGGGCTCGCCGTTCACGGGGACCGTCGCGACGTTCACCGACACGGCCACCGCAGCCGTCGCCAGCAACTTCACCGCGACGATCGACTGGGGCGACGGCACCACGTCGACGGGCACCGTGGTGGGCGGCAGCGGCTCGTTCCAGGTGAGCGGTACCCACACCTACGCGGCGCCCGGGCAGTACGCCGTCAACGTGACGATCAGCGACCCCGGCGGCACGGCGACCGCAGCCGCCGCGAGCACGGCCAATGTGGTGCCCGCCGCCACGCCGCCGACGACGCCCACGCCCGCGCTCGGCAGCGCCGGCGCAGCGCTGCTCGTCGGCATGGTCTTGGCGTTCGGTGTGTGGCGGCGGCGCGCGCTCACGCGCGCCCGCACGCCGCGAGCCTGAGCGCGCGGCAACCCGCGCGGCTTCACTCCCAGCCGTTCTTGAAGATCTGGTCGGGCAGCCCGGTCGCGATATAGACCGATAGCTGCCCCGCATCGTCGGCGACGACGAGCCGTCCGTCGACCACGATCGGGCTTTGCCAGTGGATGGCGCCGATCGTGGCGTCGCTCCACAGCGACGTGCCGGTCTTGGCGTCGAGCGCGAACACGCCTTTCGAGCCGGCGAAGTAAAGCACTCCGTTCGCGACGACGGGCGAGGTGGCCGGCGTCGTCTGCGTCCAGCGCGACACGAGCGACGGCGTGCCCGACGTATCGACGACGACCTGCAGACCGGCGATGCCGCTGCCGTTCGCGACGAAGACCCAGGTGGCGCCGTCGCCCGCCTCGTCGACCCAGACGGCCGGCTGCGCGAGCACGCCGCCGCCTTGCGGCACGGCGATGGCTTGCAACTCGCCGCCGACATGCGCGCCCGCGCCGCTCAGGGCGTCGCGATCGAGCAGGCGCAGCGTGCCGTCCTTCCCACCCTGCACGGCAAGATGCGCGATCTTGCTGCTGCGGTCATGGAGCGGCAGGATCGCCGGCGCGGTCGAGCCGAGATCGGCGTCGTTGTCCTGCAACGCTTGGAATTCCGCGGGCGTGTAGCTGCCGGCCGGCGCGCCCGCGTTCGAGCTCGCATCCGGGCGCAGCGCGATCACGCTGTCGCCCCAGTCGTGGCCGCCGCTCGAAACGTCGAACGTGCCGTTGCCGGTCGCGATCAGCACCGCGTCGTTGTCGGCATCGTAGACGGCGCCGGGCCGCCCCCAGATCGCGCTGCGCCTTTGCGCGCAGTCGGGGTCGGCGAGCTCGACGAAATGCACGGTCTGGTCGCTGCATGCGGCGTTGAACACGTGCTGCGTCCCCGTGCCGAGATCGATCGCGGTCAGGTGCCCCTGGTAGTCGCCGGCGTCGCCCGGATAACCGCCCTGCGCCGCGTAGAGGAACGTCGCGCCGTTCTTCGCCGTGGCGAACGCCAGCGCAGACGAACCTTTCTCGATGTCCGGCTTGAGCGTCGCGGTTTCCGGCCAGCCGCCGCCGACGACCTCGGCCGACGCGTTCCGCACGATTTGCGAAATAGTATACTTGTGCACTTTGCCGTCGAGGCCGTAGGAATAGACGTGGGCGCGGTCCGGATCTATCGCCGGCGAAGACGTGGTCGAGCGGGGTCCGGTCACCGCTTGCTGCGCGCCGAGCACGGCGCCGCTCGCGGCATCGACGGCCAGCAGACGGCCGTCCTCCGTCGTGAGGAACAGCACGTCGGTCGTTCCCGACGGCGTCGTCGCGCCGGCAAGCAGCACGGGCGCGCCGCCGGCTGCCGCCGGCAACGCGACGCGATACGCGAGATGCAGCGTTGCGACGTTCGATGCGCCGATCTGCCATTCCGCCGCGTTGTTGCCGCTGTGCGCAGGATCGCCGCCGAACTGCGGCCAATCGGCCGCGCGGGCCGTCGCCGCAACGGCTGTTGCGATCGCAGCGATCCACCGATAAGCGCGCTTGTTCATGCCCTCCCCTGCGGGTCGATGCGCATCGGCGCCATTGAACGCGGATCAAGCGCGATTGCGCAAGCCTGGCGTCAGGCGCATTGTGCCATCGTGACGGCAGCCCAGGGGAACGCGTCGCCATGCTTTCGGTCGTCATCAATTTCTTCAACAACCGGCGTGAAGCGCCGAATTCGCTGCACGCGCTGACACGCGGCTATCAGCGGCTCTCCGCGGATTTCGCCTACGAAGTCGTCGTGCTCGACCATGGCTCGACGGAACCGCTCGATGCCGCGAGCGTCGCCGCATTCGGCCCCGAGTTCCGCTATCGGTATGTCGAGACGGCCGAGGTCTCGCCCGTGCGTGCGATCAATGCGGCCTGCCGCGCGGCCGCCGGCGACCGCCTCATGGTCGTCATCGACGGCGCACATATCCTCTCGCCGGGCGTGCTGCGCTTGAGCGAACAGGCATTCCGATTGTTCCCGCGGCCGTTCGTGGCGACGGTTCCGCTGCATTTGGGACCGAAGGTGCAGAGTCAATCGGTCAGCGAAGGCTACGATCAGCGCGCCGAAGACGGTCTGCTGCAAAAGCTCGCCTGGAAAGACGACGGCTACCGGCTGTTCGCGGGCGCAGGTTCCTTCGCCGACGGCAGCTTCGGCTGGTTCGGCAGCGCGTTCGAGAGCAATTGCTTCGCACTGCGCAAGAGCGATTTCGCCCTGCTCGGCGGCTACGACGAACGTTTCCAGTCGCGCGGCGGCGGTCTCGTGAACCTCGAATTCTTCCAGCGCGCCGTCGCGCGCAGCGAACTCGACTACGTCATGCTGCTCGGCGAAGGCACGTTCCACCAATTCCACGGCGGCGTCGCGACCAACGCATCCGCGAAACGCGACCCGTGGCAGGAATTCCATGCGGAATTCGTGCGCCTCACCGGCCGCAGCTTCGGCCGCATGCTGCGCAGGCCCTTCTACCTCGGCAGCGTGCCGGATCACGCGATGACGGCGCATCGCTTTTCCGCGAGCCACGGTCTTGAATTCTGGCAAAAGGTGTAACCTGGATTCGATGCCGGTCGGTGTAAAAGTATAAGATTCGGGCCGGCGCGAGGCCGGCCCGAATAGCCGCGGGTCAGCGACCCGTGCCGCTCAACGCGGAGGTTTGCGGACTGTTCGTCGCGCCGTCGGTCACTTTGAGCGTACCGCTCGCCGCGCCTTGGGCGGTCGGTGCGAAGAGCACCCAGATCGTGCAATTCGCTCCGGGGGCGAGCGAGGAGCCGCAAGTGCTCGACACGTCGAACGGACCGCTCGCGCTGGTGCCCGTGATCGGCACCGTCGTGCTGCCGGTGTTCGCGAGCGTGAACGCCTTCCAATTGCTGTAGCCGTTCACGGAGACCGTGCCGAAGTTGTAGCTCGACGGGCTCAGCGTCAGAGTACCGCTGCCCGACGTGCCGCCCGTGCCGCTCAAGCTCGAGGTCTGCGGGCTGTTCGCAGCGCTGTCGGTCACCGTCAGCGTGCCGCTGAACGTGCCGTTCGAGGTCGGCGCGAACAGCACCCAGATCGTGCAGTTCGAGTTCGCGGCGAGCGACGAACCGCAGGTGCTCGACACGTCGAACGGACCGGTCACGGCGACGTTGCTCACGCTGACTGCGCTCGCACCCGTATTGCTGAGCGTGAACGCCTGCCAGTTGCTGTAGCCGTTCACGGGCACGTTGCCGAAGTTGAAGCTCGACGGACTCAACGTCACGGAGCCGCCCGTCGCTACGCCGGTGCCGCTCAGGCTCGCGGTCTGCGGGCTGCTGGAAGCGCCGTCCGTCACCGTCAGCGTACCGCTCGCGGCGCCGGCGGCGGTCGGTTTGAACGTCACGCTGATCGTGCAGCTCGCGCCCGCGGCGAGCGATGTGCCGCAGTTGTTCGTTTGCGCGAAGCCGCTCGAAACGCCGATGCTCGAGATCGACACGGCGCTCGACGTGCCGTTGCTGAGCGTCGCCGTCTGCGCCGCGCTCGTCGCACCGACGTTGACGTTGCCGAAGGCGAGGCTCGTCGGGCTGAGCGTGACGCTGCCGCCACCGCCGCTGCCGACCATGACCGTGATCGGTTGCGACGGAATGCCGTTCGCGACGACGTAGAGCCGGCTCGATCCGGTCTCGATGTTCGACGGCACGTCGAAATTCGTCGATACGGTCTGATTGCCGGTCGCGATCGCCATCGTGCTGTGACCGTGCGTACGGCAATAGAACACGTGCCCGGTCGCGGCGTTGACGAGCCGCACGAGCGGATAGTTCGTCGCCATGTCCGCGTCGTCGCCGTACCACGCGCCTTGCGAGAGGCCGTTGAACTGCGTGCCCGAGATCTGGTACGTGCTGCCGGGCGCGAGCTGCGTCGCGACCGAACTCACGGTCGGCTGCCAGCCGGCCTGGTACGTGCCGGCCGGCGTGAATACGTACACGTCCGACGCGTAGTGCGTGAACAGGATCTGGCCGTTCGGCAGCACGAGCAGCTTGCCCGGATACGAGCCTTCGCCGCTCAGATCGGTGGGCTCAGGAAGCTGGGTCAGCGTGTTGCCGTTCCATTCGAAGAACTCGGCGCCGTTGCCGAACACCGAGGGGCTCGCTTCGACGATCACGTTGCCGTTCGTCTCGATCGCCGCCGGTGCGTCGCCCGCGCTCAGATTCGACGGAAAATCCGGGCCTCGCGTCCAGACGCCGGTCGCCGGGTTGTAGATCGCCGTGTGCCCCGCCGCGCAGCTGTTCGCGCCGGTCGCGAAGACGGTGCCGTCCGGGCGCAGCGCCATCGGACCGAGCTCGTACGTGGCGTTCGCGCTGCCGCCGCACGCCGCGGCGGAGTCCCACAGCTGCACGATCGTGCTGCCGGCGGAGCTCCAGCTTCCCGTCGCCGGATCGTAGATTTCCGATGCCGTGCCCGTGGCGTTGTACTGGCCGAAGTACCCGTCGACGGTCAGCACTTTGCCACTCGGCAACAAGAGCCAGCCCTCTTCGGCGTTCGCGTCGAACTTGTTGCTGCCGGTCAGCGTCCACGTGAGCGTGCTCGCGTTGAGCTGCGCCTGCGCCTTCGTGCCCGATCCCGACTGGCCGAGCATGAACGTGCCGTTCGCGAGCACGGCGGCCGGACCGTCGCCGATCAAGGTCCAACCGGACGGCGGGGCGATCGACGTCCACGTGTTCGTGCGCGGGTCGTAGATCGCTCCTGCGTTCGTCCACGCCTCGGTGCCGGCCTGGTACTCGCCGCCTTCCACGACGAGCCTGCCGTCCGGCAACACGGCCGAGGCGAAATCGATCGGCGCGTAGCCGTTCGGCAACGAGGCCACCTGCGTCCACGTGCCGTTCGCATAACTTCCGTTGGCGTCGGGCGTGAGCCGGTACCAGATGTCGTCGTTGCTGGAGAAATCCGCGTGATGCACCATCACGGAGCCGTCGGTCATGAGGTTCATCTCGTCGACCGGCGCCGGCGCGGAATGCGTGAGCGGCGTCCAGCTCTGACCATACGCGGTGCTGCCGAATGCGGCGATCAGCGCCGCGCCGAACAGGCGCACCGCGCGCGTGCGCGCGCCGGACGGCCTGCCTGAATCCCCGACGCGCGCGCCCAGCGGTACGCGTGCGCCCCTTAGCGATGTCGCAAATGTGTGTTTCATCTCGAGCTCCCGTTCGATGTCGATGTGATCGCGGCCGCGGCGCGGCTCGCCGCTGCGCGCGTGCCCGGAACGATCGACTCTCGTGGATCTCGGTTCCGCCCCTCTGCGGCCCCTTGCGTCCGCACGTGTGCAGCGGCGCGTAGGCTACGTACGTCGCGCTGCCGCGGGCGCCGAAGTGCGGCGCCGGCGCGGCGTTTTCGTTTGTTTTTGGGCGGCTAGACGGCTGAATTCTTCGCCGTGCCGGCGAGCTCTGCCGTGGCGTTTTCGAGGAAAAAATCAGGGGCCGGCGATCGAATGGGCGGGCGGCGTGAACCAGCGCGCGCCGTGCTCGGTGACGTAGAAATGATCCTCCAAGCGCACGCCGAATTCGTCGGGAACGACGATCATCGGCTCGTCGCTGAAACACATGCCGGGTGCGAGCGCGGTGCGATCGCCGCGCACGAGATAGGCGGGTTCGTGGATCGATAGGCCGATGCCGTGGCCCGTCCGATGCGGCAGGCCCGGCAGCCGGTAGTCGGGGCCGAGGCCCGCACGCTCGAGCACGCGCCGCGCGGCGTGGTCGATCTCTTCGCACGGCACGCCGGGACGCACGGCCTCGAACGCCGCCTGTTGCGCGTCGCGCTCGAGTCGCCAGATCGCTTCCTGCTTCGGGGACGGCGCGCCGAAAACGTACGTGCGCGTGACGTCCGAGTTGTACCCTTGCACCTGGCAGCCCGTGTCGATGAGGACGAGATCGCCGTCGGCAAGCCGCTGCTCGCCGGGCACGCCGTGCGGATACGCCGTCGCATGCGCGAACTGCACGGCGCAGAACGTGCTGCCCGCGTCGGCGCCGAGCGCGCGGTGCGCGGCATCGATGAAGCGCTTGACGGCCGAAGTCGAAATGCCCGCGGCCAGGATCGCCGCCGCACGCCGATGCACCTCCATCGTCATCGACATGGCCTGCTGGATCAGCGCGAGTTCGGCCGGCGATTTGTACATGCGGCAGCCGGCGATGACGGGCGCGGCATCGACGAAGGCGGCGCCCGAACAGGCCGCACGCAGCGCGTTGTGGACGAAGAACGGCGTCATCGGATCGAGCGCGACGACCTTCGCGCCGTCGTCGGCGAGGATGTCGGCGACGAGGCGATACGGGCTCTCATGCTCCTCCCAGGTGCGCACGTCCGCAGCGACGGCGAGTCCCGCATCGAGCGAACCGCGCTCGAACGCCGGGCACACGATGACCGGTAAACCTGTACGCCTGAGCACCATCGCGACGAGGCGTTCGCTCGCCGCCCACGGCAACCCGGTGAAATAGCGCAGACTGGCGCCGGCATCGACGATCAGCGCATCGGCCGCGACGTCGTCGAGCAGCGCACGCGCACGCCAGGCACGCTGGGTGTACTCCTCGGGCGCGATCGCCGCGGCGCGCTCGCTCCACGGCGCAAGGCCGGACAACTCCCGTTCCGCGGTGGAACCGCCGATCATGCTGCTCATCGAAAACCTCCTGGCGTCATCGCACGCCATGCATCATGCGGTCGAGTGCGGGCGCCGCGAGGAACAGCGCCGCGCTCGCCGCGATCAAGTACCAAAATCCAGATGTATACCCCGACAGCGCCGAAGCGGCGGTCATGCCCGTCGCCCCGCTCACCGAGCCTGCGAAAATGCCCGACAGATTGTTGCCGTTGGCGACGCTCAGGAACCAACCGCCCATCGCGAGACCGGCCGAGCGCGACGGCGCGAGCTTCGTCACCATCGAGAGGCCGATCGGCGACAGGCTGAGTTCGCCGACCGACTGCAGCACGTAGACGAGAACGAGCGTCCAGAACGGAATCGTCTGTCGGGCGTCGACGAGCAGCGTCAGAGCGAGCACGAGCACCGCGAGCGCGCCGCCGTTGCAGAGCATGCCGAAGCCGAATTTGACGGGAATCGACGGCGCGTATCGCGAGCGGCCGAGCCGCGTCCATGCGAACGCGACGAGCGGCGCGAGCGCGACCACGGCGAGCGAATTGACCGACTGGAACCACGCGACCGGGAATTCCCATGCGCCGAAGCGGCGATCGACGATCTTCTCGGCCAGGAAGTTGAACGAGCTGCCGGCCTGCTCGAAGAACATCCAGAACACGGTGTTGAGCGCGAACACGACGAGCATCGCGAGCACGCGGTCGCGCGCCACGGCGCCTTCGCGCACGCCCTCGGCGGCGAGCACGAGCGCGAGCAGCACGAACAGAATGCCGAGCGTCCAGGCGAGCGCCGTCGCACCGAACGCGTCGAGGAACAGGAACGCGAGCGGCACGAAGACGAGCATCGCGAGCGCCACGAACGCGACGTTGCGTGCGCGCAGCGGCTCGTCCTGAGGCACGGCGCCGAGTTGCCGACGTCCGAACCAGAACCACACGAAACTGAGCAGCATGCCCACGCCCGAGGCGACGAACACGATGCGGTAGTTCTGCTCGAGCGGCGTCGCCGTGAACGCGCTCGCGAGCCATCCCGTCACGAGCGGCGAGACGAACGCGCCGAGGTTGATGCCCATGTAGAACACCGTGAAACCCGCGTCGCGCCGCGCGTCGCGGCTGCCGTAAAGCTTGCCGACCAGCGCCGAAATGTTCGGCTTGAACAGACCGTTGCCGACCACGACGAGCGCCAGTCCGCAGAGGAACAGGCGCATGTCCGGCACGACAAGCACGACGAGCCCGAGCGCCATGACGACGGCGCCGACGAGGATCGCGCGCCGATATCCGATCAAGCGATCGGCTGCGAAGCCGCCGAACAGGCCCGACGCATAGACGAGCGCGAGATACGCGCCGTAGATGCGGTTCGCGGGCGCCTCGCCCGAACCCGCACCCGCGTAGAACTGCGCGACGATGTAGAGCGTCAGCGCCCAGCGCATGCCGTAGAACGCGAAGCGTTCCCAGAACTCGGTCATGAACAGCATCCAGAGCGGAGCCGGGTGGCCGAAGAGATCAGCGTGTGCGTTCGTGCGCTCCGGTTCGGGCGCGGCGATGTGCGGCGCGAAGGGGCGCGCGAGCCGCACTGTCGATGCCAGCGGCAGGCTTTCGGCGTTGTCGGCCACACTCGAACCTCGGACGCGAATGCGTCACGAGCGGATTCTCGCGGTCGGTGGACGCGGCATCTAGCGGCGCTTGGGCATGTGCGATGCCGAAATGGGCACAATTCTTCGACAAGCTCGGGCACGCGGACAGAAGCTCGCGAAGCTTCGCGGCCGAGCAAAGAAACCCGGTGCGGTCAACGCACTTCCAGCGGGAATTTGGTCACGAACTTGACCGTCGACCACACGACGAACGCATCGAGACGGCGGATGTCGGGCAGCGTGGCGAGCACGCGGCTATGCCATTCTTCGTAGGCCTTCGGCGACGTGGTCTTGACGATGAGCACGAAATCGAACTGGCCGCCGATCGAATAGCACTGCAGCACTTCGGCGCACTTGATGATCGCGCGGCGGAACGCGTCGTGCGATGCGGCGTTTTCGCGCTCGAACGTGACGAGCACGACGAGCAGCACGGATTCGCCGACGGCGTCGGGATCGATGAGCGCCACTTCCCTGCGGATGACGCCGCTCTTGCGCAGCACTTCCAAGCGCCTGCGCACCGACGAGGGCGAGAGACCGACGCGGTCGCCGATCTCGGCGTGCGTCATGCGCGAGTCGTCCTGGACCATGTCGAGAATCCGGCAATCGTGCCGGTCGAGGCAGATGCTCATCGTCGCGATCCTCACTTTCTCGGCGCTCGTTCTCCTGTCGAATCGCTCCTGTCCGCGCGGCGCCGCGGCGTCGCGGTGTTCGGAAGATAGCGCGTTCGCGCTCGATTGGAAGTGCCCGCCGGAGCACGCGATCGTTTATGCCGAATTGAGCACCGCGGTGTTTGCGGCAGGCACAAACGCTTGCGCGCCGCACGCGCGCCGCACCCGTGCGCGCGGCATTGTGCGCGGTTCAGGCGGCATCGGCGTCGTGCTGCACGCTCGCGAGCAGCAGGCGATAATCGCGCGGCGTCATGCCGACCATCGCGCGGAACTGGCGCGTGAACGCGCTTTGGTCGCTGAAGCCGCAGGCGTGACCGACGGCGGCCACGCTGCCCTTGTGTGCCAGCATCTGCATCGCCGCCTCGATGCGGAACTTGGCGAGCAATTGCTGCGGCGTGAGTTGGAACACGCGGCGGATGTGACGCTCGAGCTGCGCGACCGAAACGCCCGCGATGTCGGCGAGCGTGCGGATGCGCACGCGTTCGCCGTAATGGCCCTTCAGATGCGCGAGCACCGCGCGCAGGCGATCGTAGGTCGGGTGGCCGCGATTGAGTTGTCCGAGATCGCGCGAGAAACCGACCACACCGCAAACGCTGCCGCGCGCATAGAGCGGTTCCTTGCAGGTCAGGCACCAACCCGGCGCGCGGTTCGGAAACAGGTGCACTTCGAGATGGTTGTCGAGGCGCTCGCCGGCCAGCACGCGTTTGTCCTGCTCGCCGTAGACGCTGCCGAGCGCCGGCGCGAACAGTTCGCTCGCGCGGCGCCCGACGACCTGATCGCGGCGCTTGAGACCCAGCCGCCGCACGAGCGTCAGGTTCGCATGCGTGTAGCAGCCGCGCGCGTCCTTGACGAAGAACACCACGTCCGGGAGTGAATCGAACAGGCGCTGGATCAGGTCGGCGGAAATGTCCATGGACGACAGCTTAGTATATTTTTTCGCCTGCGGGAGACATCCTCGGGTGTCTTCGAAAATTGTGCCGAGTTCCGCATCGCCACACGCCAAGCGCGCCTAGATGCGCGCGACGAACCGCGCACAAAATGCACGATGATCGAATTGCACGTTGTCGACTCGCACACCGGTGGCGAACCCACGCGCACCGTGATCGCCGGTTTCCCCGACCTCGGCGCAGACGGCCTGGCCGCGCGCGCCGAGCTTTTCCGCGCACGCTACGACGATTGGCGCAACGCCATCGTCTGCGAGCCGCGCGGCTCGGACGCGCTCGTCGGCGCGCTGCTCGTGCCGCCTTCGAACGACGGTTCCTGCACGGGAGTGATCTTCTTCAACAACGTGGGCACGCTCGGCATGTGCGGCCACGGCACGATCGGCGTCGTGCGCACGCTCGCGCACCTGGGCCGCATCGGTCCCGGCCGGCACCGGCTCGATACGCCCGTCGGCACCGTCGCCGCCGAGCTCCACGCCGACGGCCGCGTGTCGATCGACAACGTCGAAAGCTTCCGCTTCAAGGCGAACGTCTCCGTCGATCTCGGCAGACGCGGCCGCGTCGTCGGCGACGTCGCCTGGGGCGGAAATTGGTTCTTCATCACGGAGGACTGCACGCTGCCGCTTGATCTCGCGCATCGCCGCGAACTCACGGAGCTCTGCGAAGAGATCCGCCTCGGCTTGCGCGGCGGCGGAATCGCGGGGGAGAACGGTGCGGAAATCGACCACATCGAAATCAGCGCGGATGCGCATGCGCCCGGCGTCGACGCGCGCGGCTTCGTGCTGTGCCCCGGCCTCGCCTACGACCGCTCGCCGTGCGGCACCGGCACGAGCGCGAAACTCGCTTGCCTCGCGGCCGACAACCGCCTCGCCGCCGGCACGGTCTGGCGCCAGGAAAGCATCCTCGGCAGCGTGTTCGAAGCGAGCTACGCGCCCGGCGCGCGCGGCATTTTGCCGCGCATCACGGGCACCGCGTTCATCACCGCACAAGCCCGCCTGCTGATCGACCCCGCCGATCCGCTCGCGTGGGGCGTGCGTTCCTGACATCCAAGAGGAAAACCCATGAGCAATGCTTCTTTCTGGCGGGGCGTGATTCCCGCCATCACCACCCCGTTCGACGCGAGCGGCGGCGTCGATCACGCGTTCCTCGCGCGGCACGCCAATCAGATGGTCGACGCCGACTGCTCGGCGGTCGTCGCGCTCGGCTCGCTCGGCGAAGCGCAGACCTTGTCGCCCGACGAAAAGCGCGCGATCCTGCGCACGCTCGTCGAAGCGCTGCGCGGGCGCGTGCCCGTGCTCGCGGGTGTGGCCGCGCTGTCCACGCAGGAAGCCGTGACGCTCGCACGGGATGCGGCGACGATCGGCTGCGGCGGCCTCATGGTGCTGCCGCCGTACGTATACTCGACGGATTGGCGCGAAATGGGCGCGCACGTGCGCGCGGTGATCGAGGCGACGCCGTTGCCCTGCATGCTCTACAACAATCCGGTCGCCTACAAGACCGATTTCCAGGCCGCGCAGATCGCGGAGCTCGCCGCGCGTCATCCGAATTTGCAGGCCGTCAAGGAATCCTCGGGCGACGTGCGCCGCTTCGCCGCGATCCGCGCGCTCGTCGGTTCGCGCCTGGAACTCCTCGTCGGCATGGACGACGCCATCGTGGAAGGCGTGGCGATGGGCGCGGTCGGCTGGATCGCGGGCCTCGTCAACGCGTTCCCGCGCGAATCCGTCGACTTGTTCGAGCGCGCCCGCACGGGCGGCGCCGCCGCCTGCGAAGCGCTCTACCACTGGTTCCTGCCCATGCTGCGCCTCGACACCGTGCCGAAGTTCGTGCAGCACATCAAGCTCATCCAGCAGTGCGCGTCGATGGGCAGCGAGCGCGTGCGCGCACCGCGGCTCGCGCTCGAGGGCGAGGAACGCGCGGCGACGCTCGCCGTCGTCGAACGCGCCCTCGCGAATCCGCCGCGCGCATGAAAGCGGCGCAGCCCGTCCTGATCGACGGCGACTGGCGTGCGGCCGACGTCGTCGATACGTTTCGCGCCGAGGATCCCGCGCGCGCCGTCGCGATCGGCGCGCATTACCCGGTCAGCGGCGCGCGCGACCTCGAACGCGCGCTGGCCGCCGCATCGAGTGCCGCCGAGGCCCTCGTGCAGGTGCCGGCGTGGCGCATCGCCGCGTTCCTCGATGCCTATGCCGACGCCATCGATGCGAACGCCGCTGAGCTCGTCGATCTCGCCCACGCCGAGACCGCCCTGCCGGTCTCGCCGCGGCTCGCCGACAACGAACTGCCGCGCACTAGCAATCAGCTGCGGCAGGCCGCCGCCGCGGCGCGCAGCTACGCGTGGACGCTGCCGACGATCGATACGAAAACCGGCCTGCGCTCGCACTTCGCCCCGCTCGGCAAACCCGCCGTCGTGTTCGGGCCGAACAATTTCCCGCTCGCGTTCAATGCCGTGGCGGGCAGCGATTTCGCGAGCGCGATCGCCGCGCGCAACCCCGTCGTCGCCAAGGCGCATCCGCTGCATCCGGCGACGAGCCAGCGTCTGGCCGAGCTCGCGCATGAGGCCGTGCTCGCAACCGAACTGCCTGCCGCGAGCGTACAAATGCTCTACCACGTGCCCGAGGCGCTCGGACCCGCGCTGTGCCGCGACCGGCGCGTCGGCGCCGTGGGCTTCACGGGCAGCCGCGGCGGCGGTCTCGCGCTCAAGCGCGCCGCCGACGAAGCGGGCGTGGCGTTCTACGGCGAGATGTCGAGCATCAATCCGGTGTTTCTGCTGCCTGGCGCGCTCGGCGAGCGCGGCGCGGCGCTCGCCCTCGAATTCTTCACCTCGTGTACGCTCGGCAGCGGCCAGTTCTGCACGAACCCGGGTCTCGTCGTCGTGCCGCGCGGCGAGGCCGGGGATGCGTTCATCGCCGCCGCCGCCGCGCATTTCGACGGCGCCGCGCCCGGCGTGCTGTTCTCGCGCGGCGTGCTAAAAAATGTACAAAGCGGCATCGCGCGCTGGCGCGAAGCCGGTGCGACGCGCCTCGGCGGCAGCGAGGGCGCCGACGGCGCGGGCTACCGCTTCGCGCCCGTGCTGTTCGGCGTCGATGGGGCCGGTTTCCTGCGCGCACCCGCTGCGCTGCAGAGCGAAGCGTTCGGTCCCGCGAGCCTCGTCGTGCGCTGCGACGGCATCGGCGAGATGCTCGCCGTCGCGCATGCGCTCGAAGCGAACCTCACGGGCACGCTCTACGTCGCCGCCGACGGCAGCGACGACGAGGCGGCCTCGCGCCTCGCGAACGTCCTGCGGCCGCGCGTGGGGCGGCTCATCGAAAACCACATGCCGACCGGCGTCGCGGTGAGTCCCGCCATGCAACACGGCGGCCCGTATCCGAGCGCGAGCCACGCGGGTTTCACCTCGGTCGGCATGCCGGCGGCGATCCGCCGCTTCGCGGCTCTGCACGGCTACGATCGCGTGCCCGATGCGCGCCTTCCGCCCGAATTGCGCGACCGCAACCCGGGCGGCATCGCACGGCTCGTGGACGGCGTTTGGACTACGGCTGACGTGCTCTGAAAGCGACAAGCACGATCGTCGTGTTTTCTTCGCGGTTCGATCGTGCGCGTTTCATGTCGCTGCAGCAGCCGCACGCGAGGAAGTGAACGCCGCGCGCAACAGCAGCGCGGCGGCGTAGAGCACCACGACGACGACGCCCCAGCGCAGCGTCGCGAGCGGCAGCGATCCGATCACGTAGGCGGCGACGAGCACGGCGGGTACGCCGCCGAGCGCGAGGCCGAGCACCACCGCGAGATCGATGCGTTCCGAACGCAGGAAGCGCAGGCCGCTGACCGGCATCAGGAAAGCGCAGGCGCCCATCATGACCGGGAACGCAGCGACCGGATTGAGCCCGAGCAGACTCAGCAGGATCAGCGACGGCGCATAAAGCCCGATGCCGAACGTCATGAGGGCGCCGAGCAACACGTGCGCGGCCACCGCGACGGCGAACGTTGGCGCGCGCAGGGCGAGCGCATCGCCGCCCGCAGGCAGCAGGTCGAGGTTCGCCGCGGCGTAGAGCAGCGCCGCGACGATCATCGCGATGCCGACGACGCCCTGCACGCCGCGCACGGGCAGCCGCACGACGAGCGGCACGCCGAGCGTGGCGCCGATCACGGCGGCGCCGATGCAGGCGCCGAGCAGCAACGGATCGACGCGCACCAGATGCACGAACACGAGC
>DASRGX010000331.1:0-6444 GCA_035650835.1 Rudaea sp. | reverse complement strand
TTCGATCTTGCTGTCCGTCGCCGCCGGCTGGCCGTCTTTCGTGTAGGCCTCGCCGAGGACCGAGTGCTTGTACGGCAGGATGCCGTTGTTGTACGCGGCGGCGCCCCAGAACATCGCCGCATTGGCCATGAGACTCTTCTGGTTGGCCTGGATCAGCGGCAGATGGCAGGCGCCGCAGGCTTCGTCGGCGACGCGCAAATCGCCCGGATTGATGAAGCGCACGAATTCGAGCGATTCCTTCATCCACCACGTGTAGCTGCGCTCGGGATTCGCGCTCGTCTGCCAATGCTCGGGATAGTTCGGCAGGATGTGCGCTTTGTCCATCGTGGCGCGATATCCGGCGGACCAGTTGCGCGCGTTGCCGTGGTCGTCGGCCGAATAGGTTTCGCCGGGCGGCGCGAACACCCTCGCGTCGCCGCCGTGGCAATCCGTGCAGCCGAGCACGACGGCTTGGTTCGCGTGCATGGTCTTGCGATCGGATTTCGTATGGCAGGAGACGCAGCCCGACGACTTCCGGTCCGCCTCGTCCCAGGTCTGGAAGGCTGGCGCCGCCGGCGCCGGCGTGTAGTTGCGCAGGACCGGTTCTTCTTCGTTCGCGAAGGCGGTCTGCATCGACAAGACGAACAGCGTCAACGCAGCGCCGGCGGGAATCCAGTTCCCGCACGCACGCAGCAGACCGAGAACTGGATTACGGACTGCGGCTGCGCCGCATCCGGAATGACGGGACCCAGTGACCGTCGATTTCGTCATGTCGGCAACCTCAATACGTCAGAATCACGTTGGCGAGCACCGAGTAGTACGTCGAGTGGTCGGTGCCGAACAGGCTCTTGAATCCAGAGCCCGGGCGCAGCACGGCGCCGGAGAGCCGAACCACGATGTTTTGCGTGAAGAACGGCCGGTATATGAGCGCCACCGAAGCATCGGTACCGATGCTGCGACCGATGTTCGCCTGCTGGCGAGCCGCTTCGAGCGTCGCGGTGTTGTCGAACCAGAGCTCGTTGAGATTGCCCGACAGCCGCGAGGTCGGCGTCAGATCGAAATCGCCGCCGAGTCCGACGAGGCGCAGGCCCGGATTGTCGAAATTCGATTGGCCCTGTTCCTTCGACGTGCGCAGGTCCGGCAGCATCCCGTTCGGCTGCACGAGCGCCACGCCGCCGCCGCCGATGAACGGGATTCCCTGGCTGATGAAATAGCTCGTGTCCGCGCCCGCGAAGATCGGATTCTCGAAGATCGCGTCGAAGCCGTTCGAGCGATTGTCGTAAGCGTTTTTGTCGCCGCTCGCATACGCCGCCGAAACCCGCGCACGAATCCAATCGAAATCCATCGACGCTTCGGCCGCGGCGAAACCTGCGCGGATCTGCGTCGATTCCCGCACGAACACGCCGTGCGACTGGTGGCCGATCGCATAGTAGGCCGACGCGGTCAGGTTCACGCGCCCGATATGGCCGTCGCCGTTGTAGCCGAGATAGGTGACGTCGTACGTGCGCGGCAGCTGCAAGCCGATCGCCGCCGGGCGCTCGATGAACCCGTTCGAGTCGTAGAAGCGGTCGTCGGCGTTGTGGTTGTAGACGACGGTGGCCTGCGAGGTGTAGCCGGTCCACGGGAAATCCTGCCGGTAGACGTTGCCGATCAGGATGTCGTCGTGGCGCAGCCCGCGCGTGACGTCGTTGAGTCCCGAGTTCAGGTCTTTCTCGAGGCGGCGGAAATACGCGATGTTGTACTGCCAGCGATTGTTGTCGCGGTTGCCGAAAAGGCGGATGCCGGGTTCGGAATCCTGGAACAGAAAACCGCGGAAATCCGTCGAGAACGGCTGGATGCCGATGCGCAGCGAATCGAAGTCGTAGCGCGAATCGACGTCGCGCAGATGCTTGTCGACCCAGAGCTCCTGCACGCCGACGAAGCCGTCGTCGCGGTCGGTGCCCAGACGCGGATCGATCTGCAGCGAGCGCGCCTCCTGCGTGTTGACACGGTTGTAGTTGAACGCGAGCGTCGCCTTGAACTCGATTTCGGGCGGCTTGAACGTCGTGTCGCCCTTGTAGTAGTCCGCACTCGCGATGAAGTTCTGCACGAACGCGCGCTGGTTCACGCGGCCGAGCACGTCGAGCTCGCCCGCACTGCCGGTGCCTTGCGGTCCGACCGGCAGCGGTGTGCTCTGCGCCTTGAGGATCGTGTCGGAGATGAACGAGAGGCTCAGGAAATGGTCCTTCCCGTCGATCGGCTTGTCGCCTTTGAGGAGGTTCTGGTTGTACGGGTCGTACCACGGGAACTTGAAGCCGAGCGTCTCCATGATGCGCCAGCGGTCGGGCACCGGGATGAATTCGCCGGCCTGGTCCACGGGCGCGGGCGGGATGCCGTCGGGATTCTGCACCGTGAATTCCGGCAGCGGTTCGTAAGGATGGCCGGGACGCCGGCGCGGGATCTGCGACTGCGCCGGATCGTAGGTCGGCGCCGGCAGGATGCCGAGCATCTCGAGCACGCCGGGCAGCGCTTCGGCCGCGTCTGCGGCGCGGCATTGTTCACTTGTGGAAAATGCACCCATCGCGGCGAGCGCGATCGCGGCCGGGAGCGTGCGGTAGCGGAGTCGGGTACGCATGTCACTTCCCATCGCAAGGATTGCCGTCGTTGGTGTCGAGGAACGGTGCCTGCGGGCACTCGACGTAGCGCAGGTGCTGTCCTTGCGGTGCCAGCGTGTCGGCGCGCATCGACGGCGGCGCGTCGTTGACCTTGCCGCCGAGCGTCACGCCCGCGTTGTAGAGTCCGAGGAAGCTCACCATGTCGTCCTGGTCGACGCCGTCGCCCGAGATGCCGACGCCGCCGACGAGCTTGTTTCCACGATAGATCGGCACGCTGCCCGGGAAGATCTGGATGCCGTTGCCGAGCCGCGCGATGCCCGTGCAGTTCTGCGGCACGTCGCTCGGCAGCGTCGGCACGGCCGTGCCGTCGAGCGTGATCGCGAACGGACCGCCTTGCGATGCCGGGATGTTCTGCAGGTAGAACAGCACGTGGTAGGCGAGCCGGTTGTACACGAGGTCGAGCTGTTCGCCGTCCTGGAACGGGCTCCATTGCGCGAGCGGGTAACTGAACGGCCCCGGCGGCGTGCCGTCGATGCCGTCCGGGAAGAACGGGCGCGCCATGTTGCCGCCGGCCCGGTCCGTGAACGCGATCGCGCCGTCGCCGAGCGCGTTCGGCAGACCGAGGAAGGTGCGGACGCGCGTCACGTAGTCGTTGAGATGGCTCGTGCCGACGGTCTTGAACGCCGCCGTGCGCGCGTTGACGTCGATCGTCGCGGTCACGTAGTTCGCCGCCGCCGGCGTCATGAGCGGGGTAGGAGCGGTCGCCGTGGCGAGATCGTTCGCGGCGTACGCTCCCGAATTGAACATCGCGGTGCGCGCTTTTTGCAACGCCACGTCGGTGCCGAACACGGGCGCATCGCGCGTGCGTGCGAGCGCGAGCACGACGCCGTTCGTGTCCACGACCGATATCGATACGCGCACCTGGCTGCCGAGCGGATTGCGGATCTGCGCGCGCGCGCGGTTCGCGACCTTGAGCGCCTGCTGTTCGATCGTCTGCACTTCGTTCGCCGTCAACGCATCGGCGCCGTCGGTGCCGGCGATCGGCGGATAGCGGTTGTGGCCGGTGCCGTCGTCGAGCACGAACGCGTCGAGCCCCGCGTAGAACTCGGTGTCGGGACGGATGCCCGAAGCGGTCTGGCCGAACGCCGTGCCGGCGAGGATCGCGCCGTCGGAATACGCGGGCACCGGAATGACCGCGCCGCCGCTCAGCGACGAAAACGGCGGGGCGCTCGCGGGATTCGACGCCAATGCCGCATATTCCACATCAGTAAAACGCAGCGTGATGCCGCCGGCCGTGATCGTCTCGGCGCGCCGGTTCGCGGGTGCGCCGAAGCCGTAGGTGCCCGCCATCGCGATGTATTCGTCGACGTTGCGGTCGACGTCCATGACTTCCGGATCGAGCCCGTAGATGCCGTCCGCCGCGACGCCCACGCCACCGACCGGCGTGCCGCCTTTGTACAGCGGAAAACCGCCGGGATCGGCCGACAGGCCGAGCGGCGAACGGTGCGGTCCCGGGCCGACGCCTGCGCCGGCGGTGAAGCGTTGCGAAAGATCCGAGCAGGGCAGCTGCGAGAACTGCACGCCGAACAGCGGCCCCGAAGGCGTGCCGCTGTCGCCGGGATTGAAGTGCTGCTGCACGATCTGGCTCGCGGTGCGGCTCGAGAACGCGTTGCCTTCGGAGGACAGGTACGCGCCCGTGATCGCCTTCGCGATCGCGGCGAGCTCGGAAGGCACGGTGAGACCCTCGAGACCGCCCGTGACGCCGCGCTGCGACGTGATCGTCATGAGCGCGGGAGCTCCGTCCATGCGATAGACGCCGAGCACGTTGCCCACGCGATCGACCACGGCGATCACCGCCGGCTTGCCTTGCGCGTGCGCTTCGGCGACCGCCTGCGCAATGACGGTTTGCACGTCGGCGACGCTCAGGAACGACTGCGCCGTGGCGCACGAACCGTTGCAGCCGGAATCGGAGGTCGGTTGCGGAGTCGGCGGTGCGGTGCCGGTGGAATTGCCGGAGTTGCTGCCGCCGCCGCAGGCGGCGAGGCCGAGGGCCGCAGCCATGGCCAGCCAGCGGAACTTAACTCTCCCCATCGCTCCTCCTCCCCGAGTGCGTTGTTCGAGTGCGGCGCGTACCCGCTCCGCGCGTCGGTGTCCCCGCCGACATCATAGCGCGTAGGGACTCGTTTTTTCGAGCCCGTTTTTCCGCACGCAACGACTTCGCGCCGCGGCGGGCGCCCTACATCTTCCCGAGTTTGAGTGTCGCCGATTGATGATAGTCGTGGCACGCGATGCACGTCGTCGCGACCTTGTCCTTCGCATACGCACCGGCGTGGCAGGTGCGGCAGTTGCTGATGCCCGGGATCAAGAGATCGCTCGCGGTCTTGGAATCGCGCGCCTTGTCATGGCAATCCTCGCACTTGACCGTCGTGTGCTTGGCGTGCGTGAACTTGGCATCGGCATACCACACGCCCGAGACGCGCACGGGCGCAACGTGCCAGGTGTCGGCCGCGTCGCGCGGCGCCGTGACCTTGTGACACGTCGTACAGGCGCGGCCCGTGAACAGGCTTTCCGTCACGTTGCGCGCCTGTTCGCGCGCCCACGCGAGCGCCTCCTGCTGCTGCTGCTGCGACAGCGGGGGCGAGCCCGGACGGCGGCGCTCCTGCACGATCACCGGCGATTTCGCGTCTTGGTAACCGCCTTCGAGCGCAACACGCGCGTAATATTCGTTGAGCGTGAACATTACTTCGTTGACCTTGCCGTGCGGCACCTCGCGATCGGGCGCGAGCGTGTCGAAACCCAGCGTGTGGCAGTCGTGGCACATCGCCTCGAAGTTGACCGGCCGCATCTTCGCGCCGCCCGCATCGGGAATGTGACAGTTCGCGCATCCGAGCGTGCGGTGTCCTTTCGGCGCGTTCAACCCCTCGGCCTTGAGGTGCTTCATGTGGTTGAACTTGAGTCCCGAGTTTTCCTTGAGCTCGGGGCTGAACGTCGTGCGCTGCGGTGCGAACTTGCCGTCGGCGTCCCAGGCCGGCAGGTCGATCTTGAACTCGGGATGCGCCGTGCCGAAATCGCGCACGTCGGCGAACGTGCTCGCGTTCTTCGTGCGCGCCTTGAGATCGGCATGGCAGTCCGCACACAAGCGCTGGTCCGTGCGGATCAGGCCACGCACACCCTGGTGATCCTGGTGACACGTGCGGCATTCCGCGTTGCCGAGCTGCGGCAGATTGAATTTGACCGGATCGGCATGCGCCGCGACGTTGGCATGGCAGGCCAGGCACGCGCTGTCGCGCACGGTCAGGAACGCGCGTTGGTGACAGCGTACGCAGTCGCTGCCGAAGAACTGATGCGCCGCATCGAACGTGCCGGGATTCCAGCTCATCGTCGACGGCACGAGCGGCACGGTCCTCAGCATCTCGCCGAAGCCCGGCACGAAATGTCCGATCATGGGCAGGACGAGGCCGAAAACCAGGATGCCGAGGAACAGCGCCCACGACGGCCAGCGCTTGCTGAGCTTGGTGTCGACCAGGCGCGTCGGCTTGGCCTGCTTCTCCTTCTCCGCGCTTTGTTCACTTTTGTCCAATGTGGAAACTTCCACACCGCCGTCGAAATCCTGCGCCGGCGCAAGCAGCGTGAGGCGGGTGTTGCCGATCTCGACGACTCCGCCCGCGCCCGCGGTCGTCGTGTAGGTGATCTCGCCGTCGACGCGGATGCCGGCGAGGATCAGCGATTCGATCTTGTACTGGCCGCTCGACAGCAGCGTGATGCGCGCGTGGTTGAGCGCGGCGCGCAGGTCCGGCAGGAAGATCGCCTGGTCCGCCGCACGGCCGATCGTGAGCACGTCGCCGTAGTGGACGTCCTCCTCGTAGCTGAC
>DASRGX010000330.1:0-2145 GCA_035650835.1 Rudaea sp. | reverse complement strand
TACTTCGTCACGTCCGTGCCCCCGCTCATCGAGAGCGCGGTCTCGTACGCGATGTCGCGCTGGCCGTACAGCTTGCCCTGGTAGTCGTAGTACGGGCACGGATCGCTCGCGCAGTACTGCTTCGCCAGCGTCGAGCTGCCGAGAACCTCGGTCAGGCTCGCCTGCGTGAAGTGGCGCGAGCCGAGGAGACGGTCGGCCATGTTCGTGCCGAGGCGCTGCGAGAGGTGGAACTGCGACACGCCCGAGTGGCCGCGCTTGGTGGTGATGAGCACGACGCCGTTCGTCGCCATCGATCCATAGATGGCCGACGCCGCCGCACTTTTCAGAACTTGAATGTTCTCGATCTCGTCGGGGTTGAGGTCGGCGAGACGGTTGACCGGGTTGTCCTGGTTCGACGTGGCGCCCGAACCGCCGGCGCGCGTGACGGCGTTGGTGCCGGGAGAGTAGGCGTCGTTGTTGAAGATCACGCCGTCGACCACGATCAACGGCTGGCCGTTGCCGAGAATCGACGTGACGCCGCGGATCTGAATCTGGCCGCCGCCGCCCGGGGCGCCGGAGTTCATGTTGATCGACGCGCCGACGACTTTGCCTTGCAGCGCGTTCTCGAGCGATGCCGAGGGTGCCTCGGAGACCTGGTCGCCGGAGACCGTGGTGACCGCCGTAGCGACGTTGCGCCGCTCTTGCGTGGTGGCGGTGCCCGTCACGACGACTTCGTTGAGTTGCAGCGCTTCCTTGGTCATTGCGATGTCGAGCGTGGTCTGGGTCGCATCGACATCGGCATTGCGCTGCTTGTATCCAAGCCCGCGAACCAACAGCTTGAGCGGAGTCGTCGGAAGGTTGATGCGGTACCGGCCGTCGGGGCCGGCCTGCGCAACCTGTTTGCCGTTGACGACGCTTATCAACGCCCCGGGAACTCCTTGCTGCGTGGCGTCATCGTAGACGCGACCAGCGAGAGTTCTTGCTTGCGCCCGCGCCGCTGGCGCAATGGCCGCGGACAGCATGAGGGCGAGTGATACCATTGTTCGACGACGCACTGAGGCACCTCGCGTGGGGGAGTGGGATCTGAACACTGGCGTGATGACGAGGAGAACCGGTGTGTGGCTCTGCGCGACCCGACAGGTCGGCCACGGCGATCATCATTGATCGCTTACACTTATATGCGAACTCAACCCCGCGTTCGTCCGTTCCGTCACATCAACCGCGACCCATGTATCCTCGGGGTGAGGACTTTGTCAAGACAAGTTCAGTGAGCATGTCAACCGTTCGCGCGTTCGCTCCTGGCGGCATCGGCAACCTGGGACCCGGGCTCGACATTCTCGGCTGCGCCGTGACCGGGCCTGGCGATGCCGTGCGCGCAACGCGGCACCACGGCGTCGGCGTGCGCATCGAGCACGCGGGGCATCCGACGCTTACAACTGATCCCGACCGGCATGCGTCGGCGATTGCCGCGCAAGCCGTGTTGCAGCGAGCGAACGCGCTGGGCGTCGGCGTGTCGCTTACAATTGAAAAGGGGCTGCCGCTTGCCGGCGGTCAGGGTGGAAGCGCCGCCTCCGCGGTTGCGGGTGCCGTCGCGACGAACGCACTGCTCGGGAACCCACTCGACCAGAGCGCCCTGCTCGCCGCCGCACTCGTCGCCGAAGAGCGGCTCGCCGGCCGGCATCTCGACAATCTCGCCCCAGCCTTGCTCGGTGGAATCGTGCTCGTTCGAAACATCGATCCCCTCGACGTGATCAAGCTGCCTGTGCCAAAGGCGTTGCGCGTCGTGCTCGTGCATCCGCACATGCAACTCCGTACCGCCGATGCGCGTGCCGTGCTGCCGCGTGCAGTCGACCTTCGAACGGCGCTCGCGCAGGCGACGGCGGTCGCGTCGATGGTCGCGGCATTTTGCACGAACGATCTCTCACGGCTGCGCGGCGCCGTCGACGATCGGATCGCCGAGCCGGCCCGTGCTCAGCTCCTGCCGGGATTCACGGCCGCGAAAGAGGCGGCAATAAATGCCGGCGCGCTCGGGTGCTCGATCTCGGGCGGCGGGCCCTCGGCGTTCGCGTTGACCGACGATGATCGAACCGCGGAAGCCGTGTGCGCGGCGATGATCGACGCCTACGCACGCCACGGTCTCGACGCCGATGGGCGCGTGGCGTCGAT
>DASRGX010000329.1:0-13302 GCA_035650835.1 Rudaea sp. | reverse complement strand
GGGAAAGACGAAGAGCGACGACGCGGCAGCCGGATCGCCGTATCGCATCCTGTCGATCGACGGCGGCGGCTTGCGCGGCATCGTCCCGCTCGCCGTGCTCGAAAATCTCGATCGCAAAAAGCCCGGCTGGCGCGACGGCATCAACATGTTCGCGGGAACGAGCACCGGTGGGCTCATCGCGCTGGCGCTCGCGAGCGGCATGCAGCCGCGCGAGATCATGGACGCCTATCTCAACCAAGGCCCCGCGATTTTCGAGCGGAGCCTCTGGCACGAGATCAAGACGCTCGACGAAGCCGTCGGCCCGAAATACGACAGCAAGAACCGCGAATCGGTGTGTCACTCCCTGCTCAAAGATGCGCGCCTCGCGGACTACGTGACGGATTCGGGCATGAAGGGCCACGTGCTGATCGCGGCGTTCGACATCGACGACAAGGTCGAGCCCGATCCGCGCAAACGGCGTTGGCGCGCGAAGCTGTTCCACAACATGCCGACCAAGGACGGGAGCGACGACGGCGGCGAGATCGCCTATCGCGTCGCGATGCGCACGTCGGCCGCGCCGACCTACTTCGCATCGTACGACGGCTTCATCGACGGCGGTGTGTTCGCCAACAACATCTCGATGTGCGCGGTCGCGCAGACCCAGGATGCGCGCAACGTCATGTCGATTCCGCTGTCCTCGGTGCGCCTGCTGTCGCTCGGCACCGGGTACGCGTCGGAGTACATCGACGGAGAGGAGAACTGGGGACTCGCGCAATGGGCGCCGCGGCTCGTCGACGTGCTGACCGACGGCGTGCTCGGCGTCGCCGACTACCAGACGCTGCAGATGCTGGGCGCGGCCAACTATTGCCGGCTGACGACCGAGTTCAACCAGCCGATCGCGATGGACGACCCGAGTCAGATCGGCATCCTGCAGCGCATCGGCGACGCCATCGACGTCGATCCGGCGGTCGCGCTCATCACCCGCTGGTGAGCGCGCGGCCGTCATGAGACGCCCGATGCCATGAAAAGTCCGTACGACCGGCTGCCGCCGCGGACGCAATTCTGGCTGTGCATCGTCCTCACCGTGGCCATGGCGCTGTGCTTCGTCGTGCTCAGGACACTGGGACACGGCGCGGAGCTCGAAGGCAAGCTGACGCACGGCATCATCGCGCTCGAGATGCCGTGGTCGACGGCGACGGCGGAAGACGATCTCAAGAAGCTCGGCGCCGACGGTCGCGCGATGGCCGTGACGAATACCAAGCTCGATTTCGTGTTCCTGATCCTGTATCCGCTCGCGATAAGCCTGGCGTGCGCGTTGGTCGCGCGCTGGTGGGGCGGCAACGCGGTGGTTTACGGTGTCGCCGCTTGCTGGGGCTCGCTCGCGGCGATGCCGTTCGACGCGGTCGAAGACGTGGCGATCCTGCTCATGCTGGATCACCACACGGCAGCGCCCGTGCCCGAACTCGCGACCGTGTGCGCGACGATCAAGTTCGCTCTCGTTATCGTCGGGCTCGGCTACGTGTTCGCGGGCGCCGTCCGCGGCTTGGTCGGCCGGGTCCGATAGTTCCCCACGCCCGCCGCGCCGCGCGCCGCAATTGACCGCGCAGACCCTAAATAGTACCATTTCAGTACGATATAGGGATACGCCGCGATGCTCCGCGTCAGCAAACTCACGGACTACGCCACGGTCGTCATGACGGCGCTCGCCGAGGTGCCCGCTCACGTGCACAGCGCGCAGGAACTCGCCGAAAAAGCGCGGCTGGAGCTGCCGACCGTCAGCAAGCTGCTCAAACAGCTCGCGCACGCCGGGCTCGTCGAGTCGTTCCGCGGCGTGAACGGCGGCTATCGGCTCGCGCGGGCGCCGGAGCGCATCAGCATCGCCGATATCGTCGTCGCCATGGAGGGCCCGATCGGCATGACGGAATGCAGCGCGCAGAGCGGCCTCTGCGGTCACGAGCCGCATTGCGGCGTGCGCGTCAACTGGCGGCGCATCAACCAGGCGATCGCGCAGGCGCTGGAGGGCGTGAGCCTCGCCGACATGCTCAAGCCGCCGCCCAAGCGTGCGGCGATTCCTTTGCATTTGGCGACGGTATGAACGACGAGAGCGTGCAACGCACCGAAGCCGCGGGCGACGCCGTCGCCGAAGCGATCAATCGCCGGTACAGCGCGGGCTTCGTGACCGACATCGAAAGCGAGAGCCTGCCGCCCGGCCTCGACGAAGAGGTCGTGCGCGCGATCTCGGCGCGCAAGCACGAACCCGAGTGGATGACCGAATGGCGGCTCGCCGCCTATCGCCACTGGCTGACGATGCAAAATCCACATTGGGCAAAATTGCGCATCGCGCCGATCGATTTCCAGGCGATCAGCTATTTCTCGCGTCCGAAGAACCGGCCGAAATCGCTCGACGAGGTCGACCCGAAATTGCTCGAGACCTACGACCGTCTCGGCGTGCCGCTGCACGAGCGCGCGCGCCTCGCCGGCGTCGCGGTCGACGCGGTATTCGATTCGGTGTCGGTCGGCACGACGTTCCGCAAGGAGCTCGCCGATGCCGGCGTGATCTTCTGCTCGATGTCCGAGGCGATCCGCGAATATCCCGACCTCGTGCGCAAGTACCTGGGCTCAGTCGTGCCGCCGGGCGACAACTATTTCGCGGCGCTCAACTCGGCGGTGTTCTCCGACGGCAGCTTCGTGTTCGTGCCGAAAGGCGTGCGGTGTCCGATGGAGCTTTCCACGTATTTCCGCATCAACGCGCGCGACACGGGCCAGTTCGAGCGCACGCTGCTCATCGCGGAAGAGGGTGCGAGCGTCTCGTACCTCGAAGGCTGCACGGCGCCGATGCGCGACGAGAACCAGCTGCACGCCGCCGTCGTCGAACTCGTCGCGCTCGACGACGCGAGCATCAAGTATTCGACCGTGCAGAACTGGTATCCGGGCGACGAGAACGGCGTCGGCGGCATCTACAACTTCGTGACCAAGCGCGGCGACTGCCGCGGCGCGCGCAGCAAGATCTCCTGGACGCAGGTCGAGACCGGCTCGGCGATCACCTGGAAGTATCCGAGCTGCGTGCTGCGCGGCGACGATTCGGTCGGCGAGTTCAATTCGGTCGCACTGACGCACCACCGTCAGCAGGCCGATACCGGCACGAAGATGATCCACATTGGGAAAAATACAAAAAGCAAAATCGTGTCGAAAGGGATTTCCGCGGGTCGCGGCCAGAACACCTACCGCGGCCTGGTCAAGGTCGAGAAGGGGGCCGAAGGCGCGCGCAACCATACGCAGTGCGACAGCCTCTTGATCGGCAAGAAATGCGGCGCGCACACGTTCCCGTACATCGAGGTCAAGCACCCGGGCGCGATCGTCGAGCACGAAGCGACCACGTCGAAGATCTCCGAAGACCAGCTCTTCTACTGCCTGAGCCGAGGCATCGGCGAGGAAGACGCGGTCTCGATGATCGTGGACGGCTTCTGCAAGCAGGTCTTCAAGGAGCTGCCGATGGAGTTCGCGGTAGAGGCGAAGAAACTGCTCGAAGTGTCGCTGGAAGGCGCGGTGGGATGACGGCGCGCGACGAACAGACCGACATCGACGAATTCGATCGCAGGAAGAAGAAAGCATGACCATGCTTCACATCGACGACCTCCA
Organism: Rudaea sp.; assembly: GCA_035650835.1. Lineage (GTDB taxonomy): Bacteria > Pseudomonadota > Gammaproteobacteria > Xanthomonadales > Rhodanobacteraceae > Rudaea. The sequence continues at coordinate 9,684 of DASRGX010000329.1, read as the reverse complement.
CGTCCGCGTCGCGGGCAAGGAAATATTGAAAGGCCTTTCGCTGGCCGTGAACGCGGGCGAGGTGCACGCGATCATGGGCCCGAACGGCGCGGGCAAATCCACGCTAGGCAACGTGCTCGCGGGCCGTGAAGGCTACGAGGCGACGCGGGGTTCCATTGTATACAACGGGAAAAATCTTCTGGAGCTCGCGCCCGAGGAGCGCGCGGCCGAAGGCGTATTCCTGGCGTTCCAGTATCCGGTCGAGATCCCGGGCGTCAACAACACGTATTTCCTCAAGGCGGCGCTCAATGCGCAGCGCAAGCATCGTGGCGAGGGCGAGCTCGATTCGATGCAGTTCCTGAAGCTCGTACGCGCGAAGCTCGGCGTGCTGCACATCTCCGACGAGCTGCTGCACCGCGCCGTCAACGCGGGCTTTTCGGGCGGCGAGAAAAAGCGCAACGAGATCTTCCAGATGGCGCTGCTCGAACCCAAGCTCGCCATCCTCGACGAAACCGATTCGGGTCTCGACATCGACGCCCTGCGCATGGTCGCCGACGGCGTGAACGCGATGCGCGACCCGGCGCGCGCGTTCGTCGTGATCACGCATTATCAGCGCCTGCTCGACTACATCGTGCCCGATTTCGTCCATGTGATGGTCGATGGACGCATCGTCGAGAGCGGCGACAAATCGCTCGCGCTCAAGCTCGAAGAGCACGGTTACGCCTGGATCGCCGAGCGGCGCGTGCCCGATCAGATCGGAGCGGCGTGATGGACGCCGCGGCGCTCGACGCACTGCTCGGCAGCAGCGCGCAGGAACGCGAGGAGTCCTGGCGTTACAGCCGCAATGCGCTGCGCGCGCTCGCGCAGCAGGCGTTCGCCGAGGCCGATCCCGCAACGTCGGTCTCCACCGATATACGTGCGCGTTTCGCCTGGCCCGAATCGGGCGGGCGGCGGCTCGTGTTCGTCAACGGCGGATGGTCGGCCGAGCTTTCGGACACGCATGCGCTCGGCGACACCGTGCGACTCGATGTCGACGCCGCGCACATCACGCTCACGATCCGCGGCGGCACCGAGCATCCAGTGCATCTCGTCCATCTCGGCATCGCTGCCGGCTCGTCCGCGCAATGGCAGGCGACGTGCGACATCGTCGTCGAGTCGGGCGCCGCGACGATTTTCGAGCATCATCTCGGCGCTGCGGGCGCGGAGGTGCTCGGTGCGCTGGTCTCCAGGCATTGCGTCGCTGCCGACGCCACGCTCTCGGTCGCCACGCTCAGCGATCTGCCGGATTCGATCTCGCTCTATCGGCGCGTCCGCGCGGTCGTGCGGAAGCATGCGCAATACCGCACGACGCATGCGCTTTTCGGCGGGCGCTTCGTGCGCCTCGATCTGGATTGCGAACTCGCCGATACCGCTGCGCGCACGGACAGCCGCGGCGTGTTCGCGCTGCGCGGACGGCAGCATACGGACGTGCACCTCGACGTGCGCCATGCCGCGCGCGACACCGCGAGCGATGTGCTCTGGCGCGGCGTCGCCGACCAGCGCGCGCGCGGAATCCTGCACGGTGCGATCACCGTGGCCGAGGGCGCGGACGGCGCCGACGCACAGCTTCAGACCAAGAACCTGCTCTTGTCCGCCAACGCCGAGATCGACGCGCAGCCGGTGCTCGAAATCTACGCCGACGAAGTGAAGGCGAGCCACGGCGCGACGGTGGGGCAGCTCGACGAGCGCGCGCTGTTCTATCTGCGCTCGCGCGGCGTGCCGCGGGCGATCGCGCGCAGTCTGCTCATTGCCGGATTCTGCCGCGAAGCCTATCAGGGCGAGGACGCGTCGCTCGCCGCGCGACTCGATGCATTATTGGCCGAGCGCCTGCCTGGAGCGGCCGCATGAACGCTCTTCCCGACGCCGCGCAAACCCGATTCGATGCGCGCCGCTATCGTGCGGACTTTCCGTTGCTCGCGCGCAGCGTGCATGGCAAGCCGCTCGTCTACCTCGACAGTGCGAACACGTCGCAGAAACCGCAGACGGTCATCGACGCCGTCGACGATTTCTACCGTGAGCACAACGCGAACGTCGCGCGCGCGATGCACACGCTCGGCGAAGAGGCGACGGCGGCGTTCGAAGCGACGCGCGGCAAGCTGCAGCGTTACGTCAACGCGCCGTCGCGCGACGAGGTGATCTTCACGAGCGGCACGACGCAATCGATCAATCTCGTCGCCTACTGCTACGCCCTGCCGCGGCTCAAGCCCGGCGACGAGATTCTCGTCACGGCCATGGAGCACCACGCCAATATCGTGCCGTGGCAGCTGATCTGCGCGCGCACGGGCGCGACGCTCAAGGCGGCGCCGATCGCGCCGAGCGGCGAGCTCCTCGTCGAGCGCTTCGTCGAGATGCTGACGCCGGCGGTGAAACTCGCCGCCGTGACCCACGTCTCGAACGTGCTCGGTACGGTCAACCCGATCCGCGAACTCGCGCGCGCCTGCCGCGCGCTCGACGTTCCGTTGCTCGTCGACGGTTCGCAGGCCGCGCCGCATCTGCCGATCGACGTACAGGCGCTCGGCTGCGATTTCTACGCGCTGACCGGCCACAAGATGTTCGGACCGACCGGCACGGGCATGCTCTGGGGACGCCGCGAACTGCTCGATGCGATGCCGCCGTTTTTCGGCGGCGGCGAGATGATCAAGACCGTGCGTTTCGACGGCACCACGTTCGCCGATCTGCCGCACAAGTTCGAAGCGGGCACGCCGAACATCGCGGGCTTCGTAGGGCTCGGTGCTGCGATCGACTACATCGAAGCGGTCGGCCGCGAGCGCATCCGCGCCTACGAAGCCGAGCTCTCGCGTTACGCCGCCGCCGCCCTGGCTGCGGTGCCGGGATTGCGGCTGTTCGGCGAGGCGCCGCAGAAGGCGCCCGTGTTCGCGTTCCTCGTCGAAGGGGCGCACGCGCACGATCTCGCCACGCTGCTCGACAACGAAGGCATCGCCGTGCGTTCCGGCCACCATTGTGCGCATCCGCTGATGCAATTCTTCGGCGTCGCTGCGACGCTCAGGGCCTCGCTCGCGTTCTATAACACGCACGACGAAATCGACCGCTTCGTGGCGGCGCTCGCGCGTGTCCGCACGCTGCTCGCCTGAGCGGCATTTCAAGGGTGACCGGCGGCACTGGCCCGGCGCGCGGCTTGCGGCATGCTGTGCGCCTGGTCCGCAATGGCATAGCGGACGCTCCGGTCGTATTATTTTTCCATACGGGATTTAAGGATGAATGCTGTCGCAACCTCGCAAGACTTGAATTTCCGGGCGGCCCGGCTGGCCGATGTCGCGCGTATCGTCGCGCTCGTGGAGTCCGCGTATCGCGGCGACGCGAGCCGCGCCGGCTGGACCACCGAAGCCGATCTGCTCGACGGCCAGCGCGTCGATCCGGCCGGCGTCAGCGAGATCGTCGTAAAGACCGGCAGCCGCGTGCTGCTCGGCGAACGCGACGGTGAGCTGCTCGCCTGCTGCCATCTCGAGAAGCTGGATGGCGGCGCCTGCTATTTCGGCATGTTTTCGGTGCGCCCGACTCTGCAGGGCGGCGGCGTCGGCAGGCTCATGATGCAGGAAGCCGAGCGCATCGCGCGCGACGAGTGGAAATGTGGAAAAATGGAAATGACCGTGATCTCGGTGCGCGACGAGCTCATCGCCTGGTACGAGCGCCGCGGCTACCGCCGCACGGGCATCTACAAGCCGTTTCCCTACGGCGACGCGCGCTTCGGCATCCCCAAGCGCGACGACTTGCGCTTCGAGCTGCTCGTCAAGGCGCTGTGAGCCGAGAGCAACGGGCACGAAGAACACGGAGTAGGCACGAAGAACGCGAAGGCAAAATTCGGTTCAGCACCATCCCGCCCGGTTTGTCTCGCGGTCTTCGTGGTTAAATCTCGACCTTTACGCAAACTGGAACCGCCTTTGTCAGATTGGATTCGCGTCTGCGCCCGATCGGAGCTCCTGCCCGGCGAGTTCAAGCTCGTCTACGACGGCGACGTGCCGATCGCGCTCTACAACATCGACGGCGAGCTCTACGCGATCGAGGACGTTTGCACGCACGACGGCGGCGAGCTCGCCGGCGGCGAACTGCACGGCCACGAGATCGAGTGTCCGCGCCACGGCGCACGCTTCGACGTCCGCACGGGCGCGGTGCGTTGTCCGCCGGCATACGAACCGATCGCGACCTTCCCCGTGAAGATCGAAAACGGCGACGTGTTCACGCGCGACGACCGTTGGGATTGATTCGCTCGCCCGGCATTCGGGGTGCCGGAGTCACCGTAGTCACTGCACCGTTTCAACTCCCGTAACTCCCTGTTGCGACGTGGGTAGTCCGGCTGTCGACACCCCGACGGAAGGTCGCTCAGAGACCTCGAACGCACTCCGCCGCCGGTCGCATTGACAAGCTCTACCGCGGTATCATTAAATGCGAATCGTTCTCATTATAATTTCTATTGAAGCATGGCAGCGGAGGGCGGCCGACACCTGCGACCCCGCGCGCGACGCGCTCCCGACGGAACTTCGTAATAGAAAAAGTGGAGAAAGATAAAATGTCGCATGACAAACCACGTATCCGGCTCGCATGCGCGGTGTTCGCATTCTGCGCCGCTTCCGCTGCGCATGCGGACGAGGCCGCGTTGCAGGCGGAAGTGGAAACGCTGCGCGCCGAAGTCGCTGCGCTCAAGGAAGCGGTGCGGCAGATGCAGGCCGATCGCGCGCCGAACCTCGCCGTTGCATCCACCGCCGCCGCCGCGCCGGCACCGGCGTCATCCGTGCCGGCACCGAGCTCCGCGAGCGCGGCGAATCCGGGGCCGGGAGCACCGAATCCCGGCATCGCGCTCGGCGAGGGCACCACGTTGTGGGGCTACGGCCAGCTCGATTACAACCACCCTACGGCGCATGCGGCCGACGCGCAGGCCGACCTCACGCGCGCGGTGATCGGCTTCAACCACGTGTTCGACGAGTCCACGCGCGTGTACGGCGAGTTCGAGTGGGAACACGCAGTCACCTCGAATGTCGATCAGGGCGAATCCGAAGTCGAACAGCTCTACGTCGAGCACGCCCTTTCGCCGAGCTACGGCGTGCGTGCGGGTCTCATGCTCGTGCCGCTCGGACTTCTGAACGAGCATCACGAACCGACGCAGTACTACGGCGTGGAGCGCAACTTCGTCGAGCAGGCGATCATCCCGTCCACGTGGCGCGAGGGCGGCGTTGCGGCCTACGGCAGCACCGATGCAGGCTTCAATTGGAACGTCGCGGTCGTCACCGGTCCCGATCTCGGCAACTGGGATCCGACCTCGGACGAAGGCCGCGCCTCGCCGCTCGGCAGCATCCATCAGGAGCTGCAGCTCGCGCATGCGCACGATCCCTCGGTGTGGGCCGCGGTCAACTGGCTCGGCATTCCGGGCCTCGATCTCGGCGGCGGCGTCTTCGGCGGCAAGATCGGCCAGGACACGAGCAAGCGAACGTCCGGCGACGCGAACTTCGCCGCCGACGATGCGCGTTTGTTGCTCGGCGAAGTGCACGCGCGTTGGCAGACCGGACCGTTCGACGTGTCGGCGCTCTATACCCGCGCGACGATCAGCGACACCCGCGCGTTGAACCTGAGCTTCGTCGGGCAGCCCACACCAGTGCCGAAATCATTCTGGGGCGGTTACGTGCAGGGCGCGTGGCGCGCCTTGGAGTGGAACACGTCGTCGTTCGTGCCGTTCCTGCGCTACGAAGCGTTCAACACGGGAGCGTCATACGCTGCGCAACCGGCCGGCTTCGGCACGCCCGCGCTGCCGACCCAGCGTGTCTGGACAGGCGGCATCAACTACTATCTCAACCCCAATGTCGTATTCAAGATCGATTACCAGGACTTCCGCTACGACGACGTCGCGCTCGGCTATGGCAATCGCTTCGATCTCGGCATCGGCTACCAATTCTGAGGCGCCGGAATGCACGCACGCTGGTTGACCGCGGCGGGCGCGCTCGCGAGCGCAGCCGCTCCGGCCGCGTATGCGACGCAGTACATGAGCGTCGAGGAGGCGCAGCAGGAGGCGTTCGCCCAGGCGCAGTTCGAGGAACTCGCGCCTCCGGATGCCGCGACGGCTGCGGCGCTCGACGCGCCGGTGGGCTGGGCACCGCGCGTTTTCACGGCACGCAGCGGCGGCGCCCTACGCGGCTGGCTCATCGTCGATCAGGTGGTCGGCAAGAGCGAGCGCATCACGTATGCGCTCGCGCTCGACGCGCAGGGCGCCGTGAGCCTGCTGGAGGTGCTCGACTATCGCGAGTCGCATGGCGGCGAGGTGCGGCTCGCGCCGTGGCGCAAGCAGTTCGTCGGCAAGACGGTGGCCGATCCGGTCGCGTTGGGCAAGGATATCCGCAATATCTCCGGCGCCACGCTGTCCTGCCGACATCTCACCGAGGGCGTGCAGCGCTTGCTGAAGCTCTACGACGCCTCATTGAAGACGAAGCATCCAAGCTCGCCATGAACCCCGTGCTGCGCCGCGCCCGTCCGCTGCTCGGAACGCTCGTGGAGATGCGGGTGGAAGGCCTGCGCGAAGCGGATGCGCGAGCGGCGCTCACGCAAGCCTTCGCGGAAGTCGGCCGCGTGCATGCGCTCATGAGCTTCCACGCGCCCGACAGCGATCTCTCCCGCGTCCACGCCGCGCATGCCGGCGCCGAGATCGAGGTCGATGCGCGAACGCACGAAGTCCTGACGATCGCACGCCTCGTCGCCGATCTTACCGGCGGCGCTTTCGATGTCGCCGTCGGCGCCGCGCTCGTGAATGCAGGCGCGTTGCCGCGTCCGCGCTCGCCGTTCACGCCCGATCCCGCCGCACGCGCCGGCGACATCGAGCTCCTGGCCGGGAACCGCGTACGTCTGCGCCGTCCGCTCTGGATCGACGTGGGCGGCATCGCGAAAGGCTATGCGGTCGATCGTGCCGTCGAGCTCCTCCAAGTGCGCGGCGCCACGCAAATCTGCGTCAATGCAGGCGGTGATTTGCGCTGCTTCGGGCCGCGTGCCGAAGGCGTTCATCTGCGCGCGGGCGACGGCGCGTTACCGTCACGGCCGACGCTCGAGCTTCGCGATGCGGCGATCGCGACGAGCGCGACGCAGGCCGCCGGCGTGCATCGCCACGGCGCGACGCAAGCCGAAGTGGCGCCGGGTCTTTGCGCGTCCGTCGCCGCCGCCCGCTGCGTGATCGCCGACGCCTTGACCAAAGTCGTGCTGGCGAGCGACGCACGGACGAGCGCGCGGGCGCTCGCGCATTTCGGTGCGCAGGCGGCGCGCCACGATCCACGTTCCGGCTGGATTCGCCTGGAGAACGCCGCGTGAAACGTACGCCCCGTCCCGCTCATCCGTTCGGGCTCGGCGTTCCGCATCGCCGCCGGCGTGCGCTCTACGCCACGCTCGCGCTGGCGTTCGGTACCGGTATACTCTGGCTCATTTTCCACTATTTCCTCATGCGCCGCGGCGACTTCGGCCTCGAGCCGCATCCGCTCGAGGTCTGGTGGCTGCGTCTGCACGGCGCGAGCGCGTTCGCGATGCTCTGGTTCACCGGTGTGCTCTGGGGTACGCACGCGTACCCGGCGTTCGCACAAACGCGCTGGCGCGCGAGCGGCGTCGCCATGCTCGCGCTGATCGCTTTGCTGGCGATTACCGGATATCTTTTGTACTACACCGCGGACGACGACTGGCAAAGCGCCGCGCGCCTGGTCCACTGGGTGCTTGGTCTGTCGTTCGCCGTGCCCGTGCTGATTCATTTCGTGGGCGCACGGCGGGCGCGCCGGCAACGCGCACCGCGCTGATTTACGAGCGAACCGCAGTCATTCGCGTTTCGTGAACTTCACGATCGCCACCTCGCCGCCGCCCGTCAGCACGACGTTTTCCGCGCCCGGCGCGATGAGCAGCGAATCGCCCGCTTCGAGCGGCTGCAGTTCGCTGAGCTTGAGCGACGCGGTGCCGGCCGCGAGGTAGACGAACCACGTCGCTTCGGCGTCAGCGGGGAAGACCATGGGACCGACGAGCGGACGGTGCCAGACGTCGGTGCGCACCGCGTCGCGTCGCGCGATGACGTTGAAATCGCGCACGGGGCCGGCGCGCAGCGCGCCGAAGGTCTGCCATTCGCCGGCGAAGCGCACGAACTCGAGGCGCCGTTCGAGCGTGGCTGCGGGTGCGGTATCGAAGCGGAGCTCCATACCCGCGCCCTCGAGCAATGCGATATGCCGCTCGCAACCCGAAAAAGTGGAAAATGCGCCGTCGCTCTCGATGTCGGCGACGCTGATGCGCCAATCGAAGCCGTCCTCGGCGCCGGCCGGATGCACGGCGAGCTCGGTGGTCCATCCGCCGCCGTTCTTCCAGCGCATGCGCCGATAGTCGCCGCGGCGCAGCACACGGGCACGCATCAGCCGCAGCCCTCGGGAGCGGTCGGACGCGCCGTGAACAGCGCGTGGAGCTGCGCCGTCGAGCGGGTCAGGCTCTCGTGCCAGCTGTAGCCGACGATGCGTTCGCCGGTCGTGGCGTCGCTGAAATCCTCTTCCTGTCCGGGCGCGAGCAGATGCCGGTAGTCGATCGTGATCTCGACGCCGGCCGGCAGATCGGCGAGCGCGAACACGAAGCCGAGATGCCACAGCCCGTTGGGCGCGAATGCGTGGTTGATGTAGCACTCGTCCGGCCATTCCGGCGTGACCGTGTAGCGGTCCTCGAACCAGCGCACGGTGGCCGCGAGCAGCGCGCTGGCGTCGGGCAGGGTCAGCACTTCATTCCATTTGTATACTTTGCGGATGTCGTCCGGCGCGGTGATGAGCCGTCCGGCCGGGACCGGTTCGTCGAGGAACAGGCCCTTGCCGGCGCCGACGATCGTGGAGGGGGCGATGTGATAGCGGGGCAGGATCATCGGATCGTGGCTCTGATTCGTTCCATGGCGCGGCGGCGTGCGCAGTCTAGCAGGGTGCGCGCGGGCTCCGGCGCGGGTACACTTGCTGGCTCGTCAGAAACAGGTGCGCCATGGATTCCAGCCAGACCCGAGATACCGTCGCCGGCCTTTGGGACAGCCAGATCGTCCCGCAGCTCGTCGACTACATCCGCATTCCGAACAAGTCGCCGATGTTCGACGCGAAATGGGCCGAGCATGGCTACATGGACCAGGCCGTGGCGCTGCTCGAGGCCTGGGCCAAGTCGCAGCCGATCGCCGGCATGGGCGTCGAGGTCGTGCGCCTGGCCGGCCGCACGCCGTTGATCTTCATCGACATTCCCGGCACCGCCGCCGACGCCGCGCACGATTGTGTACTTTTATACGGCCACCTCGACAAGCAGCCGGAAATGACCGGCTGGGCCGCGCACCTCGGTCCGTGGAAGCCCGTGATCGAAGGCGACAGGCTCTACGGCCGTGGCGGCGCCGACGACGGGTATGCGCTGTTCGGCTCGCTCGCCGCGATCATGGCGCTCAAGGAGCAGGGCGCGCCGCATGCTCGCTGCGTCATCATGATCGAAGCCTGCGAGGAATCGGGCAGCTACGATCTGCCGTACTACGTCGATCATCTGGCCGCGCGCATCGGCAAGCCGTCGCTGGTCGTGTGCCTCGATTCGGGCTGCGGCAACTACGACCAGCTGTGGCTCACGACCTCACTGCGCGGCATGACGGGCGGCACCCTCACGGTCAAGGTCCTCGACGAAGGCGTGCATTCGGGCGACGCGAGCGGC
>DASRGX010000328.1:0-4473 GCA_035650835.1 Rudaea sp. | reverse complement strand
TTCAACGGCTCGTCTTCATGGCTCGCGGGAGCAACAACTGGTTCGCTCTCCTTACTGATCCTTGGCGCAGCGTTCATTGTTTGGGCAATTGAGGAGCGCGAGCGCAAAAATCGCGTTTTTGCGGCGGTTTTTTTCCTGCTTGGTTTGGTCGCAGCTGTTGTTGCGGTACGTGGGTTGCTTCTATACGCACGCGCGTAAAGGATTCACTCAGGCGGACCGCTGCAGGGTCGCCACGGCGTAGACTAAACTTCAATCCGGCAGCGGCCGCTCAGCTCAAGCGTTATGTCTCATATTCCGTCTAGCATGGCTTCTGAGCTTCAGGCTTGGAATCAAGGCCGAGGCATTGATTTGCAGTCGTGGGTCGGTTGCAAAGGAAGTTTCGCGCTCGCTGTCGGCTACACGAGTATCTTTTGGCCTCGCCTCGTCGAGTTCGAGGGATACATTCTGCATGAAGGGTTTTCAGTCGAATCGCTGCGGGGCTTCGAAGCTTCATATAGTGGCAATCGCCTCACGGTCGAGGCAACCATCAACCATAGGCACATTGCCGACATTCAACACCTTGGCTGCGAAGACCTCACGCAAGACAAGATTCTGCTGCTTGGAAATGTTCTCCACGAAATATACGAAGCCAAGCTGCTCTGGCAATTCCCCGATCGCCCCTGCAAAGTCTCGTTCTTCGCGCCCGAAGACCCAGCTGACTTAATGGGCTACCAGGTAACGTTTTGGCAAGAAGCTCACGATCCGAGGGCTAAGGCATAACAATTCGCTCAAACGAACCGCTGCAGGGTCGTTGCAGTGTAGACTGAATCTCATCGCGACAATGGCCGCTCAGCCCGGGCGTTAGGCATGCGAGTGATGCACCGCATAATTCTGCCGCTTACTTTGTCCGCGCTAGCAGCGTGCGCATCTGCTCCGCATCACGCGGAAATCCGTTCGAGTGTTGTGGTAAATCCTTCAGGAGACCTGTGGGTTGTCGTTAGCTTCGAGAATGGGTTGCCGTCCTCGCCCGAAAGCGCGCAGCAATTCTCTGCCGCGTGGTCTCGTGTGGCGAGCGCAAGTTGCAGCGGCTCGTTCATCGGCAAACCTTATCTGCAAATCACGTCTTTCGCAGCGCCGGGCCAGGCTTTTGCTGATCCGTTCGCACCGGGTACGGAGGCTCGGCTTACAGCGGCGCTGGGATCCGCCCACTGTGCTTCTTTGCTTGCTTCCACAATGCGCTGAACGCCGCGCGCGCCTGACAATTCGCTCAAGCGGACCGCTGCAGGCTCAGGTTCCTCGGCAATCCGAACTCCCACCCAACTGTCACCCGTTCGGGTGACGATGCGCGGCGGCGAAGCCGGCTAGGATGCGCGGACCTGCGTCCATCGATCGAATCCATGAACCTTCCAACCTTCGCTTTTGCCGCGATCGTCTCGCTCGCGTTGCCGGTCTACGCCGCTCCGCCGCAGGATGCGGACAACATCCTGACGCTCACCGCCGGCACCGTGCTGCTGACCAACAGCGCCGAGTACAACAGCACGTGGTCGGTATGGAATCTTACGGACGGCAGGGCCGACACCGGCTGGTCGAGCGTGACCGATCACGCCACGAACAACGTGTTCGAATTCGAGCTCGCGCAGCGGTACCGGTTGCGCTCGATCGCCATCGACGAGACGCAGACGGAAGAAAGCAATTATCCGGGCATTTCCGCACGTGGCATCGAAATATGGACCGCGCTGAACCCGGGCGAATACGCCAAGGTCGCGGCATTCGAAGCACCGCAAGGCGGGCGGCGCGAATTCACGCTGGCGGCGAATACCGAGGCGCGCTGGCTCAAGATCGTGCAGACGAGCAATTGGGGTCATGCGCAATACACCGAGATCATGGAGCTCGAAGCCCACGGCGATCCCGTCGGCCCGCCGCAGGCATCGCAAATCAGCGGCGACTACGACACGCAATACGGCCATCTGCGGCTCGTGCAGAACGGCAGCACGGTCGTTGGCTGCTATGGCGACCGGGGCGCGACGCTGACCGGTTCGACCGACGGCCGCATCCTGAACCTCGAATGGTTCGAGCCGTACAACGCAAGAAATCACGGCGCGGCGCTCATGGTGCTCACCGCCCGCGGCGATCGCCTCCTCGGCGCCTGGTACTACGAGGGCGAACTCTACGGCGACTGGTCCGGTACGCGCACGCAAGCCGACCCCGGCGCGTGCAAGCTTCCGAACGAACATCATCTGAGCGGCGATCTCAAACGCTCGGGGCGCGCAATCCTCTACGGTGTGCACTTCGACAGCAATTCCGCGAAGCTCAGCGGCGATTCCGAAAAGACGCTTGCGGAAGTCGCGGACGCATTGCGCGCTACGCCGGACGTGCGCGTGCGCATCGAAGGCTACACCGACGCGACGAATACCGACGCGTACAATCTCGATCTCTCGCAGCGTCGTGCGCAAGCCGTCGTCGACTGGCTTGCGCAGCACGGTATCGAGGCCGCGCGCTTGAGCGCCAAGGGCTTCGGCAAGGAACGCCCGGTGGCCGACAATGCCACGCCGCAGGGCCGCGCGCTGAACCGGCGCGTGGAAATCGCCGAGGTGAAATGAGCGCCGCGCGCCCTCCGAACGTGCCGATTGCCGCTCACTCGCGCGAGATTCGCGACCAGCCCGAAATCGGCACGTCGCCATTGGCACGCGGCGCAACGCGATAGACGAGCGTGTCGCCGTCGAGCTCATACACGCGCACCTGCGTCGTGCCTTCCCAATTCGGAAACGTCGAACCCTCGATATAGAACGTGAGAGTGCGTTTCGCCGCATCCACGTCGATGGTGCCGAAATGTGCACTCGTGCCGAGCATTGCGGCGCGCATCTCGTCGGGAGTGCCCTTGCTCTTCTCGTCCTGGGCGAACCGCGGCCGGGAAGCATCGAAGATCAGCAAGGCGTAGCGTCCTGCACGGTCGATCTGCAGCCGACCTCGCGGCGACGCTCCATAGTCCCGCGTGCGCGACCCATCCGGATGCTCCACGTCGGCGTAAGCGAGCGTCCACGTGCCGGCAAGCGCCGACGTCCTGGGAGCCGCATCGTAAGCGAGCCCGGGTAGCGCGCCGGCCAGCAGCACGCCAAGGCTTGCGATCGCAGATGACATTTTCATGTACTTGCACTCCTGTCGACGGGTTCGGTGTTTCGATCGAAGGCCGTGCGCGTATCGGTGCGGGTGCGCCAGACTTGCTGCCAGAAGCGCAGCCACGAACGCGTGCCGATGAGCGGCGACGGCTCGTTCCACCACGGTCCGGAATAAGGCCGCATCGGATTCCTCGATCTTGAAGGCTTTCGTCGCAGGGCAGGTTACGCTCGCCTCTTGTATAATGAAATGCGATCTCTAGAGTTTTTAAGATAAGATTTCTTTATGATGGATACGGCAACGCTCGACCTCGGCGACGTCCGGGCCTTCCTGCTGACCGCCCAATTGTCGGGTTTCACGCGCGCCGCCGATGCCCTCGGCACCAGCCAGGCAGCGATCAGTATGAAGGTGCGGCGTTTGGAATCGCAGCTCGGCAGGCGGCTGCTCGAACGCACGCCGCGGTACGTGCGCCTCTCCGCGGACGGATCGGCGTTCCTCGAAGCGGCGAGGGACCTCGTCGGCGCGCATGACCGGGCGCTCGGCGCGTTCGATGCGGAACGGCGCCGCGTCGTCGTCGGCATCAGTCAGTACCTGCTCGGTGTGCAGTTGCCGCCGCTGTTGCAGCAGCTGCACAATTTCGATTCGAAGCTCCACGTCGAGCTGCGTGCCGCCGGGTCCGGCGCGCTGCTGCGTCAGCTCGAAGAGGGTGTGCTCGACGCCGCCATCCTGTTGCAGGATGCGAAAATGCCGCGCGCCGGCCGGACATTGTGCGCGGAACGGTTCGGCTGGATGGGCGCTCCGCAGTGGCGACCGCGGGCAGGGGAGCCACTGCCGCTATCGACGCAAGGGGAAGCCTGCTCGATCCGCCGGATGGCGACGCGCGCGCTCGACGCCGTGGGGATCGCCTGGACGGAAGCGTTCGTGGGGCAAGGCGCCGCCTGCGTCGGGGCGGCAGCGAGCGCCGGCTTGGCGCTGGCGCTGTTGGCGGAACGCGTCGCGCCGCCCGGAACCGTCGACCTCGGACCGAAGCTCGGTCTGCCGTCGCTGCCTTTGCGCAAGGTCGTGCTGATTTGCGCTACGCGCGAACGCCACTCCCGCGACGCGCTCGAGATCGTGTCGTCCGCATTCGCGGACGCACGTCGATGAACGGGATCACGCGGGCGGCCACAGCCATTCGACGTCGGCCTCGCGCACGATGATCGTGTCGTCCGCACACGTGCGAACGCGTTGCTGTGCGTCGGCGTGCAGAGGTCCGAGCAGAGCGTGCAACGTAACGCTGTCGAAATGCGTGGCTGCGGTCGCCACGGCATATTGCCCGCCGTCGGCTCCCATGAAGGCGATATAAATGCGATCGCCCGAGGAAAATTCGCCGGAACAGTA
>DASRGX010000327.1:0-8060 GCA_035650835.1 Rudaea sp. | reverse complement strand
TGCCGTTGACGATGCGGTCGAGCTGCGCGCGCTCCTTGCCTAGCTGCTGCGCGCGTTCGGGATTGTCCCAGACGTTGGGGTTTTCGAGCTCCCGGCCTACTTCTTCGAGCCGTTCCCGCTTGCTGTCGTAGTCAAAGATACCCCCGGAGCGACGCCAAGCGTGCGCTCAGATCGGAGATGCGGGCGTGAATCGGGTTGGTTTCGATCATGATGGTTCGGATCAGAAAAACGGCGGCGAAGCATAGCAAATTGCGCTCCGGCTTTGGCGTCTCCTGCGCTTCTCCGACGGAGAACGTAGAATCGCCGACCATGAGCCCGATTACCGAGAGCGCATTCAAGCAACGGCTCGCCGAAGCGGCGGCGGCCCTCGAGCGGCAACAACCCGAGCAAGCGGAACGCCAATTGGTCGGCCTTCCCGCGCAAGCCGATTCGCTGCGGTTGCTCGGCATCGCCCAGCAACAACGCGGACGGCACGCCGCGGCAGCCGCCACCTTTCGCCGTGCGCTCGCGCTGCGACCCGAGGATGCGCTGCTGCACAACGATCTCGGCGGCGCGCTGCGCCGCGTGGGCCAAACGGAAGCCGCCATCGAAGCGTTCCGCCGCGCCACCCAGCTCGCTCCGACGTTCGTGCTCGGCTGGTACAACCTCGGGGTCGCTCTCAAGAGCGAGTTCTACGTCGGCGAGGCACGCGGCGCGTTCGAGAAGACGCTCGAGCTCGATCCGCGTTTCGCCCCTGCTTGGGGCTCGCTCGGCGACACGCTGAAGGCGCAGGGCGATATCGACGGTGCGGTGAAGGCGTATCGCACCGGCATTGCGTATCCGCAAACCGCCGCACAAACGTGGTATCACCTCGCGGACGTCAAAACCGTGCCGCTCGGCGAGGACGATGTCGCCGCCTTGCAGGCGCTGCTCGTCAAGCCCGAGCTGCGCGACAACGACCGCATCTATGCCGGCTATGCACTCGCGAAGGCCTTGGAGGATGTCGGCCGCTACGCGGACGCGATATCCGCGCTGGACGCGGCGAGCCGCTTGAAGCGCTCGCGTCTGTCGTGGGACGCCCCGGCATTCAGCACGCTCGTGTCGGCGATCGACGCCGCGTTCCGAACGGCGTCGCACCCCGCCGACGACGCGTTCGGCAGCGAAGTCGTGTTCGTCGTGAGCCTCCCGCGTTCGGGCTCCACGCTCGTCGAACAGATCCTTTCGGCGCACTCGCAAATCGAAGGCGCCAACGAACTGCAGCATTTGCATCTGATCATCGATGAAGAATCGCGGCGGCGCGGCAGAGAGTTTCCGCACTGGGTACACGAGGTCACACCGGCCGAATGGCGCAAACTCGGCGAAGACTATCTCGCGCGCACCGCGCGCTGGCGCAAGACCAAACCCCGCTTCACCGACAAAGGGCTGACGAACTGGTTGTTCGTCGGCGCCGCGACGGCGATGCTGCCTGGCGCGCGATTCGTCGACTGCCGGCGCGACCCGCTGGAGACGTGTTTCTCGTGCTATCGGCAGTTGTTCTCGAACGGCAACGATTTCAGCTACGACGTGCGCGAACTCGCCGCCTACTGGCGTGACCACGACCGCCTGAGTCGCACGTGGACCGAGCTCTACCCGACACGCTTTCGCGAACAATCCTACGAAGCGCTCGTCGAGTCCCCCGAAGCGAATATCCGCGCCCTGCTCGATTTCCTGGGTCTCGAGTTCGAGCCGGCGTGCCTCGATTTCCACCATTCCGCGCGCGCCGTGCGCACGGCGAGCGCCGCGCAAGTACGCCAGCCGCTCAAGCGCGGTACCGCCCGCGCCGCAGCCTACGGCACGGCGCTCGACCCGCTGCGCAATGCGCTGGCCGACGTACAGCATGAGCAGGGCGGCGACTCCTGATCGCTCACGGCGAACGTGAAAGTGAAACCGGCCCGGACGCGATTCACTCCTCCGCCCAGAAGTCGCGAACTAGGAGCTGCAAGCGCCGCAGCCCGTTCCATTCGTCGATATCGAGATGGTACACGGCGCGCAATCGCGGCGGTGGCGGTGTCGACTCGAGCGCATCGAACGCGATCGCGGTGAGCGGCGGGCCACCGAGCGGCGAACGCAAGGTCATGCGCAAATGCGATTCGCCGACCGTCTTCCACGCCTCGACGACGAATGCGCCGTCGAACTGCGGCTCGGCGAATCCTTGGCCCCACGGGCCGCCATAGCGCAATTGTTGTGCGAGGTCGAGCGACCAATCCTCGGCGCCGAGCTCCCCGTCGGTGAGCACCACGGCCGCGAGCTGCTCGGCGGGTATGCGCGTCCGCGCGACGCGATCGAATTCGCTCGCGAGCTCGGCGACGCCATCGCGCCGCAAGCTCATGCCGGCGGCCATCGCGTGTCCGCCGAAACGCGCGAGAAGCCCGGGGCGGCGCGCGTCGATCTCGGCCAGCGCGTCGCGCAAGTGGAAACCGGGGACCGAGCGTCCGGACGCCTTCACTTCCTCGCCCTGCTCGGCCGGCGCACAGGCGATGACCGGGCGGTTCAGGGACTCGCGCAGCTTCGAAGCGACCAGACCGACGACGCCGTGATGCCAGCTAGGATCGAACAGCACGAGGCCGACCGGCAGCTCGGCACCGCCGCGCTCGGCGTGCCAGCGCGCGAGCGCGGCGTGCGCGTCGGCGACCATCGTCGTCTGCAATTCCCGCCGCTCGCCGTTGATGGCGGAGAGTCGCTCCGCGAGCTCGCGAGCTCGCGCGGCATCGTCCGTCAGCAGGCATTCGATGCCGAAACGCATGTCGTCGAGACGCCCTGCGGCATTGATGCGCGGGCCGACCGAAAAGCCCAAGTCCGCCGCAGTGAGCCGCGCTTTGTCACGCCCGGCCGAATCGAGCAGCGCGGCGATGCCGGCGCAGCACTTCCCGGCGCGCATGCGCTTTAGACCGGCCTCGACGAGGATGCGATTGTTGCGGTCGAGCGGCACCAGATCGGCAACCGTGCCGAGCGCGACGAGATCGAGCAGCACGGCGAGATCGGGCTCGGCGATGGCGCGCGCGGCGAACCACGCCCGCTCGCGCAGATGCGCGCGCAAGGCGAGCAAAAAATAGAATACGACGCCTACACCGGCGAGCGCCCGGCTCGAAAAACCGCGATTGAGCTGCGTGTCCGCCGCGCAGGCCGCGCAGACGTTTTCGCCATGCGCGCACGCGGCGATTTCGAGCACGTTTGGGTTCACGAGCGCGTCCGCTGCCGGCAAGCCGGACCCCGGCAGATGATGATCGGTCACGAGCACGCGGATGCCGTGCGCACGCGCCGCCGCCACGCCGGCAATTGCCGCGACGCCGTTGTCCACGGTGATCAACAGCTGCGGCCGCTGCGGCAGGAGCTCCTCGACGAGCGCGGGACTCAAGCCGTAGCCGTGTCGGAAACGATTGGGCACGGCGTATCCGACATCGCGCGCGCCGAGCAAGCGCAGACCGCGCACGGCTACGGCCGTGCCGGTGGCGCCGTCGCAGTCGAAATCGCCGACGACGATGATGCGCTCGTCGCCGCGCAACGCCTGTTCGACGAGCTCGCAAGCGCGGCGCATGCCGCCCAGCGCATGCGGCGCCGCGAGCGCGGCAAGACGATGTTCGACCTCCTGCGGGGCCGCGATGCCGCGGGCGGCGTAGATTCGCCGCAGAACCGGATGCATCGCTTCCGGCCACGCAGCAGCGGATGCCGGCACGCTCCGCCGCTCGATGCGCGGTTTCATGCCTGCGGCAGCCGCCGGGGGCGCCAGAAACGCCAGCGATGCGCGCGCCGGAACACGACGCGTTCGCCGCTTTCGAAGGCGAGCACGAGGCGCGCCACGTGGCCCGAGCGCACGGCACCGTCGATCAGGGACAACACGTCGCGTTCCAGCGAAGCCACATCGCGCATGGCGCCGAGATCGAGCAAGACGTCGCCTGTTTGCGCCGCGGCCGCCTCGAGCGCGGAGCTCGACAACGCGTTGTCGAATTCCGCGCCGGCCATCGCGGCCAGCGCGAGCACCACCTCATCGGGGCTCATGACACGCGTGTGCCGCGTACGCACCCAGTCCGGCAAACGGCCCGCTCCCCAGAACCACAGCGCGTTGGCAGGTGCACGGCCGGCCGCGACGCGGCGTGCATTGACCAGATGGTTGTGCAGGATCACCTGCGCCTCGTTGAACAGCATGCGCCATTGGCGCTCGTTCTCGCCCGCGGGCAGGTGCTGCAGCAGATCCGCACCGAGCACTTCGATAGGCGAAGCGAAGCGCGGCAGGCGCGCGGCGGGCGCGCAGCGCAGATACCATCGCGCAGCGGTGGTCGGCTCGAGCAGGAAACCGGCGTCGCCGAACATAGGGCGCAACGCACGCGCGAGCTCGTCGATTTCTTCGCGCGACAAATCGAGCGTGCCGCAGGCGAGCAGGCGCGCGGTTGCCGCGTCGGCAACGGCATAGGCGGGGTCGGCGCGCAGCCAGAGCGCACCGGCGGCGTCGCGCGCGTCGCGCTGTCGTGTGAGCGCAGCGACGGGAATCTCGGTGCCCGTGAACTCGAACGCTTCGCGCAAGGCCGTCGCGCGGCCGGGTGCGGCATCGTCCATGCGGTCACCCCGCGCCCACCAGCGCGCAAGCGAGCCGTCCGCAGCGCGCAACTGCACCGCGGACGGAAGCAACAGCGTCAGTTCCGCCATGCGCCTCGCCTCGGGGGCTAGGCCGAGTAGCGCACCGCGACGATCTCGTACCGGCGCGTGCCGTTCGGCGCCTGGAATTCGAAGCTGTCGCCTTCGCTCTTGCCGATCAGCGCGCGCGCGAAAGGCGAGCTCACCGAGATGAGGCGTTGCTTGATGTCCGCTTCGAGGTCGCCGACGATCTGGTACGTGACCATCTCCCCATTGTCCTCGTCCTCGAGTTCGACGATCGCGCCGAACACGATCTTGCCGTTCGGATTGAGGCGCGAGACGTCGATGACCTCGGCGTAGCTCAACGCCGCTTCGAGCTCCTTGATTCGGCCTTCGATGAAGCCCTGCTGCTCGCGCGCGGCGTGGTACTCGGCGTTCTCCTTGAGATCGCCGTGCGCACGCGCTTCGGCGATCGCCGCGATGATGCGCGGACGCTCGACGGATTTCAGCCGCTCGACTTCGGCGCGCAGACGCTCGGCGCCCTGGGCGGTCATCGGAGAACGCTTCATGCTTTCAATTCCTCGTGCAACTGTTGCAGGCTGTGGACGTCGCCGTCGCCGCGGTAGTCGAGCGAATGCAACAACGCGCGCGCGCCGGCGATGGTGGTCGAATACGTGATGCGCTGCTGCAGCGCTTCGCGGCGGATCGAGAACGAGTCGGCGATCGCCTGCTTGCCCTCGGTCGTGTTGACGATGAACACGATCTCGCCGTTCTTGATGAGATCCACGATGTGCGGCCGCCCTTCGAGCACCTTGTTGATGCGCTCGCAGGCGACGCCGCGCTCGTTGAGGAAACTGCACGTGCCCGACGTCGCGACGATGCTGAAACCGCGTTTGATGAGCTCGTGCGCGACGGGCAGGAGGCGCTGCTTGTCGGGATCGCGCACGGAAACGAACGCTTTGCCCGCCTTCGGCGCAGCGATATTCGCGGCTTCGTGCGCGCGTGCGAACGCGGCGCCGAAACTCCGGCCGACGCCCATCACCTCGCCCGTGGAGCGCATCTCGGGCCCTAGGATCGGATCGACGTTCTGGAACTTGAGGAACGGGAAGATCGCTTCCTTGACCGAAAAGTATTTCGGCACGATCTCGCGCGTCGCGCGTTGCGCGGCGAGCGAGCGCCCGACCATGCAGCGCGCGGCGATTTTGGCGAGCGGCACGCCGGTCGCCTTGGAAACGAACGGCACCGTGCGCGAAGCGCGCGGGTTCACCTCGAGGATGTAGATCGTCGGCTCGCCGCGCTCGCCGGTCTGGATCGCGAACTGCGTGTTCATGAGGCCGACCACTTTGAGTTCGCGCGCCATCTGTGCGACCTGGGTGCGCAAGGCGTCTTGCACGTACGCCGACAGCGAATACGGCGGCAGCGAACACGAGGAATCGCCGGAGTGCACGCCTGCTTCCTCGATATGTTCCATGATGCCGCCGATCAGCACCGCGCCCTCGGAATCGGCGACGATGTCGACGTCGACCTCCACCGCGTTGTCGAGGAATCGATCGAGCAACACCGGCGAATCGTTCGACACGCGCACCGCTTCGGTGATGTAGCGCTTCAAGTCGGCATCGCCGTGCACGACCTCCATCGCACGTCCGCCGAGCACGTAGCTCGGCCGCACGACGAGCGGATAGCCAATCTCGCGCGCGAGCGCGAGCGCTTCGTCGGGGTTGCGCGCGGTGCGGTTCGGCGGCTGCGTGAGTCCGAGCTTCGCGACCATGCGCTGGAAGCGTTCGCGATCTTCAGCGAGATCGATCGAATCGGGCGACGTGCCGATGACCGGCGCGCCGTTGGCTTCGAGCGCGCGCGCGAGCTTGAGCGGCGTCTGCCCGCCGTACTGCACGATCACGCCTTTCGGTTTCTCCTTCGCGATGATCTCGAGCACGTCCTCGAGCGTCAGCGGCTCGAAATATAGGCGATCGGACGTGTCGTAGTCGGTCGAGACGGTCTCGGGATTGCAGTTGACCATGATCGTCTCGAAACCGTCCTCGCGCAGCGCCAACGCAGCGTGCACGCAGCAGTAGTCGAATTCGATGCCCTGGCCAATGCGATTGGGACCGCCGCCGAGCACGACGATCTTGTCGCGTCCCGTCGGCTCCGCTTCGCACTCTTCTTCGTAGGTCGAGTAGAGATACGCCGTCGTGGTGGCGAATTCCGCGGCACACGAATCGACGCGCTTGTACACCGGACGCACGCCGAAGGCGTGGCGGAGCTTGCGCACGGCAGCTTCGTCCGTGCCGAGCAGCGCCGCCAGGCGCGCGTCGGAAAAGCCCTTGCGCTTGAGCGCGAACATGCGCGCCGCGTCGAGCGCGCCGAGGCCGCCCGCTTTGACCTCCGCCTCGATCTCGACGAGTTCGGCGATCTGGTCGAGGAACCAGCGGTCGATGTGCGTGAGCGTGTAGATTTCCTCGAGCGACAGGCCCGCACGGAAGCCGTCGGCGACGTAGAACACGCGCTCGGGGCCGGGCTCGCGCAGCTCGCGTTTGAGCGCGACCACATCGTCGCGGCTCGTCAGATCGAGCTTGCCGGGATTGAGCCCGTCCTTGCCGGTTTCCAGCCCGCGCAAGGCTTTCTGCAGCGATTCCTGGAACGTGCGCCCGATCGCCATGACTTCGCCGACGGATTTCATCTGCGTGGTCAGGCGCGCGTCGGCGGCCGGGAATTTTTCGAACGCGAAGCGCGGGATCTTGGTGACGACGTAATCGATGGCAGGCTCGAACGATGCCGGCGTCTTGCCGCCCGTGATCTCGTTGCGCAGCTCGTCGAGCGTGTAACCGACGGCGAGCTTGGCCGCAACCTTGGCGATCGGGAAGCCGGTCGCTTTCGAGGCCAGCGCCGAAGAGCGCGAAACGCGCGGGTTCATCTCGATGACGACGACGCGGCCGTTCTCGGCGTTGACGCCGAACTGCACGTTCGAGCCGCCCGTGTCGACGCCGATCTTGCGCAGCACGGCGACGCTCGCGTCGCGCAGGCGCTGATATTCCTTGTCGGTGAGCGTCTGCGCCGGCGCGACCGTGATCGAATCGCCCGTGTGCACGCCCATGGGATCGAGATTCTCGATCGAGCAGACGATGATGCAGTTGTCGGCCTTGTCGCGCACGACCTCCATTTCGAATTCTTTCCAACCGAGCACGGATTCTTCGATGAGAACCTCGTGCACGGGCGAAAGCTCGAGCCCGCGGCCGACGATCTCGACGAACTCCTCGCGATTGTAGGCGATGCCGCCGCCCGAACCGCCGAGCGTGAAGCTCGGCCGGATGATCGTCGGGAAGCCGACCTTGCCCTGGATCTCGAGCGCCTGCTCGAGCGTGCGCGCGACCTCGGCTTTCGGGCATTCGAGGCCGATGTCGATCATCGCGCGACGGAACAGTTCGCGATCTTCGGCCATGCGGATCGCCTCGCGCGAGGCGCCGATCAGCTCGACG
>DASRGX010000326.1:0-16286 GCA_035650835.1 Rudaea sp. | reverse complement strand
TCGAGCCGGTGCGCGTCGAAGCCGGCGGAGACGAGCACGAGTTCCGGCCGGAAGCGGACCAGCGCCGGCAGCACCTCGGCGGCCATCGCCGTGCGGAATTCGCGCGATCCGGCGCCCGGCGGCAGCGGCGCATTGACGATGTTGCCCGCACCGGTCTCGGTGCTGGCGCCCGTGCCGGGGTAGAGCGGCCATTGGTGGGTCGAGGCATAGAACACGCGCGGCTCGCGCCAGAAGATGTCCTGCGTGCCGTTGCCGTGGTGCACGTCGAAGTCGACGACGGCCACGCGCGCAAGGCCGCGTTCGAGCGCATGCCTTGCACCGACCGCGACGTTGTTGAAGAGGCAGAAGCCCATCGCGGTGTCGTGCGTGGCATGGTGCCCGGGCGGACGCACGGCGCAGAACGCGCGCGGCGCCGCGCCGTCGAGCGCGGCATCGACCGCGGCGCAAACGGCGCCCGCGGCGCGCAGCGCCGCTTCGAGCGAGCCCGGCGACATCGCCGTATCGGGATCGAGCCGCACATATCCCTCGCGCGGCGCCGCCGCGAACACGCCGTCGACGAGTGCGGCGTCGTGCACGCGCGCGAGCTGCTCGCGCGTGGCGCGCGGCGCCTCGACGCGGTCGAGCGCGGCGAAGCGGTCGTCGTCGAGCGCCGAGAGCACGGCTTGCAGACGCTCGGGCGATTCGGGATGCCCCGGGCCGGGGTCGTGCGTCAAGCAAGCGGCGTGCGTGTAAAGACGCATCACGCGGTGGGTCGTTTGCGGCGTTCGTGCTGCCAGAGCACCTCGCCGTGTCCCGATCCGCGCGCGAGCACGCGTGCGAGCACGAACAGCAGATCGGACAGCCGGTTCAGATAGTGCAAGGCCTGCGGGCGCACGGATTCCCCGCGCGCGAGCGTCACGGTTTCACGTTCGGCGCGGCGGCACACCGTGCGCGCGAGATGCGCCGCCGCCGCCGCCATGCCGCCGCCCGGCAGGATGAAATCCTTGAGCGGCGGCAAATCGGCGTTGAAGCCGTCGAGCACGCGCTCGAGCCGCTCGACGTCCGCATCGTGGATCATCGCCATGCCCGGGATGCAGAGCTCGCCGCCGAGATCGAACAGGTCGTGCTGGATTTGCGTCAGCGTTTCGCGCACCGCGGCAGGAATTTCTTGCGCGAGCACGATACCGATCGAGCTGTTGAGCTCGTCGACGGTGCCGTAAGCCGCGACGCGCGCGGAATCCTTGGGCGTACGCGAGCCGTCGCCGAGCCCGGTGGTGCCGTCGTCGCCGGTCTTCGTGTAGATCTTGCTGAGCCGGTTTCCCATGGGCCTAACGTTCGCGAAAGCCGAGGCGTTCGAGCGCCCTTATCGTCTGAGCGCCCGATTATGCAACGTCCTCGGCTATCTCGCGGCAGCCCCGAGATCGAGCACGAGCCACCGCCGACGCATGAGCTCGAAGCCGCCGAACAGCACGGCGCTCCAGACCAGCGTGCCGGCGAGCCAGCTCTCGAGGAACGGGATGGCGGCGACGTAGCACGGCACGATGCCGGCGCGGCAGTAGTCGGTGTCGCCGATCAGCCACTCGGCGAAACTCACGACGACGAAGAACATCAGCGAACCGGCGAGGCCGTAAGCGCCCACGCGCAAGAACGAGACCTTGTTGCGCAAGCCGAAGCCGAGCGCGACGCTCGCCGCGATGCAACCGTAGATGACCGGCATCAGCCAGTGCAGGCCGATCACGAGATCGGCCAGGAACATGGCCGCGAGCGGCACGAAGAACGCCAAGCGCCGATCGGCGAAGTACGCGCCGCCGAACAGCGCGATGGCCTCCACGGGCGTGAAGTTGTACGGAAGCGCATACGGCACGAAATGGATGAACAGGCGCACCGCGACCGCGAACGCGATCATGCCGATCAGCACGCCCGTGCGCGGCGTCAACGAGCGGTCGTGCGGAAATTGCTGCATTTTTCCTCTCCGGATGTGCTTGTGCGGTCAGTCCGTCTCGAACCGCGACGCATTGACATAGCATACTTCAAACTGCCCGCTCCGGGAGCGCACGCGCGCGGCATGCGCGTGGTCGATGCGCAGGGCGAAGGCGCGCTGCGCGGGTAGACCCAGCGCATGACACAAGAGGGCGCGGATCGAGCCCGCATGCGCGATCGCGAGCACGGTGTCGTCGTCGTGCGTCGAGGCGAGCAGCGACGACAGCCACGCGCCCGTGCGGCGGATGAGATCGGCGAAACTTTCGCCGCCGGGCGCCTCCTGGATCACCCAATTGTTGGCCCAGTGCTCGTAGCGCGCGGCGTCGCTGCGCATGATCTCGTCCCAGCGCTTGCCGTCCCATTCGCCGAGGTCGACCTCGCGCAAGCGCGCGTCGGTGAGCGGCTCGATCGCGAAGCGCGCGGCGAAAATCGACGCGGCTTGCTGCGCACGCTTGAGATCGCTCGAAAACAGGAACCGCGGCGCAGTCTCGGTCCAGGTGGCCGCGAGCTGCTGCACGGCGCCGAAGCCGCCCGCCGACAGCGGCGCATCGGTCTGGCCGAGGCACAGGCCGGGCGGGGCATCGACATCGCCGTGGCGGACGAGGATGAGGTCCATGGGGCTGCCTTGAAGAAGGGTGAAGCGTAGCATTTTCGGGAGCCGGACCACGGTATCATCGCCGCATGAAAACCGATCTCGATGTGCTCATCGTCGGCGGCGGGCTCGTCGGCAGCAGTCTGGCGATCGCCCTCCACGGCTGCGGCTTGCGCACCGGCCTCGTCGAATCCGAGGCGCCGCGTGCGCCGGCGGCCCGGGCCGAGCCTGCACATCGCGACGAGCGCAATCTCGCGCTGTCGCGCGCGAGCGTCAACGCCCTGACGGCGCTCGGCGTGTGGGCGCATGCGGCCGAGCGAGCGACGCCGATCCGCCGCATCCACGTGAGCCGCCAGGGCGAGTTCGGCGCCGTGCGGCTCGATGCCGGCGAGCACGGCGTCGATGCGTTCGGCGCGGTGCTGCCGGCAAGCGAGCTTGGACGCGCGCTCGCGCTGCGGCTCGCGGATTGCCGCGAGCTCGTGCGCCACGCGCCTGCGACGCTGACGGCGCTCGCTCCGGCCGGCGAGGCCGTGCGCGTACGCCTGCGCACGCCGCAAGGCGAAGCCGAGTTCGCGACGAGGCTGCTGGTCGGCGCCGACGGCACGGCGTCCTTCGTGCGCACCTCGCTAGGTATACAAACGCACAATGTGGATTATGCACAAACGGCGTTCGTCGCGACGATTGCGCCCGAGCGCGCCGACGGTTGCGCCTACGAGCGCTTCACGGCGACCGGGCCGCTCGCGCTGCTGCCGCTGCCCGATCGCCGCGCCGGCGTCGTGCTCACCGTGCCGAGCGCGGACGCCGAACGGGTGGCCGCACTCGACGATGCGGCTTTCGCCGAACTCGTACAGCAGCGTTTCGGCTGGCGGCTCGGCCGCCTGAGCCGCCCAGGCCGGCGCTTCGCGCACGCGCTCAAGCGCGTGGAGGCCGAACGCCTCGTCGCGCAGCGCGCGGTGCTGGTCGGCAATGCCGCGCAGACGCTGCATCCGATCGCTGCGCAGGGTTTCAACCTCGGACTGCGCGATGCGCTGACGCTGCATGAAATGCTCGTCGACCGCGGCTGCGACGATCCCGGCGATCCCGATCTGCTCGCCGACTACGCCGCACGCCGCGCGAGCGACCGCGCAGGCACGATCGCCATGAGCGATGCCCTCGCGCGCTACACGGCGGGCGAAGCCGCGCCGCTCAAGCTCGCGCGTTCCATCGGCCTCATAGCGCTCGATCGCCTGCCGCCGCTCAAACACGCGCTCGTGCGCCGGGGTATGGGGTTCCGCGGCACGACGCCACGGCTCGCGCTCGAGGGGCTGCGATGAGCCGGCGCGGTGCGCACGACATCGCCGTCGTCGGCGCCGGCATGGTCGGTGCCGCGCTCGCGCTCAGCCTCGCGCGCGAAGGTTTCGACGTCGCGGTGATCGAGCCGCGTGCACCGGCGCCGTGGCGCGCCGAGGACGAAATCGATTTGCGCGTCGTGGCGCTCGCGCCGTCGTCGATCGCGTTCTGCGCCGAGCTCGGCGTCTGGGAATCGATCGTCGCGCGACGCGCCAGCGCTTACCGGCGCATGTGCGTATGGGATGCGCTCGCGCCCGGCGAGCTGGCCTTCGACAGCGCCGAGAGCGGCGAAGCGGCGCTCGGCTACATCGTCGAGAACGGGTTGATCCAAAGCACGCTTTGGCAAGCGCTCGAACGCGAGCCCGGCATCGCGCTGCACTGTCCCGCGCGCGTGAGTGCGACCGAGGCCGAGGTGCAACGCCGCACGCTCGTATTCGAGGACGGCACTTCGCTCGCCGCGCGCCTCGTCGTCGCTGCCGACGGCGCCGACTCGGCGCTGCGCGGTTTCGTCGGCATCGGCGTGCGCGACCGCGACTACGGGCAGCGCGCGATCGTCGCACACGTGGCGACCGAGCGCCCGCATGCGGCGACGGCTTGGCAGCGCTTCCTGCCCGGCGCGACGCTCGCGTTCCTGCCGCTCTCCGACGGACGCAGCTCCGTCGTTTGGTCGGTGCCCGATGCCGAGGCCGCGCGCCTGCTCGCGCTCGACGACGCCGGCTTCTGCGCCGAGCTCGGCGCGGCGTTCGACTTCCGCCTCGGCCGCGTCACGGCGACGACGCGCCGCGCCGCGTTTCCGCTGCGCCTGCGCTTGGCTGAGCGTTATCTCGCGCCGCGCTTCGTGCTGGTCGGCGATGCGGCGCATGCCGTGCATCCGCTGGCGGGGCAGGGTGTGAACCTCGGGCTGCGCGACGCGGCGGAGCTCGCCGAAACCTTGATCGCCGCGCGCGCGGAAAAAAGGGATTTTGCGGCAGAGTATACCTTGCGACGCTACGAGCGGCGCCGGCGCAGCGACAACGTGCTGTCGGCCCACGCCTTCGACGCGATCCAGCGCGCGTTCGGCAGCGCGTCGCCGCCGCTTGCGGCCGTGCGCGGCGCCGGGCTCGGCATCGTCGACCGCATCGCACCGCTCAAAGCGCTGTTCGCACGGCACGCGGCGGGCCGCTGAACCGAGGCGTGTTCGATTTTGCGCCGGGACTTCGTTCTGGTCCGAAAGGCCGGAGCGAGCATCATGGGTAGGATCGTCGCGTTCGTGGTCACCGCCACGATCATGGGTTTTCTGTGTGGGCTCCTCAGCGGTTACCTGCGGGCGCACGGGCAAGCGGGCATTCCGCCGACGACGATCGCGACGATCTCGCTCGGCTTCGCCACGGTCATGCTCGCGATCGCCTCGGTGTTCGCCGGGAATCGCCGTGTCGCTGCGGCCGGCAGCGACGAAGAAGCGCGCGCCAAGACCTTCGCGCCGGATCCGAACGGCGCGAGCACGCTCTACGTGTTCCGCGACGCGTTCTACGCGAAATTCCTCGGGCTCGAACTCTTCCTCGACGGCTCGCCGGTCGGCCAGACGCGCGGCAAATCGTTCCTGTGCTTCACGGTCGCGCCGGGCGCGCATCGCATCTCCACCGTGAACCCGCAGGACAAGTCGCGCGTCGATCTCGACGTCGATCTCGCGCCTGGCCCGAGCTACGTCGAGCAGAGCGTGAAGCTCGGCGCGACGGGGCCGAAACACGCGCTCGCGATTTGCGACGCGGCGAACGCGCAGCCGCGCATCCGGCGTTGCCGGCTGCTGGCGTCGCAGTGAGCTTTCGCTGCCGGAACGTGCTGCCGCTCAGGTCAACAGCTTGACCTTGTCCTTGTAGCTGCGCGAGAGCTTGATCTCGTGACCCGAATCGAGGATCAGGAAGAACTCGCCGTTCTGGTGCGGGCGCAACTCCTTGACGCGGGCGAGGTTGACGATGGTCGAGCGATGTACGCGCTGGAAACGTTGCGGATCGAGGCGCTCTTCGAGCTCGTGCATCGTGCCGCGCAGCACGTGCGTGGCTTCCGCCGTGTGCACGCACATGTAGTCGCCGGCGGCGTCGATCCAGCGGATCGCGTCGACGTCGACGCGCACGATGCGCTGGCCGTCGCGGATCGCGAGCTTGTCGGGTTGCGGTGCGTCGAAATCTCCGTTCAGCGCGTCGTCCAGGCGCAGATCCGGCGTTTGCGAGAGGTTGGCGAGGAGCTTCAGGAGCCGCTCGCAGTTGTCGTTCGCCGAACGCGCCGCGAATTGCGCGCGCGCCCGATCGACGGCCTGGTCCAGGCGCGTATCCTCGACCGGCTTGAGCAGATAGTCGAGCGCGCTCGCCGCGAACGCCGCGAGCGCGTACTGGTCGAACGCGGTCACGAACACCGTGAGCGGCAGCATGGACGCCGGCAGCGCGCGCAGCAGGCCGAAGCCGTCGACGCCCGGCATCTGCACGTCGAGGAACATGAGATCGGGCCGGAGCGCCGAGATCGCGCGGAATGCTTCGCGGCCGTTGCCGGCCTCGCCGACGATATCGATATCGGCATGCCGCTTGAGGCGCAGCTCGAGGCCGCGGCGCGCAAGCGGTTCGTCGTCGACGATGAGCGTGCGGATGGTCATGCCGCTTTTTCCATTTTTGCGCGTTCGTAGGGCATGCGGATGCCGATTTCGAGGCCGTGCGGTTCGTGGTTCGCGATCGTGAACTGCTGGTGCACGCCGTACAGCACGCGCAGCCGCTCGCGCGTGTTGGCGAGCCCGACGCCGCGGCCGTTGCGGCTCGCGTCCGGCGCGCAGCCCGGGCCGTCGTCGCGCAGCGTGATCGCGAGCGCGTCGCCGTCGCGGCGCGTTTCGATCTCGATCGTGCCGCCTTCCTCGCGCTTGGACACGGCGTGCTTGATCGCGTTCTCGATGAGCGGCTGCAGGATCAGGCTCGGCACGAGCGCGTCGCGGGTGTCGTCGTCGATGCGCATCTTCACGCGCAGGCGTTCGCCGAAGCGCAGCTGCTCGATGCCGAGGTACAGGTTCGTCGCGTCGATCTCCTGCGCGAGCGTGACGCGCTGCACGGGGTCGGAATCGAGCGAATAGCGCAGGAACGCGCTCAGGCTGCCGACCATGCCGTTCGCGGTCTGCGGCCGGTTGTCGAGCACGAGCGTCGAAATCGCGTTGAGCGTATTGAACAGGAAATGCGGGTTGAGCTGATAGCGCAGCATCTTGAGCTGCGCTTCGTGGGCCATGGCCTGCGCCTTGAGCGCGGCCTCCTTCTGCGCTTGCAGCTGCCGGCTCGACTTGATGCCGAAATACATGCCGCTCCACGACAGCAGCAGGTACAGCATCGAGACGAAATACCAGATGTAGTGGAACAGGTTCGGGAAGTTGCAGTCGTCGCAGAAGAACGGCAGCAGGCCGACGAAGATCTTCATCTGCACGAGCGTCGCGACCAGCAACAGGGCGATGCTCGCCGCGAGCCGGGGCGGCGTGGGCCACTGCCAGACGTGCCGATAACCGAGCCGCAGGATGCTCGTGACGATCAGCCCACCGAGCGCCACGCCCGCATAGAACCATATCCAGGACGGCGAGCCGCCTTCGCCGACCTTCGCCGAGAAGCTCAGGATCGCGTAGCACGCCCATCCGCAGATCTGCAAGGTCCAGAACGAGTAGCTGCGTTTGGCGAGGAAGGCTCTGATCGGTCCCACGAAGGCACGCCCGGGTCGAGGAATCCATCGTAGAACGGTCCGTGCCGAAATTGGTTCCGTTCGGCGCAAAAACGGGTCGTTTCGTCGCGCCATGGGTCTCGGACTGGCGGGACCCGGGGCGGCCCCGATCGGTGGTCCGCGCGGCAGGCGCAGGTTAAGATACCGGATTCGCGCCGGCCGTCGCCGACGCCCGGCCAGACCTCAAGGTAAATCTCCGCGATGAAAACCCTGCTCGTGACCGGCGGCGCCGGTTTTATCGGCGGCAATTTCGTGCTCGGCCTGCTCGCCGAAGGCGGCTACCGCATCGTCAACCTAGACAAGCTCACCTATGCGGGCAATCGCGACACGCTCGCGAGCCTGCGCGGCAACGCCGACCATGTCTTCGTGCAGGGCGACATCGGCGACCGTGCGCTCGTCGCCAAGCTGCTCGACGAGCACCGGCCGAGCGCGATCGTCAATTTCGCCGCGGAATCGCACGTCGACCGCTCGATCGACGGCCCGGCCGCGTTCGTCGAGACGAACGTCGTCGGCACGCTGGCGCTGCTCGAAGCGGCGCTCGCGTATTGGCGCGCCTCGCCGCTCGAGCGCCAGGACGCGTTCCGCTTCCTGCACGTGTCGACCGACGAGGTGTACGGTTCGCTCGGGCCGGTCGGACGCTTCAGCGAGGACTCGCCCTATCAGCCGAATTCGCCGTATTCGGCCTCGAAGGCGGCGTCGGATCACCTGGTGCGGGCGTTCCACCACACCTACGGATTGCCGACCCTGACGACGAACTGCTCGAACAATTACGGGCCGTACCAGTTCCCGGAGAAGCTCATCCCGCTCATGATCCACAAGGCCATGCACGGCGAGAAGCTGCCGGTCTACGGCGACGGCCGCAACGTGCGCGATTGGCTCTACGTGGGCGACCATTGCCGCGCGATCCGGCGCGTGCTCGAAATCGGCCGCACGGGCGAGGTGTACAACGTCGGCGGCGACGCCGAGCGCGAGAACATCGTCGTCGTGAAGACCATCTGCAAGCTGCTCGACGAGCGCCGCCCGCTGGCCGATGGCCGCCGCCACGAGACCTTGATCAGCTACGTCAAGGATCGGCCCGGCCACGACCGTCGCTACGCCATCGACGCCTCCAAGCTCAAAACCCAGCTCGGCTGGCGACCGAGCGAAACGTTCGAGAGCGGCATCGCCAAGACCGTCGATTGGTATCTCGACAATCAGGTCTGGTGCGGGCGCGTGCTCGACGGGAGTTATCGCGGCGAGCGGCTGGGCGTCGTGACGGCTTAGAAGATCGGAAGTATAAAATGTCGCAAATCGCAAAAGGCATCATCCTCGCGGGCGGCTCCGGCACGCGCCTGTATCCGCTGACCCAGGTCGTCAGCAAGCAGCTCCTGCCGGTCTACGACAAGCCGATGATCTACTATCCGCTGTCGACGCTCATGCTGGCCGGCATCCGCGAGGTGCTCGTCATCAACACGCCGCACGAACAGGCGTTGTTCAAGCACCTGCTCGGCGACGGTTCGCAATGGGGCATCGACATCCGCTACGCCGTGCAGCCGAGCCCCGACGGTCTCGCCCAGGCGTTCGTGATCGGCCGCGAATTCGTGGCCGGCGATCCGAGCTGCCTGATCCTCGGCGACAACATCTTCTACGGCCACGGCCTCACCGAGGTGCTGCGCCGCGCGGCGCAGCGCACGCACGGCGCCACGGTGTTCGGCTACTGGGTGCGCGATCCGGAGCGTTACGGCGTCGCCGAATTCGACGCGAGCGGGCGCGTGGTCGGCCTCGAAGAGAAGCCGCCGGCGCCGAAATCCAATTACGCCGTCACGGGACTCTATTTCTACGACCAGCGCGCGTGCGATTTCGCGGCGTCGCTCGCGCCATCGCCGCGCGGCGAACTCGAGATCACCGATCTCAACCGGCGTTATCTCGCGGACTCCTCGCTCATGCTCGAGAAGCTCGGCCGCGGTTACGCCTGGCTCGACACGGGCACGCACGAATCGCTCGTCGAGGCGTCGAATTACATCGAGACGATCGAGAACCGCCAGGGACTCAAGGTGTGCTGTCCCGAGGAGATCGCGTACACGAGCGGCTGGATCGACGCCGAGCAGGTGCTGCGCCTCGCGCATCCGCTGGCCAAGAACGGCTACGGCCGCTACCTGCAGCAGCTCGTGCGCCAGGGACCCGCCGCATGAAGGTGATCGAAACGGAGCTCCCCGGCTGCGTCGTGATCGAGCCGCAGGTGTTCGGCGACGCACGCGGCTTCTTCTACGAAAGCTACAATGCGGAAAAGTATAAAAGCGCCGGCCTCGACCTGCGCTTCGTGCAAAGCAACGTCTCGCGCTCGGCGCAGGGCGTGCTGCGCGGCCTGCATTACCAGTTCCCGAATCCGCAGGGCAAGCTCGTCAGCGTGCTCGAGGGCGAGGTCTACGACGTCGCGGTCGACATCCGCGTCGGTTCGCCGACGTTCGGGCGCTGGGCCGCGGCGATCCTGAGCGCGGAGAACAAGCGCCATTTCTGGATTCCGGAAGGCTTCGCGCACGGTTTCGCCGTGCTCTCCGAGTTCGCCACGTTCACGTATCAATGCACGACGCTCTACGATCGCGCCGCCGACGCGGGCATTCGCTGGAACGACGCGGAGATCGCCGTCGACTGGCCGATCAGCGCACCGCTGCTCTCGGACAAGGACCGCAACGCGCCGTTCCTCGCCGACGTGCCGCGCGAACGGCTGCCGCGCTACGCGGGCGCCTGAGACCGAATTCCCATCGCAAGGAGCCGTATGAAAATCGCCGTGCAAGTTTCCGCGTGTGCGCTCGTCGCGCTCGTCTCGACCGCGGCGGCCGAGGTGCCGATCGCCGACTTTGCGCGTCCGCCCGAAGTCTACGACGCCTCCATTTCGCCGGACGGCAAGACCATCGTGGCGAAAGTGCCCGTCGACGGGCAGATCGATCTCATCTTCATGGACGCTTCGGACTTGAGCCGCAAGGTGCTGCGTCCGCGCGAACGCGACGACATCGACGGATTCTGGTGGGCGGCGCCCGATCGCCTGATCTACAACGAAGGCCTGCACATCGGCGGCGAAGATCGGCCGGTCGGCACCGGCGAACTCTACACGGTGAAGGGCGACGGCACCGGTACGACGATCCTCTACGGCATGCGAGCGGGCGGGCCGTCGGTGGCGAGCCACATCGCGCGCGTCGAGAAAGAAGCCGGCACCGGCACGTTCATCGCATCGATTCCGGGCGATCCGAACCACGCGCTGATCGCGACCGCCGGCTGGAACGGTCCGCAACATGCGCAGGACACGCTCGGCGCGTTTCCCGAACTTTTCCGCATCGATTTGCGCGACGGCACGAAGAACCGCGTCGGCAGCTCGCCGATGCGCAACGCCTATTTTCTCGCCGATCACAAAGGCAACGTTCGCTTCGCCTACGGCAACGACAACGATTTCAAGGAACGCGTCTGGTATCGCGGCGCGGATGGCGGCGACTGGAAACTCGTCTACGAAGAAGGCAAGTCCGACGAGAAACTGTGGCCGCTCATGTTCGACCGCACCGGCGACAACGTCTACACGGCGTGCAGCGGCGGTGGACACGGCGCGGGCGTCTGCCGCTGGAACGTGGCGACGCAGAAGCAGACGCTGCTCTGGGCCGCGAAGGACACGGATTCGTTCGAGCTCGTGCCGACGTTCGACGAGCTCGATGCGTTCGCGATCCGCAGCTATCCCGGCCGCGTCGCCGTGAGCCTCATCGACAAGAACGCGCCCGAGGCGAAGCTGCTCGTCGAGCTCATGAAGCAATTCCCGGGCGAGGACGTGCGCTTGACGAGCACCTCCGCCGACGGCAAGCGCGTGCTCGCGCTCGTCGAGGCCGACACCGATCCCGGCGTGCTCTACTACTACAACGCCGAGACCAAGAAGAGCATCCCGATCTTCCAGAAGCGCAGCTGGATCCATCCGGCGCAAATGGCTTCGGTCGAGCCGATCGAGCTCAAGAGCCGCGACGGCCTCGCGCTGCACGGCTATCTCACGCACCCGCTCGGCAAGGAGACCGCGAAGCAGCAGCCGCTCGTCGTCTACGTTCACGGCGGTCCCTACTTCCAACGCGACTCGTGGACTTTTGATCCTACGGCGCAGCTCCTGGCTAGTCGCGGCTACACGGTGCTGCAGGTCAACTTTCGCGGTTCGGGGGGCTACGGCCGCGAATTCGAGCTCGCCGGATACCGCGAATGGGGCGGCAAGATGCAGGACGACGTCACTGATGCGACGCGCTGGGCCATCGCGCAGGGCACCGCAGATTCGCAGCGCATCTGCATCTATGGCGTCAGCTACGGCGGCTACGCGGCGCTCGAAGGCGCGGTCAAGGAGCCGGATCTCTACAAGTGTGCGATCGGCGATGCCGGCGTATACGATTTACGCCTCATGTACTCTCGGGGCGCTACACAGCAAACTCTGTTCGGCGAGAATTTCCTGAAGACCGTGCTCGGCGAGAACGCGGACGAGCTGTACGACCGTTCGCCGATCGCGCATCTCGATAAGCTCAAAGCCAGCGTCATGCTCATCGTCGGCGGCGCCGACAATCGCGTGCCGCCCGTGCACGGCGAAAACCTGCACAACGCGCTCGAGCAGCGCCATATCGCCCACGAATGGCTTTACGAACGCACCGAGGGCCACGGCTTCTACGATCCCAAGCACGTCGAGGAAATGTATACCAAGCTGCTCGCGTTCCTCGATCGCAACATCGGCGCCGGGCGTTCGGCGAGCGTCGCGGGTACGCGGTGAAAATCCTGCTGCTCGGCGCGAACGGCCAGGTCGGCTTCGAGCTTGCCCGCTCGCTCGCGCCGCTCGGCGAGCTCCGTTGCGCCACGCGCGAGGGCAAGCACTCGCCGGTCCCCGCGCTGCGCGTCGATCTCGCCGCGCCGGAGACGCTCGGCAACGCGCTCGCCGAGCTCGCGCCGGACATCGTCGTGAACGCAGCGGCCTACACCGCCGTGGATCGCGCCGAGGACGAGGAAAATCTCGCCGAACGCATCAACCATCATGCGCTGACGGTGCTCGGCGCCTGGGCCAAGCGCGCGGAAGCGCTCGTCGTCCACTATTCGACCGACTACGTCTTCGACGGCCAGGGCTCGCGCCCGTACCGCGAAGACGACGCGACCGCGCCGCTCGGTGTCTACGGCCGCAGCAAGCTCGCCGGCGAAGCCGCCTTGCACGAATCGGGTTGCGAACACGTGATCCTGCGCACGGCCTGGGTGTTCGCCTCGCGCGGCCACAATTTCGTGCGCACCATGCTGCGGCTGGCGCGCGATCGAGACGCGGTCCGCGTCGTGGACGACCAGCGCGGCGCGCCGACGAGCGCGCGCCTGATCGCCGACGTCACGGCGCAGGCGCTCGCCCGCTGGCAGGCGGCCCCCGCGGAGCGGCGCCATGAGCTGACCGGAACGTACCATTTGAGCGCCGCTGGCGAGTGCACGTGGCATGAATTCGCCCGCTCGATCTTCACCTTCGCGCACGCAGCCGGGCTGATCGATAAACGAATGGAAGTGGCACCGATCGCGACCTCCGACTATCCGACCAAGGCGCGCAGACCGGCGTACTCGGTGCTCAATACTGCTAAGCTGTGCAGCACGTTCGGTTTGCGCTTGCCGCCCTGGCAGCAGGGCCTCGATGCCGTGATCGCCGAGTTGGCGAGCGCTGCAGCGCGCTAGAATGGGAACATGGAGATGTCCCGATGCTGATTCCAGTGATCCTTTCGGGCGGTAGCGGAACCCGCCTCTGGCCGGTGTCGCGCAGCGCTTATCCGAAGCCGTTCATGCGCATGGCGGACGGCGAGTCGCTGCTCTACAAGACGCTCGATCGCGCGCTGCGCCTGGCCGACGGCGGCCGCGTGCTGACCGTGACCGGCCGCGACTACTACTTCCTGACCCGCGACGCGTACGCCGAGCATCCGCGAGCGGATCTCGACCGCCTGCCGTTCCTGCTCGAGCCCGCTGGGCGCAATACGGCGCCCGCCATCGTGCTTGCGGCATTGTATACAAGCGAGCACATCGGCGAGGACGCCGTGCTGCTCGTGCTGCCGGCCGATCATCTGATCCGCGACATCGACGCCTTCGTCGCCGACGTGGGCCGTGCGAGCGAGCTCGCCGCGCAGGGCCGGCTCGTCACGTTCGGCATTCCGCCGCTCGCACCCGAGACAGGCTTCGGCTACATCCGCATGGGCGAGGCCATAGCGGGCAGCGGCGGACGCGAGATCGCGGCCTTCGTCGAGAAACCCGACCTCGCCAAGGCGCGCGACTATCTCGCGTCGGGCGATTACGCATGGAACTCCGGCATGTTCTGCTTCCGCGCGGACGCGCTGCTCGCGGCCGCCGCCAAGACCTGCCCCGACGTGCTCGCTGCGGCGCGCGCTTGCTATGCGAGCGCGACGAGCGCCGAAAGCCCGGTCGAGTTCGCGCGCGATGCGTTCCTCGCCATGCCCGACATTTCGATCGACTACGCCGTCATGGAGCGCGCCGAGCATTGCGCGGTCGTGCCTGCAACGTTCGATTGGAGCGACATCGGCTCGTGGAAAGCCGTGAGCGAGATCGAAGCCGGCAGCGAACCCGATGCCGCCGGCAACCGCGTGCGCGGCTCGGCCGTGCTCATCGAAAGCGAGAACCTCTACGTGCAGGGCGAGAAGCGCCTCGTCGCCGCGGTCGGCGTCAAGGACCTCGTCATCATCGACACGGGCGACGCGGTGCTCGTCGCCGACCGCGAACGCGCGCAGCAGGTCAAGCAGGTCGTCGAGCATCTGCGCGATGCGGGCCATGCGGCTGCGCGCTTCCACCAGACCGTGCACCGGCCCTGGGGCAGCTTCACGGTGCTCGAGGACGGCAGCGATTGCAAGGTCAAGCGCCTCACCGTCAAGCCGGGCCAGGTCCTGAGCCTCCAGATGCACCACCGGCGCAGCGAGCATTGGACCGTGGTCGACGGCACGGCGAAGGTGCGCGTCGGCGACGAGGAATTCCTGCTCGGACGCAACGAGTCGACGTACATCCCGATGGGCACGCTGCACCGGCTCGAAAACCCGACCGACACGGACATCCACCTCATCGAGGTGCAGTGCGGGGATTACTTCGGGGAGGACGACATCGTGCGCCTCGAAGACCGCTACGGGCGCGTGCCGACGACGTGAGCCTGCGCCCGTCCCGGCGCTGAGCGGCTCCCAATCCACAAATATACCGAGTTCCCCGACACGGTCGCGTGCGCTTGTCGGCCGGCAGAGTCCGCTCGTCGGACGCGCAGTTTTGGCCGTCTGGATGGCTATTCGCGAACATCGCGGCAAAACAAGTTGTCCGGACAAAATTGTTGCTGTGCGAGAAATTTCCAAGAAGATCAAGCATTTACATCAAATTTTTCTTGACCTGCGGCGCCGCGTCCTGATAGCTTGCCGCCCGCTTCGGGGCTTAAGGGGGCCCGGAGCACCCCGGCGGACATAAAGCGGTGGCACCTCCGAATATAACGGAGGGCACGCCGAACCGTACGCAGAAAAAGGCTGCCAGACGGATCGACGGAAAGATCCACGACGGCACCGGGAAGCAACGGGGAGCGAAGGAGCGCAGGTTCCGCGGATCGTCCGCGGTTTCTTATTCAACTCGCTAGGGGCAATTCATGACTGCAACCGCTTATTACAGGACTCGTCTTCGCTGGACTACGCTGGCCGCCGCGACCTTGCTCGCCTGCGGTGCCGGAATCACGACCGTTTACGCCGCCGACAGCGGCAATGGCAATCCGCAAAACGTTTCGGGCAACCCGTACTCGCCGATGGCCGGCCACCCGTACCGCCACGGCGTCATTCCGACGCGCGAAGTGCACAAGCTCATGAAGGACTGGGATGCCGCGCATCCGAGTCCGCTCGCGACGAGCTCGAACACGCTGGCGTATGGCGGCGGCACCTCGAGCAGCTCGCAAGGCAACGTCGGCGTGATGAATGGGCAGGTGAAGGTGTACCTGGTGTTCTACGGCAGCGGCTGGGGCACGCAGACCACCGACGCGAACGGCGACGCCAAGTTCTCCGGCGACCCGGACGGCGCAGCGGGCGCCGCGCAAGAAATGTTCAAGGGCATCGGCACGGGCAGCGAGCTCTGGTCGGCCGATCTGACCCAGTGGTGCCAAGGCATCAGCTCGGGTTCGACGAGCTGCCCGAGCGGCACGGCAGCGGGGAACTTCGTCCCCTACCAGTCCGGCGGCATCCTGGCCGGCGTGTGGGAAGACACGAGCGCCACGACCCCGATCAATGCGAGCGGCGCCAAGCTGGCGCAGGAAGCCATCAAGGCCGCGCAGCACTTCGGCAACACCACCCCGGCATCCAACCGCTATGCGTACTACGTGATCATGTCGGCGCACGGCGACAACCCGGACAACTACCAGAGCACGACCAACGGCTACTGCGCATGGCACGACTGGAACGGCGACAGCTCGCTGACGGGCGGCGCGGTTTCCTCGTCGGTCGGCGATCTCGCGTTCAGCAACCAGCCGTACAACATGGACGTCGGCCAGAACTGCGGCGTGGGCTTCGTCAACAGCCCCGGCACGCTCGACGGCTGGACCATGACGCTCGGTCATGAGTGGCACGAAATGATGTCCGATACGTTCCCGGCCGGCGGCTGGACGAACGCCTCGTCGGGCGCCGAGAACTCCGACGAGTGCGCGTGGATTGCGGCGGGCCAGGCGGGCGGC
>DASRGX010000325.1:0-10911 GCA_035650835.1 Rudaea sp. | reverse complement strand
GGTTTCCCGCGCGGCTTTTTTTTGCCCATTCGTCCGATCATGCAGACAGCCCCTGTCCTCCCCGTCGCCGCGATCAGCGCCGCCTTGCAGCAAGGCCGGCCGCAAGAAGCCGAACGCCTGACCCGCGATTTCCTGCTGCTCGCTCCAGCCGACGCGGACGGTCTGACCCTGCTCGGGCTCTGTCTGCAGGAACAGGGGCGTCCGGCCGAAGCCGCCGAAACTTTTCGCCGATTGACGAGCATCCAGCCCCGGTTCGCGATGCACTGGAACAACCTCGGCACCGCATTGCGTTCCGCCTCGCAGGTGCGCGAGGCCGAGGACGCCTACCGGCGCGCCATCGAGCTCGAGCCGGGCTACTACGCGGCGGTCATGAACTTGGGCTATCTGTTCCTCGAGCGCGGTCTTTATCCGCCGGCGCGCGACGCCTTCCTGCGCGCGCATTCGCTCGACCCGGTGGCTGCCGACGCGCGCATCTACGCCGCACAGATGTGCTTCGCTCTCGACAGCCGCGACATGGCCGAGCAGCTGCTCGCCCCATGGCGCACGTGGGTCGACCTCGGCGACGACCTCGCGCTCGAGCTCGCGATCCTGCTCACGCATCTCGGCAAATCCGAGGACGGCACGCGCATCTTCGAGCGGCTGCTCGCGGCCAATCCGAACAATCTGCGTGCGATCGCCCACCTGGCCGTGATGTTCGAGCGCATCAACCGCCTCGACGACGCGCGCGCGATGCTCGCGCGCTTGCCGCGTCC
The DNA here is from genome assembly GCA_035650835.1 of Rudaea sp. Taxonomy (GTDB): domain Bacteria; phylum Pseudomonadota; class Gammaproteobacteria; order Xanthomonadales; family Rhodanobacteraceae; genus Rudaea. Next base: position 10,159 of record DASRGX010000325.1, on the reverse strand, counting down.
CGAGGATGTCGGCGACCCGACGCTGCGGCATGAGGTCATCAATGCGCAAGCCACCCTGGCGCTGCGCGAAAAAGATCCTGAACGCGCGCGTGCCCTGCTCGAAGACATGACGCGCGCGCAGCAGGCGGCGATCGCGGAAGTGGGCGCACAGGCGACGAATCCCTGGCGCTACGACAATCTGTACTTCGCGCTGGCGAAAGCCTGCGACAAGCAGGGCGACGTCGACGCGACGATGCAGGCGCTCGAGCAGGCGCATGCGCTGCAGATCGAGCTCGCGCGCCAATCGCTGCCGGAGCTCCTGGAGCCCGGTTCGCAGCCGCTGCGCACCGCGACGAAATGGGTGAGCGCCGAAGCGCGCGCCGCCTGGCCCGAACTGCCGGCGCCGAGCACCGAGGAATCGCCGATCTTCATCGTCGGCTTCCCGCGCTCCGGCACGACGATGCTCGAACAGATGCTCGATGCGCATCCCAAGCTGCAGGCGATGGACGAGCGCGCGTTCCTGCAAGACCTCGTCGAGCGCATGAGCGCGTTCGGCGTGCGTTACCCGTTCGATCTCGACAAGCTCACCGCCGAACAGTGCGAGGATCTGCGGCGCCTCTATTTCAGCCGCACCGCGAGCGTGGCGCCGCGCAGCGAAGGCCAGCGCCTCGTCGACAAGAACCCGCTCAACATGCTGCGCCTGCCGCTCATCAACCGGCTGTTCCCGAACGCGCCGATCATCCTGGCGCTAAGACATCCGTGCGACGTGCTGCTCAGCAACTACATGCAGCATTTCCGTTCCAACGCGTTCGCCGTGCTGTGCTCGAGCCTCGACCGGCTCGCACGCGGCTACGTGACCGCGATGGATTTCTGGGTGCATCACGCGGCGCTGCTCAAGCCCAAGCTCATCCATTCGCGCTACGAGGATCTGCTCGACGATTTCCCGGCGTACGTCAAACGCATCGGCGATTTTCTCGAGCTCGACGACGCCGCGCCGCTCACGCGCTACGATCAGCACGCACGCGAGAAGGGCTTCATCAGCACGCCGAGCTACACGCAGGTCATCGAACCGCCGAACAAGAAGGCCGTCGGCCGCTGGCGCCGCTACGAGCGCTACTTCGAGCCCGTGCTGCCGATCCTCGAGCCGATCATGCGCCACTGGGGCTACGATGCCTGAGCCGCGTTTGCCGATCGAGAACCTCAAGAGCTACGTGCAGTGGTTCGATGGCGCGTTCGCGCCGGCGTTCTGCGCGAAGATGATCGACTCGTTCGAGCAGATGCGTGTGGCGCAGAATCCGAACGGCCGCGGCTACCGCGCTGGGCTGGAGCACAGCTCGTGGATCGAGATGAACTTGACGCCGCTGGCCGATGCGCCATTCAAGGGCCTGTTCTTGAGCGAGATCGAGAAGTACCTCGCGATCTACAACGAGCGGCTCAAGCTCACGCTGCCCGTACCCGAGCGGCCGACGACGGACAATCTGGTCATGAAACGCTATCGGGCGGGGACGGACGACAACTTCGAGCCGCATTACGACTCGCATTCGGAGAAGAGCAACCGCTACCTCGTGTTCCTGTGGTACCTGAACGACGTGCACGAAGGCGGCGAGACCGAATTCTGCGATCTCGGCGTCAAGGTGGCGGCGCGCGTCGGCCGCTTGCTGGTGTTTCCGCCGTACTGGATGTTCCAGCACGCCGGCCTGACGCCGCGCTCGAACGACAAGTACATCGTCTCGACGTATCTCACGTTCTGATGGCCGCCGCGCACGAAACGAACGCCGCGACGTCCGCGGCATCTCGCCTCGCAGGCTTGCCGCCGGCGGCCGTGAAGACCGTGGTCGCCGCAGCGCAGGCGCTCGAGCTCGGACAGGCCGATACCGCAGAGCGCCTCGTCGTCGGCTTGCTCGCCTTGCATGCGGACCATCCCGAACTGCTGCGTCTCCTGTCCGGCGTGCAGACGCTGCGCGGTCAAGCAGAAGCCGCCGTCGCCACGATGCAGCGCGCCGCGGCCGCGCGGCCCGGGGATGCGCTCTACCGCAATACCCTCGGCTCCGCGCTGATCGCTGCGGGCCGTTACGACGAGGCCATTGCGGTGCTGCGCGAAGCCTGTGCGCTCGATCCCGAGCTCGCCACCGCCTGGTTCAATCTGGGCCTGGTGTGCATGCGGTCGATGCGCGTCGCCGAATCGGCGGCAGCATTGCGCAAAGCGGTCGAGCTCGCGCCGACGCAGTGGAACGCGCGCGTGATCCTCGGCGACATGCTGCGCGCGGAGGGCCGTCTCGACGACGCCATCGCCGAGTACCGACGCGTGCTCGCGCAGGAACCGCGTGCGGGCATGGCCTGGTGGGGACTGGCCGAGGTCAAGACGCGCCGCATGTCCGACGAGGACATCGCGCGTCTGCGCGAAGCGATGCAGCGGCCGGGCACCAGCGATGCCGATCTCGTCGCGATGGGTTTCGCACTCGCCAAGGCGCTCGACGATCAGGCACAGCTCGCCGAATCGCTGCACGCGCTCGGTGAAGCGCATGCGCGCGCGCGGCGCCATGCGCGCTGGGACGCTCGCGCGCACGCAGGCGCGGTCGATGCGGTGCTCGCAGCGTTTACGCCGCCTATCGTCGGCGCGCACGACGCGACGCTCGGCAGCGACGTCATTTTCATCGTGAGCCTGCCGCGCTCCGCATCCACGTTGACGGAACAAGTGCTCGCGTCGCATTCGCTCGTCGAGGGCGCAGGCGAGCTGCCGGACCTGCCGGCCGTGCTGACCGAGGAATCGCAGCGCCGCCGCGAGCGCTTCCCGCAGTGGGCCGCCGCCGCGACTCCCGACGACTGGACGCGGCTCGGCCGACGCTATCTCGAGCGCACCGCACATTGGCGCGAACGCCGCCCGCGCTTCACGGACAAGCTGCCGTACAACTGGTTCTACGTCGGCGCGATCCGCGCCATGCTGCCCGGCGCGCGTATCGTCGTCGGGCGCCGCGATCCGCTCGAGACCTGCTTCGCGTGCTATCGGCAGTATCTCGCGCTCAACGAATATACGCGCACGTTCAGCGACCTCGCGGCGTTCTGGCGCGATTTCGACCGCGCCGTTCGCCATTGGCGCGCGCTGCATCCCGCGCACGTGCGCGAAAATGTATACGAAGAGCTCGTGGCCGAGCCCGAGGCGAACATCCGCGCGCTGCTCGATTTCTGCGGTCTGCCGTTCGAGCCCGGCTGCCTCGAATTCCATGCGAGCACGCGCGAAGTGCACACGCCGAGCGCGACGCAAGTTCGCGAGCCGCTGCGCCGCGACACGGCGCGCTCGGAGCGCTACGGCGCCCTGCTCGACCCGTTGCGCGCGGCGCTCGGCTTGCCCGCTTACGTGCCGGCGCGCTGAGGTCCGCGTGGGCAACATCGTCTGGCTCGCCTCGTATCCCAAGTCCGGCAACACGTGGCTGCGCGCGTTCCTTGCGAACCTGATCGCGAACCGCAGCACGCCCGTGCCGCTGGCCGAGCTGCCGAACTATGGCGCGTCGGAATCCGATCCGGAGCTTTACACCCGCCTCGCGGGCCGGCCGAGCACCGAGCTCGATTTCGCCGCCCTCTGCGCACTGCGTCCGCAGGCCCACGCGGCGATCGCCGCAGCGGCGCCGCGTACCGTTTTCGTGAAGACGCATACGCGTGCGGGCGTATTCGAAGGCGTCCCGCTGCATACGCCCGCCGTGACCGCGGGTGCCATCTACGTCGTGCGCAATCCGCTCGACGTCGTCATCAGCATGTCGCACCATTTCGCGATCGGCCTCGACGAGGCCATCGAATTTCTCGGCGACGAGCGCGCCGCGACCGAGAACTCGGACCTCTTCACGACCGAGTATCTCGGCTCTTGGTCGGAGCACGTGCGCAGCTGGGCCGACATCGAAGGCCCCCGCATCCTCGTGCTGCGTTACGAGGACTTGCTCGAGAAGCCGGCGAAATGGTTCGGCAAGGTGGCGGCTCTCGTCGGCCTGGGCGCCGACCGCGCGCGTATCGAGCGAGCGGTGCGTCACGCCAGCTTCGGCGCGCTGGCCGGCATGGAGCGCCGCGACGGCTTCGTCGAGGTGCCGATCAAAGGCAAGCAGTTCTTCCGCGCAGGCCGCGCCAATCAGTGGCGCGACGCGCTGAGCCGCGCGCAGGTCGGACGCATCGTCGAACGCCATCGCGCGCAGATGCAACGTTTTCGCTACGTGCCGGCCGGCTTCTGACGCGCACGCCGATGTCCCCCGACGCCGCCGCATTGCTCGTCGAATTCGATGCAGCCGCGCGGCATGCGGGCGCACACGCCGCGCTCGCCGGTCTGATCGAGCGGCTGGCGACGGCGCCGCCGGCCGTGTCGGGCGACGTGGCCGCGACGCTCCAGCGACGCGGCGATCTCGCCGCGAGCCTCGACGTGCTCGACGCGGCGCTTGCGCGCAACGGCAGCGACGCAACCCTGCATTTCCTGCGCGCTGCCGCCTGGCGAGCGGGCGGCCGCGACGTCGATGCCGAACGCGATTTCCGCGCTGCACTTGCCGCCGACAGCGGCCACATCGACGCCGCACTCGCGCTCGCGTTCCTGTTGCGCGAACAGGGCCGCATCGACGCGGCGTGCGCGACGATTGCTGCATTGTGGAAAATGCGGCAAGACGACGCGGCTGTCGCCTCGGCCGCGCTCGGGTTCCTGCGCGAATGCGGCGACCTGGTCCGTGCGCGCGAGATCGCGTTCGCGGCGATCGCACGCTGGCCGGGCGACGCCCGGCTCGCCGCCATCGCCGGCGATGCGGCGCTCGCACTCGGCGACTTTGCCGACGCCGAACGCGAGCTTCGGCGTGCGGTCGCGCTCGATCCCGAACAGAGCGCCGCCTGGCTGCGCCTGAGCCACTGTCGCCGTTATGCCGACGCGGCCGACCCCGATCTCCGGCGCTTCGCGGCAATCTCCGCGGATGCGCGGCGCACGGCGCAGACGCGCATCTGCGCCGGCTTCGCGCTCGGCAAGGCTTACGACGACCTCGGCGACTTCGCCGGCGCCGCCGCCGCGCTGCGCACTGCGAACGCGCTCGCACGCAGCGGCTCGCCATGGCAGAGCGCGCGCTGGGACGCCGAGGTCGAACGCCAGCTCGCGTACCGTCTGCCGCCTGCGGCGGCCGGTGCGGACGATTTCAGTCCGCTCTTCATCGTCGGCCTGCCGCGCACGGGCACCACGCTCGCCGCCACGCTGCTCGCGCGGCATCCCGACGTGCGCGACCGCGGCGAGCTCAATTGGATATCCGCGCTCGCAGCCGATCTCGACACCGCCGGCCGCCTCGCCAACCCCGCAGCGCTGCGCGCAGCAGCGCGGCTCGTGACCGCGCAGATGCGCCGCGACGATGCGCCGGCGCGTTGGTACGTGGACAAGAATCCGCTCAACTTCCGCCATCTCGGTTTCATTGCCACGTTGTTTCCGCGCGCACGCATCGTCCATTGCCGGCGCGGGCTGCGCGACACGGCGCTGTCGATCTGGATGCAGCATTTCGCCCACGGCGACATGGCGTTCGCCTACGACTTCGCCGCGATCGCGCACGTCGCACGCAGCGAAGCCGCGCTGATGACGCACTGGCGCTCGAGCCTCGCGCTGCCGGTCTTCGATCTCGAGTACGAGAGCCTGATCGCCGATCGCGACGCGGCGCTTACGCGGCTCGCCGATTTCCTCGGCATTTCCGCAGCGCCTTTGCTCTCGGATGCGCCGCCAGCCGCGTCCGCGATCGCCACGGCGAGCGTCTGGCAGGCACGGCAGCCCTTGTATACGCGTTCCGTCGGACGCTGGCGTCGCTACGCGCCGTTCGTGCCGGAGCTACGCGAGCAATTCAACGGAATATGATCGGTTGACGAGAAGCCTGAAAACTACGGCCCTTGTCCGTCCTACTGAGTGCGACGTGGCACCCAATAATCATGGCATCGGCCCCGCGTTCCCGTACTTCGGCCCGACGGTCGGCCGAGTCGACCGCGAACGCCGGCAGAACGAAGGCAAATGCGGCGCCTAAAACAAATGCCAGCACGGCGAGGCCGTATAGGGCCGCGCTCCAGCGCCGCAAAGTCCGGCATGCTCGTGCCGCATCGGGTTGTATGGGGCACGGGACCATGCGCGAGCGCCGGATCGCTGCGCCGGCGATCACCAAGGCCGCCGCCGCCGTGCCGAATACGAGCGGCTTGTGTTCGCTCAACCATACGAGTTGTGGAACGGCACTTACCAAACTCGCGAGCGCGGCTCCTGCGCCCATTGCCACCATGAGTACGGGCAACACACAGCAGACAAGCGTGCCCGAACTCGTCAGCAGCGCGACGAGTGCGAGGTACGTTCCGCGCCGAAGCGGCGCGTTCATGGCTTTGCCTTCAGGCGCGCACGCACTTCGTCGAGCGTCTCGCTTTCACGGTGAATCGCCTTTACCTCGTAACCCGCGTTGGTCAGCGCGCGTTTGAGTTCGTCATCGGGAATGTCCTGTCCGTCCTTGGTCGACACGGCGACGAGTTTCTTCTCGAGGCTGACGACGACGTCGGCCGTCGCGGGAAAGCCGCGCAGCGTTTTGGTGATGCCTTGCGCGCAAAACGCACAGACCAATCCGTTCACGTCCATTTCGATGGTCATTGCGCGGGCCGACGCCGGGAGCGCGAGAACACCGAATACCGCAGATAAAAAGATACGCATATAGGAACTCCAGTCAGAAATTGAACATTGCCATGACCTGCGGCTTGCCCCCTTGCGTCACGCCGGCTTCGATCCATGCACCGCCCTTGAACAGGCGGATCAACGCCGCGCATTCCACGCCGCGGTGCAGATCGCCGGTGTACTGGCGCGCCTGGAGCACGAACCACGTCGCGAGATCGTCGTAGTCGTGCGCATACGGCGCGAAGCCGAGTTGCACGGTATCGATGCGATGCGAGTAGGCACTCGATTCGTGCAGGTCGCTCATGAGCGACGCGTAGATGCGCCGCGTCTCGTAGTCCGCCTGGAATCCCGCGTTGCGATCGAGTTTGCTGCCGCGAAAGTCGTTGCCGGTCGCGCTGCCTAAACCGCCCCAGACGAACACGTTGGCCTGCGCGTCTTCAAGGTTCCAGCGATGCACGAGGTAGTTCGCACGCGCGTAGGTGATGTCGCGCGTGCGGTCCAGACGATCGCTGTCGAGGTGCAGGTACCCCGCGCCGATCGACAGCCAGTAGTACGGCGCGTAGAACGCCTGCACCTCTTCCATCGTGCCAGCGCCGTATTCCGACATGATGGTCGTGCCGTTGGCGAAGGCAATGGGCTTCGCGCAAGCATCGGCAACTATGTACAGGGCACAAATTCCGCCCACGCAAGCGCGGACGAGCAGTCGATTCCACATGGGTTGGCTCCGAAGCAGCACGCGCGAGCGCGTGCGATACCGCACGAATGCGGTCCGTTATCGGAGACTCAGACGATCGGTGGTCGCAACGGCGGGCGTGGATCGGAGGAACGCACCGTCGGCGACGCGTCCCCCACGTGCTGCGCAGCGAGTTCAATGGTGTGGGGTTGCCAACTCATCGGCACGATGAACGTGGCGCCGTCCATCGCGCAACCAGAGGCGCAGGCAGGAATGGTGCATTCGTCACAATGACAACACGGCATTTTTGCCGGCTTGCCGTGCAGACTCGAACCGCTCGCATGGCAGCGCGAATGCGAGGCGACGCCCATTTCGGACGCGATCGCGCCGACGCCCTGCACCAGCAGCGCGATCGCGAGAAGCATGCGCACGAAGAGGGATGTCATTGGTCGGCACCTTATATCACAGACCGGGAACGCGAACAGAAAGTTTCACGCTCGGACCGAGGTACGCTTCGGGTCGACGGACATGGAAACATTTTGGGTGACCGTCAGCGAAAGAATCGAAATGCCCTTTCGATCGACGATCTTTCTAGCCGCCTTGCCGCCGTAGCTCGACTTCGCCGCTGAACGTCTGCGCATGGATCTGCGCGTCGCCGTTGCCGACGCGCGCATCGAGGCTCGAGCCCGAGCCGTGCTCGCGCTCGCGCACCTTGCCGAAATCGCTGTCGATGCCGCCGCTGAATGTCGACGCCTCGACGTGCGCCGAGAGCGAGTCGGGCAGATGCACGCGGATGTCCCCGCTCATCGATTCCATCGACATGCGCCCATGCGCGGTCAGCGCGGCGCGGATCGTCGCATCGCCCGAGACCGTGCCGGTTTCGAGGTCGTCGAGTTCGCCGGCGTCGAGTTTGATGTCGCCGGAAACGGTCTCGAGCTTCACGCGTCCGCCGAGCTTGCGGGCCTGGATGTCGCCGCTCACGGTCTGCAAATGCGTACGCGCCGCCGGGTTCGGCTGCGCGGCGCTGAACACGATGTCGCCGCTCACGCTGTTCACATCGACTTGCGGCGCACCGCTGGCGAGACTCAGTTTGCCGCTGACGCCGCTGACCTCCAGCGACGGGCCGGCGACGCCGGTGACGCTCGCATCCGCGCTGACGACGCCGAGCTTGAGCGCAGCGGCGCGCGGCACCGAAACGAGGAGGTCGGTATCGCTGTCCGGCCCGTTGCCGCCGAACCATCCGTTGTGACCGCCTTCCACCTTGAGCGAGAGATGCTGCGCATCGCCCGCGATCTCGAGCTTCGAGCCCTCGCCGAGACTGCCGCCCACGTGCACCTGCGCCGCGTCGCCGCCGGTCACGGTGACGCTGCCGCGCACGTCGCCGATTTCGATGCGCACTCCGGGAGCCACGCTCCACGCGAGATCGAGCGGCTTGTCCTCGCCTTCGGCGGTGATGGTCTGGTTCTGCGGCGCACCGGCGTCCGCGGCATCGGCGCGCATCGAGCCGGCCGAGACGATCACGCCGGCCGCGAGCGATGCTGCAATGTATAAAATGAGATTTCGCATGGATGTCGTCCGGAAGTCAGCCTGCATAGGGCGCCTGCATGAGGCGCATGCGCTGGCCGTTGGTGCGGTTGAGCAGGCCGACGAGAAAAACGGCATCGGGCCGTTCCTCGAGGGCTTGCTGGAGCTTCGCGCTCGCGCCGTCGAGATCCTGCGCGGCGGCCGCGAGCGTCGGATTGGCCGGCTGCGCCCAGTCGAGCGCTGCGCGCGGCAGCGCGGCGTCGGCCTCGGCCGCGGCGCGCTGTTCGAGCACGCGCCAACCCACCACGCCCCCGATGCAGACGACTGCAACGCCGGCCGCGATCGCCGCGGCCAGACGCGGGAAGCGTCGCCGGGCCGCACGTGCAGGCAGACGCGCCGCGATGCCGGGCCACAGATCGCGCGACGGTTCCACCGCCCCGCCGAGCTTGCGCAGCTCGCTCCGCCATGTGAATTCGTCGTTCATGCCTCACCTCCTAGCGCGCGCCGCACGAGACCGCGCGCGCGGTGCAACTGTGCCTTGGACGAGCCAACGGCCATGCCGAGCTCGGCCGAAATCTCTTCGTGCTTCCATCCCTCGATGTCGTGCAGCACGAGCACGGCGCGCGCGCGCGGCGGCAGGGCGGCGACGACGCGTTCGAGATCTCCGCGCTCGGCCGCGCAGAACGGCACTTCGCCGCCTGCCGCCGCCTCGAGCGTCTCGTGGTCGGCCGTTTCATCGTCGCGGCGTCCGCGCAGGTCCATGAGCGCAGTGTTGACGCCGAGCCGGTGCAGCCACGTCGAAAACGCGCTTTCGTGGCGGAAGCTGCCGAGCTTCTGCCAGGCGCGCACGAAAGCCTCCTGCGTCAGCTCCTCGGCGCGCGCGCGGTCCATGCCGACGATACGCAGGATCGCGCCGTAGACGCGCCCGACGTGATCGCGATAGAGCCGCTCGAACGCCGCCGTGTCGCCCGCTGCCGCACGTCTGACCAGGGCCGGGACGTCGCTGGCGTGCGCGGCCTCGAGTGCGGGAAGCGGCAGATTCATGCTGAGCGTGGCGCCATCCATTTGTCGGGTCAGATGCGGGCTGGCGGCGCCGGGTTTAAGCGCGACGTAGCCGACCTCCCCTCGGCAACGCCCGGCGTCCGGCGACGGGCATGCCGGCGCCGGGCTTCCGTCATGGCGTGCCGACCGCCTGCGCTTCCACCTCGTCCTCGACGAGCAGGCTGGCGACGCGTTGCTGTTCGCGCAACAGGGCGGCAGGCATGCGCGCGCCGTACGAGGCCAGGTACTCGCCGATGCTTTCGTACTCGGCCGCCCAACCCTCAAGGTCGACGTGCAGCAGCGCATCGAGC
>DASRGX010000324.1:0-2413 GCA_035650835.1 Rudaea sp. | reverse complement strand
CGTTCGGCGCTCAATGCTGCGCGCGGGCTCGGCATTCCGGCCAGCACGGGATTCCACACGCGCTTCGACGATTTCGCGCGGCATTACGGCTTCGGCCTGATCGCTCCCGCCGTCTTCGGGTACTTGCGCCGCTTCCACCGCCGCGCGCACGCCACGCTCGTTCCGACTGCGGAATTGCGCGACTTCCTCGACCGCGAAGGCTTCGGTAACGTCGTGCTGCTGCGCCGCGCGGTCGACACGCAGCTGTTCAAGCCCGAGCGTCGCGACGAAGCGCTGCGCGCGGCGTGGGGCGCGGCACCGGGCGATCTCGTCGTCGTGCACGTCGGACGCATCGCGCCCGAAAAGAACCTCGGCCTCGCGGTGCGTGCGTTCCGCGCGATCCGCGAGATCCGGCCCGATGCGAAGTTCGTCTGGGTCGGCGACGGCCCGGCGCGCGCCGCGCTCGAAGCGCAGAACCCGGATTTCCATTTCGCCGGCATGCAGCACGGCGAAGCGCTCGCGCGCCATTATGCGAGCGCCGACATGTTCCTGTTCCCGAGCGTTACGGAAACGTTCGGCAACGTCACGGTCGAGGCGCTGGCGAGCGGGCTGCCCGTCGTGGCGTTCGACTACGGCGCTGCGCGCGAGCATCTCACGCCCGAATGCGGCCGCCGCGTGCCGTTCGGCAACGACGACGCCTTCGTGGTCGCTGCGCGCGAGCTCGCCTCCGCGCCCGAACTCAAGACCGGCATGCGCTGCGCCGCACGCGCCGCCGTCGCGCGCATGGATCCTCAGACCGTCGCGACGAACCTCGCGGCACTGCTCGCGAATCTGGCGAGCGTCGCCGCGCCCGAGAGCGACACCACGGATTCGGCCAAGCGGAGTACGACATGACGACGCTCCAGCTCTGGAAAAACGTCGAGACCTGGAGTGGCGAGTGGCGGCTGTGCCTGCGCTGCAACCAGTGGGTGGCGCAGCGCGCGATCTGCCGCATGTTCGGGCTCGTCAGCCGGCTCGGCGACGGCGTGTTTTGGTACGTGACGATGCTCGCCATCGCGCTCGTCGGCGGCGCGACCGGCCGCGTCGCGGCCTTGCACATGGCGCTCACGGGTCTGGTCGCCGCCGGGCTCTATCGTCTGCTCAAGCGCTGGACGCGCCGCCCGCGGCCGTTCCGCGCGCATAGCGAGATCGTCCCTCACGTGCCGCCACTCGACGAGTTCAGCTTCCCGTCGGGACACACGCTCCACGCGGTGTGCTTCACGATCGTGGCGCTCGCCTACTTCCCGCTGCTGGCCCCGCTGCTGGTTCCGTTCGCCCTGCTCGTCGCGGCCTCGCGCGTGGTGCTCGGCTTGCACTACCCGAGCGACGTGCTGGCGGCGTCGATCATCGGCGTGATGCTCTCGACGACGTCGCTGTGGATCGGGCACGCGGCGTTCTGAGCGCTTGTATACCTTTATATTTTCCGCCGGAACGCCGCCGGCTTGCGTAAACTCCCGCCCGTTCTGCGGCGCTCGACGGCTGTGCCCCTACAGCTCCTCTGACGCGTAGTCGGCGAGGCGCGAGCGTTCGCCGCGGCGCAGCGTCACGTGGGCCGAATGGCCCCAGGCCTTGAAGCGGTCCACGGCGTAGGTGAGGCCGGACGTCGTTTCGGTGAGATAGGGCGTGTCGATCTGTTCGACGTTGCCGAGGCAGACGATCTTCGTGCCGGGACCGGCGCGCGTCACGAGCGTTTTCATCTGCTTCGGCGTCAGGTTCTGCGCTTCGTCGATGATCACGTAGCGGTTCAGGAAGGTGCGGCCGCGCATGAAGTTCAGCGAGCGGATCTTGATGCGCGAAGCGAGCAGGTCGTTGGTCGCCGCGCGCCCCCAGCCGCCGCCTTCCTGCGGCGTGGCGAGCACTTCGAGGTTGTCGGTGAGCGCACCCATCCACGGCGTCATTTTTTCTTCCTCGGTGCCGGGCAGGAAGCCGATGTCCTCGCCGACCGAGACGGTCGCGCGCGTCATGATGATTTCGCGATAGCGCTGCTGGTCCATGGTCTGCGCGAGACCCGCGGCGAGCGCGAGCAAGGTCTTGCCGGTGCCCGCCGTGCCGAGCAGCGTGATGAAGTCGATGTCGGGGTCCATGAGCGCGTTGAGCGCGAAATTCTGTTCGCGGTTGCGCGCGGTGATGCCCCACACCGAATGCGAGCCGTTGCGGTAGTCGTCGACGATCTGCAGCGTGGCCGTGCCGTTGTTGAGGCGCAGCACGCGCAGCTCGATCTCGTTCTCCTCGGGCAGATAGAGGAACTGCTGCGGCTGCCAATCCTCATCCTTGCGCCGCTTCACTTCGTAGAACGTGTGGCCGCGCTCGGACCACGAGCGCACTTCGGGGTGGCGGTCCCAGAAGTCGCCGGGAAGCTCGCTATGGCCGGCGAACAGCAGGCTGAAGTCGTCGA
>DASRGX010000323.1:0-4398 GCA_035650835.1 Rudaea sp. | reverse complement strand
CCGCGCGCGGCGCCCACCGTGATCAACACGTCGCCGCGTTGCGTGTACTTGAACGCATTGCCGATCAGGTTGCCGAGAGCGACCGCGACGACCGACGAAGGCGCGACGACTTCGAGCGGCTGCTGCACTTCGACCTTGACGTCGACGGGCTTGCGGCCGAGATGCGAGCGGTAGACGTCGATGACCTGCTCGACGACCTTGCCCACGTCCGTCGTTTCGCCGTCGACCGGCGCGGAACGCTCGCTGCGCGACAGCAGCAACAGCGCGTTCGTGAGTTCGGTCGATTGACGCGCGGCGCGCTCGATGCGCTTCAGGCGCTCGCGGACTTTTTCCGGGATCGATTCGGAGCCGAGCAGGAGCTCGGTCGTCGTGGCGATCACCGCGAGCGGCGTGCGCAACTCGTGGCTCACGTCGGCGTTGAACTCGCGGTCGCGCTGGACGAGCGCGGTGAGCTTGTTGGAATAGCCGTCGAGCGCGGCGGCGAGCTGGCCGACTTCGTCGTCCGTGAAATGCGGCGCGAGCGCCTCGGGCCGGCCCTTGCGCTCCATCTCGCGGACGCGATTGGCGAGATCGGTCACGGGGCTCATCACGCGCCGCGACAGCCAGCTGCCGATCAGGAGCGACAGCAGTGCGAACACGCAGGCCGCGCCGATCAGCGCGGTCAGCAGCTGGCGTTCGCCGAGTTTTTGCGTACTCATGTCGAGCCGCAGGAACGCCCACAGGCCGGTATCCTTGTATACCGCGAGCTTGAACGGGCGCAGTTTGCCTTCTTCGCCGATTTCCTCGATATCGTAGACGCCTGTCGAGTCGTACTTCTGGCGCGAGAACGGCACGTTGCCGAATTTGGCGGCGCTGTAGATGTCGGCGTCGTAGAGCGTCAGGCGCCACGGCGCGTTCGGGTCCGGATTGTCGCGCTTGAAATCCGCGAATTTCTTCACTTCGCGCTCGAGCGCGTTGTTGATGATCTGGTCCTCCATGCGCGCGCGCAGGTACAGCGCGGCGCACGTGAACAGCGCCGTCAGCGCGAAGCCGAACAGCGCGAACGAGATGATGATGCGGCTGCGCAGTCGCCGCCGGTATTCGATGCGGGTCATTCTCTGGGCGGACGCGTCGCAGCGGTCAGGTGGCCGCCGCGTCGGGATCGACCATGCGATAGCCGATGCCGTGGCGGGTCTGGATCAACGGCTTGTCGAACGGCTTGTCGATCGCCGCGCGCAAGCCGTGGATGTGCACGCGCAGCGAATCGCTATCCGGCAGCTCCTCGCCCCAGACGCGCGTTTCGAGATCCTGGCGCGTGACGACCGACGGGCTCGATTCCATGAGGTGCTGCAGCAGCTTCAAGCCGATCGGATTGAGCTGGATCGATTTGCCGTTGCGCGTGACGACGAGCGTGTCCAGGTTGTACGTGAGATCGGCCAGCTGCAGCACGCGGCTCTGCACGCCCTTGCCGCGGCGCGCGAGCACCTGGAGGCGCGCTTCGAGCTCCTGCAACGCGAAGGGCTTGACCATGTAGTCGTCGGCGCCCGAGTCGAAGCCGGTGAGCTTCTGGTCGAGCGCGTCGCGCGCGGTGAGCATGAGCACCGGCGTCTGCCGGCGCGCTTCCTGGCGCAGCTTGCGGCAGAGCTCGAGGCCGTCCATGCCGGGCAAGGTCAGGTCGAGGACGATGGCGTCGAACTCGTGCACGACAGCCAGGTGCAGGCCGGTCACGCCATCGCCCGCGAAGTCCACCACGTGGCCGCGATCTTCCAGGTAATCGCCGATATTGGCGGCGATGTCGCTATTGTCTTCAATGACGAGAATGCGCATGGCAAGAGCTTACTCGTGTAGAAACCGGAATACTTGAATGCTGGGCAAACCGCCGAGTTCCCGGGGAACCCACACGATGCCGGAGGAAGGTGCGGTCGGGCCCGCAAAGAAAAAGGCCCAAGGAGGTGTCATTGGGGGAACACACCTCGCTTGGGCCTAAAGCTACTGCCCCGATTACCGTAATCTGCCTACCACCTTGCCTGACCTTAGGAGTGTCGAGCAGAACTTACAGTGGGGTCGATACTAGGTGGCGCCGAATTAAATTGCCGTTAAGCCGGTCTCGGCCTTTCGTTAACGGATGGCGCTGCCAGCGCGGACTGCCATCATTCGTCGAAATGCCGGCAAATCAACGATCCGAGCACCTGCTGGCACTTGCCGTTATCGGGCGAGGCGGGCTTGCCGTGCAAGGTGAACTCGAAGTTTTGGACGTAGCGGGCTCCGGCGTTCTCCGCACTCGGCGTTTCGAACAGCCATTGGCCGAGAGCCGCCTTCGCCGCGGCGTCGAACACGCCTTCCGGTTGCGCGCGCAGCACGCGGACATCGCGCACGCTGCCATCGCCGCCGATCGCATATTCGAGCTCGACGATGCCCTCGACGCGTGCTGCCATCGCGTGCGCGGGGTAGGCAGGCGCCACCTTGCGCAGCAGGTTCGGCAGCTGCGGCGATAGCGAAGCCGCCTCGAACGACGGTGCCTCGGTCGGCAAGGCTCGCGAGGCGAGATTGCGGATTTGCTGCGCGGCCGCGGCCGGCAATGCGACCTTGTCGGCGCGCGGCAAGTCGATGCGCACGGGCTCGACGGCCGCTTCGTTCGGCATTGGCGCCGGCGCGACAGCCGGGAGCACGGGCTCGGCATGCTGCTCGACGGCGGGGAGCGCAGCCGCGGGCGCCGCGGCGGCCGGCGCGAGGCGCGGATTGCCCGTGACGAGCGCGAGACCCTGCGCTGGCGCTTTCGCGAGCGCCGCGCCCAAATCCGACGCGTGCTGCTGCGGACGCAGCGCGAAGCAGACCATCGCCGCCACGACGAGCAGCACGGGCCAAGCATTGTTGCGCGGCAGAGGATCGTGGCTGTCCACGGCGACGATGCGCTTGATGCGCGCGAGCAGGACTCCGCCGCTCGCCCCGAGCGCCGGCGCGACGACGTCGATGTCGTGGCGCAGCTCTTCGAGATCGGCGAGCGCGCGCGCATACGCCACGGGATTGCCCTTGGCCAGGCTCAGCACGAGATCGTCGCAGCAGCTTTCGCGGGCGTCGCGCACGTCGCGCGAGATCCAGTGCACGACGGGATGATAGAAAAGCACCGTTTCGAGGACGACTTGAAACAGATTTGCGAGATAATCCCAGCGGCGCACGTGTCCGAGCTCATGCGCGATGATGAGCTCGATCTGATGCGTGGAAAAGCCGCTCAGCATGCCGAGCGGCAGCAGGATCACGGGTTTGATCCAGCCGACGAGCATCGGTGTGGCGACGCCGGCCGAGGCGAGCAGGCGGACCGGCCGCAACAAACCGAAGCGACCGCACATGACCTTCAGGCGCTGCTCCCATTCGGGCAGCGGCATGGCGGCGCGGCGCACGAGACGGGCGATGCGGCGCCAATGCCATAGCGAACGCGACGCCAGCGCGACGACGCCGAGACTCCACACGCCGACGAACGCCGGCAGCAGCGAGCGCCACCGGTAGCTCGACGCTGCGGTATCGGCGACGGCCGCGATCGTCCCCGTCACGATTTTCGGCAGCACCTGTTTTGCCGCGACGAGCGCATCGCCTTGCGCAGGCCAGATATAGAGCAGCGTGACGACCGGACACATGGCGAGCATGAGCAATACGCCCATGCCGAGCCGGTAACGCGCGCCGACGCTCGCGCAGAACGGGCGCAATAGCGCATAGAACAAGCCGAGGACGGCGCCTTGCCAGAGGAAGTGAAGCAATACCGAGCCGAGCGCATCGACGCCGGCCACAAACCCCTCGGAGAACACCATGGCTAGCCCCCTTCGGACTCGATCTTGTTCAACAGCGCCCGAATTTCCTTGAGTTCTTCGCGCGACGCGGCGGGATGGTTGCCCAGCGCGTGCAGCACCAGTTCAGATGCAGAGCCGTTGAACAGCCGCTGCACCATGTCGGCAAGATAGCGTTTTTGCGTGCGTTGCTTGTTGATCGCAGCCCGATAGACATGCGCACGCTGCGAGTCGTCGCGCTCGACGAGACCTTTGGTGTGCATGATCTGCATGAGCTTGAGCGCGGTCGTGTACCCGGCGCCGTCGCCGCCGTAGAGCGCCTCGTGCACTTCGCGCACGGTCGAGGGTCCCCGCTCCCAGAGCACCTGCAGGATGTCGAGCTCGGCTTCGGTCGGCCAGGGCTTATCGGGACTGTTGCGAGGGGTCATGGCGTAGTCCTGAATCACGAACGGCTTCGTATAGCTTGCCGCAGCGCGCAGGCCGCGGCAAGCGCTTTCGCTGTTTCAGTGACCGTTGACCGTGGGCGTGCGGAATTTCGTCGACGCGTCGTCGACGAACTTCTGGTCCTGGCGACGCTGTGCGGCGATTTCGCCGTACGTGCGGCACGTCGTCACCGGGATGTGCGACCCGACCGGCGCAC
>DASRGX010000322.1:0-7469 GCA_035650835.1 Rudaea sp. | reverse complement strand
CCACAAGACCACCTTTTTCGTGAAGCTGACGCCGCAGTCGCTCGACGACCAGACGCTATTGCCGTGGATCGCCCAGCAGCTCAAGAACGCACGGCTGCGCGGCGATGCGCTCGTGTTCGAGATGCCGGAAAGCAAAGTCGTCACGAGTCTCAAGCCCGCGCGCGCCTTCGTCCACGGCTTGAAGCAAGTGCACTGCGGTTTCGCGCTCGAGCAGTTCGGTTCGGGCCTCAACTCGTTCCAGTTGCTCAAGCACGTCGATGCGAACTACCTCAAGATCGACCGCAGCTTCATGGCCGAGCTGCCGAAGAACAAGGAAAACCAGGAAAAGATCAAGGAACTCTGCGACCAGGCCCACCACGCCGGCAAACTCACGGTCGCGGAGTTCGTCGAAGACGCGGCGAGCATGTCGATCCTGTTCTCGTGCGGCGTCAATTTCGTGCAGGGCAATTTCCTGCAGGAACCCGAAAAGGTGATGGCCTACGAGACGGCCTAGTCGCGGGCCGTCTCGCCGCACGAACGCCGTTCACGCCGCATTGCGCAGCGCGGCGATGCGCTCCTCGATCGGCGGGTGGCTCGCGAGGAGGCGCGCGATCGCACCGTCGCCGGCAATCCCAAACGCCTGGAACGCCTTGGGCAGCGACCCTTCGGCATGACTGCCGCCCAGCGTTTGCAATGCCGAAATCATGCCGGCGCGGCCGCCGAGGCGCGCGCCGCCCGCATCGGCTCGGAACTCGCGCCAGCGCGAGAACCACATGACGATCATCGTCGCGATGAGCCCGAACACGAACTGCAGCAGCATCACGATCACGAAATAACCGATGCCGCCGCCGCGGTCGTTGTCGCGGTCGCCCGAGATGGCGCTGTCGACGACGCCGCCGATCACGCGGGCGAGGAACATCACGAAGGTATTCAGCACGCCCTGGATCAAGGCGAGCGTCACCATGTCGCCGTTCGCCACGTGCGTGATCTCGTGTCCCAGCACGGCGGCGATCTCGTCGCGGTTCATGCTGCGCAGCAGTCCGGTGCTCACGGCGACGAGCGCATGGTTCTTGCTCATGCCCGTCGCGAACGCGTTCATCTCGGGCGAGTCGTAGAGCGCGACCTCGGGCATGCCGATGCCGGCGTTCTGCGCGTGACGGCGCACGACGCCGAGCAGCCATTGTTCGGCTTCGCCGCGCGGCTCGGTGATGACCTGCGCACCGACCGACATCCGGGCGAGCGTCTTCGACATCGCGAGCGAGAGGAACGCGCCACCCACGCCGAACACCGCGCAGAGCAGCAACAGGCTTTGCAGGTTCATGCCCGCAACGCGGTCGAGCCCGAACAGCGACACGACGATGCTGAGCATCATCATGATGGCCAGATTCGTGCCGAGGAAAAGAACGATACGTAACATATTCGCCTCTCTGGTTCGTCCGCCGGCGCACGCGCCAGGACGCGCGTCCGCACGAGGCAAAGGTTGAGTAGACTCGGCCGAATTCAAGCCGGAACCACCCCTGACCGATGACCTATCGCGGCCGCTTCGCCCCCTCCCCGACCGGGCCACTGCACTTCGGCTCGCTCGTGGCAGCGCTCGGGAGCTGGCTGCGGGCGCGCGCCGAAGGCGGCACGTGGCTCGTGCGCATCGAAGACCTCGATCCGCCGCGCGAGATGCCCGGGGCGGCGGCGGAGATCCTCGTGACCCTTGCCGCGTTCGGGCTCGAATCCGACGAGCCCGTGCTGTACCAGAGCACACGTGAGGGGGCCTACGCCCGTGCCTTCGCCGCGCTCGAGTCGATCGGCACCGTGTTTCCTTGCTGGTGCAGCCGCGCCGAGCTCGCCGCGACGGGAGGGCTGCATCCAAGTCCTTGCATCGCGGCGCCGGACCCCGCACGCGCACCCGCCTGGCGGCTGCGCGTGCCGGATGAGGAGATCGCTTTCGACGATGCATTGCTCGGACGTCAAGTGCAGAACCTGCGCCGCGACGTCGGCGATTTCGTGATCCGTCGCGTCGAAGGTTGGTACGCCTACCAGCTCGCCGTCGTCGTCGATGATGCGGCGCAGGGAATCACGGAAGTCGTGCGCGGCGCCGACCTGCTCGACTCGACGCCGCGCCAGATCCATCTGCAGCGCCTGCTCGGCTATCCGACGCCGGCCTACCTGCACCTGCCGCTCGTTCTCGACGCCGAAGGACGCAAGCTCTCCAAGCAGGATCGCGCGCGTCCCGTCGATGCTCGCGAGCCCGTGCCGGCGCTGCGCGCGGCGCTGGCGTTCCTCGGTTTGCCGCGATCCCCCGCAACGCGCGTCGACGCGCTGCTCGCACGGGCGATCGCCGATTTCGATGTCGCCCGCCTCACGCGCGACTCGCGCCCGGCGAGCGAAAACAACGACGCCTGACCTGTGTACAATCGTCCGGGCCAAGAGCCGCGGTCTGCACCCAGGGCCGCAACAATCAAGACGCAATGGAGGGAATCATGTCAGCACGCGTAGCGTTGGTCACGGGCGGCACGGGCGGGATCGGCACGGCCATCATCAAGCGCCTGGCCTCACTGGGTCACAAGGTTGCGACGAACTACCGCGACGAGGCCAAGGCCAAGGCCTGGGCCGATCAGCTGAAAAGTGCAGGCGTCGAGGCGCTGCTCGTCAAGGGCGACGTCGGCGATGTCGCCTCGGCCGAAGGCATCGTGAAAGGCGTCGAGCAGAAGCTCGGACCGATCGACATTCTCGTCAACAATGCCGGCATCACGCGCGACACGACATTCCACAAGATGACGGCCCTGCAGTGGCAGGAAGTCATCAACACCAACCTGAATTCCTGCTACAACATGACGCGCCCCGTCATCGATGGCATGCGCAATCGCAAATGGGGGCGCATCGTGCAGATCAGCTCGATCAACGGCCAAAAGGGCCAGTACGGACAGGCTAACTACGCGGCGTCGAAAGCCGGCATGCACGGCTTCACGATTTCGCTCGCGCAGGAGAACGCCAAGTTCGGCATCACCGTGAACACCGTGTCGCCGGGCTACGTGGCCACCGAGATGGTCATGGCGGTGCCCGAAGATGTGCGCAACAAGATCGCCGCGCAAATCCCGGTCGGCCGCCTCGGCGAGCCCGACGAGATCGCCTACGCGGTCGCCTTCTTCGTCAACGAGGAAGCACGCTGGATCACGGGCGCGAATCTCGCCATCAACGGCGGACAGTACATGGGCTGGTAGCGGTTTCATCCGCGCTGCGCCAAAAACGTGCAGCGCTGCGGTTCGGGGTAGGTCCTGTTTCCACGTCAATCGAGGAGGTTGGTCATGGTAAGAATCGCTCTTGCTGTCTGTTCCGTCGCTCTGGCGCTCGCCGCCGCCGTTGCGGCCGCGGGTCCGGCCAACAACGTCAGTGCGGCGCGTCATCCGAACATCGCGGCCGCCCAGCGCGCCGCCACCGAGGCGTACAACCACATCGTCGCCGCGCAAAAGGCCAACGAGTTCGATCTCGGCGGCCACGCGCAAAAAGCCAAGGAGCTGCTCGACGAAGTGAACCGCGAGCTCAAGGAAGCGGCCGAAGCATCGAACGCCCACGGCCATTGAAGCGGCGGAAAGACGAAAAACGAAGCCCGGAGCGATCCGGGCTTTTTCATGTGCGGGTGCGACAATGTTGCGCAGCAACCGCGCTGGTGCGCCGCGGCACAATCTGCTAACTTTGCGGCATGGCACAAGTTCGCATCATCAAGAAATATCCGAATCGGCGTCTCTACGACACCGAAATTTCGAGCTACATCACGCTCGAAGAAGTGCGGCAGCTCGTCATCGACGGCGAGGAGTTCGAAGTCCGCGACGCCAAGACCGGCGACGACTTGACCCGCTCCGTGCTGCTCCAGATCATCGCCGAGCACGAGGAAACCGGGCAGCCGATGTTCACGACGCAGCTGCTGTCGCAGATCATCCGCTTCTACGGAGATTCGATGCAGGGCTTCATGGGCAGCTATCTCGAGAAGAGCCTGCAAATCTTCCTCGACCAGCAACAGAAGTTCCGCAGTCAGCTCAACAACATTCTCGGCCAGACGCCGTGGTCGATGCTCAACGGGCTCACCGAGCGCAATCTCGACCTGTGGAAATCGGTGCAGGAAGGCTTCCTCAATGCGGCGGCGGGTTCGATGAAGGGCGCGACGGGAACCAAAGACCCCGGCGGCAAGGAACCGAAGTCCTGACGCGCCACCGCGTTTGACAGGCCTCGATACCCCCTCTACCATCGCCCGCTTGCTGCAGCGCGACATCGGCCGCGCTGCACGATAAACCCAGGCAACAGGCGATGAAACAGGGGAACCCCATGACACAGCGCGTGGCGCTCGTCACCGGCGGCATCGGTGGCCTCGGCTCGGAAATCTGCAAGCACCTGGCCCGCTCGGGGCGGCGCGTCGTCGCTGCGGACCTCGCGAGCCGCACCGAACGCGTAGCGGAATTCGAGCGCGAAATCGCCGACTTCGCCGGCACCATCGCGTTCGAGCCGATCAACGTCGGCGATTTCGCCGCGTGCGCCGCGACGATCGAAGCCGTGGAAGGCAAGTACGGTCCGATCGAGATCCTCGTCAACGCCGCAGGCATCACGCGCGACGTGACGCTGCGCAAGATGAGCGAACCGCAGTGGCAAGATGTGCTCGACATCAACCTGGGTGGCGTCTTCAACACCTGCCGGCACGTCGTCGAAGGCATGACGGAGCGCGGCTTCGGACGCATCGTCAACATCTCTTCGGTGAACGGCCAAACGGGCCAGTTCGGACAGACGAACTACTCCGCCGCGAAGGCCGGCATGCACGGGTTCACGATGGCGCTCGCCCGCGAAGTCGCGCGCAAGGGCGTCACCGTGAACAGCGTGTCGCCCGGCTATTGCCGCACCGCGATGGTCGCCGCGATCCCCGAGAACGTGCGCAGCCAGATCATCGCCAACATCCCGGTCGGCCGCCTTGGCGAGCCTTCGGAGATCGCTCGCGTCGTCGATTTCCTAACCGCCGACGAATCGGGCTTCATCACCGGCGCGAACATTCCCGTCAACGGCGGGTATTTCATGGATTTCTGACGAGCGTCGCGCTCGAAGGGTGACTCACGCAATCGCCTCCACCCAGACGGGAATGCCGTTCAACGCGGCGTTTCCCGAGGCGGCATCGAGCGCGAGCGGGTCGCTCAGATCGTTGTAGCTCTCGCCCGCGACCGCTTGCGCGCGGGTCAGCCGGACGCCGGCGCGACCGTGCCCGAAACCGTGCGGCAGGCACACCACGCCGGGCATGACATCGTCGCTCGACCGAGCGTCCGTTTCGATGCTGCCGGTGCGCGAACGCACGCGCACTCGTGCGCCGTCGCCGATGCCGCGTGCGCTCAAATCCGACGGGTGCATGAGCAGGTGGTGGCGCGGCTTGCCCTTGATCAAGCGCGGTGCATTGTGCATCCACGAATTGTTGCTGCGGATATCGCGACGGCCGATCAGCACGAGCGCATCCGCGTGCGGCAGCGCTCGATCCGCCGCGAAGCGTCGCAATTCCTCGAGCAGCAGCGGCGGCGCACATTCGATGCAGCCGGATTCCGTTTGCAGGCGGCGCAGCAGCGACGGCTCGAGCGGTCCGAGATCGATGCCGTGCGGCGCCTGCTCGAGATCCTGCAATGTGAGGCCCGACTCGCCGCGCGCGAGCCCGGCCTCGATCAATGCACGCGGCGGCGGCTGATCCTGCCATTCGCGGCCCGCGGCGCGCGCGAATGCGCCCGCAACACCGTTGATGATTTCCCAGTCCGCGCGTTCGCGGGCACTGCGCTCCGCCACGGGGATATTGAGCCGCGCGACACGTCGCACGGCGAGCGCGTTGAACACCAGATCGTAGTGATACTGCGTGAGCGGCGACGCCGGCGGCAGGATGAGGTCCGCGTGTCGCGTCGTTTCGTTGAGGTAGATGTCGATCGCCACGTAAAAATCGAGTCCGCTCATCGCGCGTTCGAGCGCGCGGCCGTCGGGTGTGGACAACACAGGATTCCCGGCGACGGTCAGCAGCGCGCGAACCTGACCTTCGCCGGGTGTCGCGATCTCCTCGGCGAGCGCGGCGACCGGAAGCTCGCCCGCGAATTCCGCGAGCTTGCGCACGCGGCTGCGCCAACGGCCGTACGTGCCGCGCGACGTCCCGGGACGGGTCATCGGGATCGCCGCGTCGTTCGGCAGCGCGCCGCCTTCGCGATCGAGATTCCCCGTTACGAGATTGATCAGTTGCAGCAGCCATTGGCACAGCGAGCCCCAGCGCTGCGTACTGAGTCCGACGCGGCCATAGGCGACCGCACGCGGCGCGGCAGCGAACTCGCGCGCGAGCCGCGCGATCGTCTGCGCGTCGATTCCCGTGTGCTGCGCGACATCGCCGACGTCGAACGCGCGCACGGCCGCAAGCGCTTCCTCGAGTCCGCGCAAGCGCTCTCCATACGCCTCGACGCGCGGCGCGGGCAGCGCTTGCAGAACCGCGATCAGGAACAATGCATCGCTGCCCGGCCGGATGAAGTGATGCTCGCTCGCGATCTCGGCAGTTTCCGTGCGGCGTGGATCGAGAACGACCAACTTCCCGCGCCGGGTGAGCGCCTTCAACCGCGCGGTCACGTCCGGCACCGTCATGAGGCTGCCGTTGGAAGCGACCGGATTGGCGCCGAGCATCAGGAAATAGCTCGTGCGATCGATATCCGGAATGGGCAGCATGAACTGGTGCCCGTACATCTGCGCAGCGACCAGCTGGTGCGGCCATTGATCGACCGACGATGCACTGAACACGTTGGGGCTGCGCAAGAGGCGCAGCAGCGCCGGCAAATACGCGATATGCCCGAAGTGGTGCACGTTCGGATTGCCGAGATACACCGCCACCGCACCCGCACCGTGCTCGCGCTGTGCCGCGGCGAGCCGCTCGCCGGCGAGCGCGAACGCTTCCTCCCAGCCGATCGTCGTCCATTCGGAGCCGACGCGGCGCAGCGGCTCGCGCAGGCGATCAGGATCGGCTTCGAGATCGAGGATGGCGTTGCCCTTCGGACAGATGTGACCGCGGCTGAACGGATCGGCCTCGTCGCCACGGATCGCTGTCAGAACGCCATCCGTGTAGCGCAGCTCCAATCCGCAGATGGCTTCGCAAAGGGGACATGCGCGAAACCGCGAGGTCGAAGTCACTCGTGTCTCCATGGCCGGCGCGAGCGTTCGATGCTAGACCACGGAACGACAACCCGCAACGCGCGTCCATGCCGGATCGCGCCGTGCGGATGACGGCGGCCCTGCTCGACGTTCCGCTGCAGCGGAGAGGTCTTGCTATTTCTTCGTGTACGTACCGTCGAATGCGACGTTCCACTCGCCCGCCCCTTCGGCCGTTTCCCATAGCTGGCGCACGCTGCCGTCCTGGTTCGGCGTCCACGTGATGCGCTGCCTGACGACGATCCCAGCCGCGTTCGATGTCCGGCCTTCGAGCACCATCGCACCGTCATGCAAACCGCCGTCGAGCA
>DASRGX010000321.1:0-8459 GCA_035650835.1 Rudaea sp. | reverse complement strand
CGGCGGAACAGCTCCGGCGCGAAGTTCGGGATGCCCGTGAACGAGAGCGCCTCGCCTTCGCTGAACGTGTCGCCGATCGAGATCGTCCCGTGGTTATGGATGCCGATGACGTCGCCCGGATACGCTTTTTCCACGATGTCGCGTTCGCTGGCCATGAAGGTCAGCGCGTTCGCGAGCTTGATCTCCTTGCCGCTGCGCACGTGGAAAGCCCGCATGCCGCCGTCGAACGTGCCCGAACAGATGCGCATGAAGGCCACGCGATCGCGGTGCTGCGGGTCCATGTTCGCCTGGATCTTGAACACGAAGCCCGTGAGTTTCTCCTCGTCGGGGTCGATTTCACGTGTCGTCGTCGCACGCGGCTTCGGCGACGGCGCGTGCTCGACGAAGAAATCGAGGAGCGGCTGCACGCCGAAGTTGTTGACGGCCGAGCCGAAGAACACGGGTGTCTGGCGGCCGGCGAGATAGGCGGTTTCGTCGAACGGGTGCGAGGCGCCCTCGACGAGCTCGAGCTCGTCGCGCAGCTCGCGCAGCATGTCCGCGCCGATGCGGCGCTCGAGCTCCGGATCGTCGAGCGAGGTGAAGATCGTCGAATCCTGCCGCGTAAAGTTGCGCCCGGGTTCGTAGAGATGCACCTCGCCGCTCAAGAGGTGATAGACGCCTTTGAGTCGCGAGCCCATGCCGATCGGCCACGTGATCGGCGCGCACTGGATCTTGAGCACGGCTTCGACTTCGTCGAGCAGCTCGATCGGCGACCGCCCTTCGCGATCGAGCTTGTTGATGAAGGTCATGATCGGCGTGTCGCGCAGGCGGCAGACCTCCATGAGCTTGATCGTGCGTTCCTCCACGCCTTTCGCGCAGTCGATGACCATCAGCGCAGAATCGACGGCGGTCAGCACGCGGTAGGTGTCTTCGGAGAAGTCCGCGTGACCCGGCGTGTCGAGCAGGTTGACGACGCGCCCTTCGTACGGAAACTGCATGACCGAGGACGTGACCGAGATGCCGCGCTCCTTTTCGAGCGCCATCCAGTCGGAGGTCGCATGACGCGACGCCTTGCGCGATTTGACGCTGCCCGCCATCTGGATCGCGCCGCCGAACAGCAGCAGTTTTTCCGTGAGCGTGGTCTTGCCGGCGTCTGGATGCGAAATGATCGCGAACGTGCGCCGGCGGCGGGTTTCGGTGAGGTGCGTCGACATGGCGGTGCGGTGCGGCGTGGGCCGCGCATTATACGGGCATGTCGCGCCGTGCGAACGTCCCGGGCGTCGCGCGGCCGCGGCGTGTACGCGAGACGTTCACCCGCCTAACATAGGGGGTGAACACGCTCGCACGCAAAAGGTGAGCCAACCATGTCGACGAGCCGGTAACGTTCCCCGGCATGAAAGATGAATGGGCAGCGTTCTCCAAGCGTCTGGCCGAGGCGATGCGCGAAGCGGGCTACGAACCGCGGCCATCGGTGCTGTTCCGGCAGTTCAATACCAAGTACCGCGGCGAGTCCGTGAGTTTCCAATCCGTCTCGCGCTGGCTCAACGGGCGCTCCATTCCAGAGCAGGACAAACTGCAAGTGCTGGCCGGGATGCTCGGCGTGTCGCCCCAGCATCTGCGCTTCGGCACGCCCGCCGGCAAGGTCGCGGAGCCGCGGCTGGCCTGGCCAATGGACGTCAAACCGGGCGATCGCGAGACATTCGACGCCTACCTCAGGCTCTCGCCGGCGCATCGCAAGCTCGTGCGCGAAATCATCGCCGCGCTCCATCGGTAAGCGCGTCATGCCCCAGGCGCCGCCGAGGCTGCGCACAAGGCACGATGCGAGCGTGAACACGACCGTGGTCTCGTTGCCGAAGACGTCGGTGGCGCGCACCGCGATGGTGCGCGTACCCGGTTTGTGGGGCACACGGAAGCTCGCGCTCTTCGCGATCGCAGGCGCATCGTCGCCGCGCAGCGCATGCCACACCGAGCGGAACGTGCAGCCGTCGTAGTCGGGATCGATGGCCCAGGTCTCGAGGAGCGCCAGCGGATTCGCGGCGAGCTGCGAGCGCACCCGCGCGCGATCCGTGTCCGACAGCGCGAGCGCCTGGGGCGAAAACAGCACGTAGCCCGCGAGCGTCGCTTCGATGCGCTCGAACGCGCCTTCGCGAAAGCGTCGCAGCGGACGCACGTCGATGCGGCACAGCCCCGGGAATCGCGCGGAACCGGGGAAAACCCTGCACGGCAGGCCGGCTTCGACCTGTGCGAGAACGTCCTGAGGAACCCGGCGTACGTCCAGGCGCGGATCGCCTAGCGCTGCGAGAGATTTTTCCATGCCGCGCGAGAACCGCCAGCCGAGCACGACGACGCGGTCCCAGGGCGGCGATGCCGCGTCGCGCAGCCGGATGGCACGCTTCAGCGCGGCCCCTCCCGTGATCGCATTCGGCGACTCGGAGAGCACGAGCGTGCGTTCGCCGCCGTGCTCGATCCTGCCGAGGGCGTTGCTGGGGATGTGCTGCGGCCCGTGACGCGCACCGAACACGGGCAGCATGGAGCGCATGAGCGCATCGGCGGAGCAGTCGCCGTCCGCGGCGTCGGCGAAGCGCTTCACGGCGATCGTGCCGCACGTGAGCGGGACCGCGCGTTGCTCGACGAGGCGGCGGCGCACCGTCAGGGCGGCGTCGGCATCGGGGGCTGCCGCGACGAAACGTGCGGAACTCTGCGCCGCAAACGTTGCGGCGTCGCCGTCGCCGGCATCGAACGCGACGATCCATCCGGCGTCGCGGCGTGCGCGCGCAGCCGGCTGTGCGAGCAGGCTGCGCCAGTCGCCGGTTCCGGCCGCAGCGTCGGACGTCTGCACGTCCTCGATGGCTGCGCCTTTCGCGCAGAGCAGGACGTGCGCCGCTTCGCCTGCCGGCGCGTGCATCGGGTGCACGGCGATGGATGTGCCGGGTTCGTACGCGGCGAGCAGCGCTTTGGCAGGGACGGCGAGCATGCGCGGCACGCGCAGGCACAGCACGCCACCTTCGCGCAGCAGTGCGTGCCAGAGGGCTATCCCGAGCGCGAGCGCATCGATGCAGTGCTGCCGCTGGTCGATGTCTGCGTCGCGCAGTGCGTTCCAGGCGAGCGGCCGGGATGGGTATGCGAGTTCGCCGTCCGGCAATGCCACCGTGCGGCAGCGCGTCGACGTGAGCGTCGCGCCGAGATCGACGCACAGCAGGTCGACGGCGCCGGTGAGGCTCGCTCGGCGTGTGCCGCCGCTGACGAGGGCCGCTGCGACGAGCACGTCGTTGCCGTGAATGAGGTGGCGCGCATCCGCGTCGTTTTGCGCAACCGTTCCAGAGCCGGTCTCGCCCGCGGGTGCCACGACGATCTCCTTCGCCTCGATCGTCAGGCGGCCGTCCCGGAACAGCGCACACAGGCGCGCCGCTTCGCCGCGACATTTTTGCATGAGCCTGACAGCGGGCTTGCCGAACAATGTCCCCATTTGCAGTCCTTTGCGATCAGCATGAAACCGATTCTTTCAGTCATATGGAACCATAGATTCAATGCGCCGTCACTGCTCGTCGCAAGCGCATGCGTTACCGCGGCGGGTTGGCGCGGCTGGCGAGACATTTGCGTATCGAAGGAAAACATCGCGCGCGCACGAATCTCGGCTGTCGGAGGGACGCCCATTGTCTGGAAGGAAGGAACGCCGAACGAGGATGAACGACGAGCGCGCCGGTTTCGCGCAGCGTTTGCGCAAGGCGCTCGCCCAGCACGGTCTCGAGGAAAGCCCGACCGCCATCGAGAAGCTGCTGTCGCAGCACACCGCGTTCACCGTGACTTCGCAGGCGATCTCCGCATGGTTGAGCGGCAAGCATCTGCCGAAACAGGATGCGATCCGCGCGCTTGCGCGCCTGTTCGGTATCGAGCCACACGAACTGCAATACGGCAGCCGCAAGGCGTCCGGCGTGCGCGAACCGCAGCCGCCGTGGCCTGTCGAAGATCGCTTCGCGATCGAATCGTTCGCCTCGCTGCCCGACGACTACCGCAGGTTAGTGCGCGACGTGATCGCCACGCTCGAGGATGCGGCGGCGCGCATTCGCGAAGTCGAGCGCCGCGACCCGAGCGAAGAAAAGGGACTGAGCGAGCACGGCAACGGACCGAAGACCACCGAGAATCGCACGGCTCCGCTCGGCGAAGAATCCGAGTAGCGGTTCGCCGCAGCGGGTTTGCAACCTCAGTCAGTGTCGCGCATCGCGCGTGAGATCAGCACTCGATGACGTTCACCGCGAGCCCTCCGCGGCTCGTTTCCTTGTACTTGTCCTGCATGTCGCGGCCCGTGTCGCGCATCGTCTTGATGACCTTGTCGAGGCTCACGCGGTGCTTGCCGTCGCCGCGCATGGCCATGCGCTGCGCGTTGATCGCCTTGACCGAGCCCATCGCGTTGCGCTCGATGCACGGGATCTGCACGAGCCCGCCGATCGGATCGCAGGTGAGGCCGAGATTGTGCTCCATGCCGATCTCGGCGGCGTTCTCGACTTGGTAGATGCTGCCGCCGAGCGCGGCGGTGAGGCCGCCCGCGGCCATCGAGCAGGCGACGCCGACCTCGCCCTGGCAACCCACCTCGGCGCCCGAAATCGACGCGTTCTCTTTGTATAAAATTCCAATCGCGCCGGCCGTGAGCAGGAAGTCGATGACGCCGGCGTCGTTCGCGCCGGGCACGAAGCGGTGGTAGTAGTGCAGCACGGCGGGAATGATGCCGGCAGCGCCGTTGGTCGGCGCCGTGACGACGCGGCCGCCTGCGGCGTTCTCTTCGTTGACCGCGAGCGCGTAGAGGTTCACCCAGTCGAGGATCGTGAGCGGGTCCTTGAGCGAGGCCTCCGGCCGGTCGCGCAGCTCGCGGCACATCACGGGCGCCCGGCGCTGCACTTTGAGGCCGCCCGGCAGCACGCCCGTTTCGCGCGTGCCGCGCGCGACGCAATCCTGCATGGCCTTCCAAATGTCGAGCAGGCCCGCCCGCACCTGCGCTTCGCTGCGCCAGACCTTTTCGTTGTCGAGCATGATCTGCGCGATGCTCTTGTGCGATTCCTCGCAGATCCTCAAGAGCTCGTCGCCCGTGTGGAACGGATGCGGCAAGGGCGTCGTGTCGGGCACGATGCGATCCTCGGCGGCCTCGTCGTGATTGACGACGAAGCCGCCGCCGACCGAGTAGTAGTCGCGCGTCGCGAGCTCGCCGCCCGCGGCGTCGTAGGCCGTGAAACGCATGCCGTTGCTGTGGTAGGGCAGTTTCGTGCGCTTGTTGAAGACGAGATCGCTTTTTTCCTCGAATGCGATCTCGTGCTTGCCGAGCAGGCGGATCTTCTTCGTCGCGCGGATGCGCTCGAGCCGCGCCGGAATCGAATCGGGATCGATCTTGTCCGGCCATTCGCCTTCGAAGCCGCACAGCACGGCCTTGTCGGTGCCGTGGCCGCGGCCCGTGTGCGCGAGGGAGCCGAACAGCTCGCCGCGCACGCGTGCGACATTGTGGAGAATGCCGCGTTCGTCGAGCCAGCGCGTGACGAAGCGCGCTGCCGCGCGCATCGGTCCCACGGTATGCGAGGACGAGGGGCCGATGCCGATCTTGAAGAGGTCGAAGACGCTGACTGCCATGTAGGTTCCGGGATTGCGGGTGCGCTCAGCCCGAGCGCTCGGGTTCCATGAGTTCGATGCGGTTGCCGAACGGGTCGTCGACGAACGCGCGCGCACGGCCGTCGATCGGATCGTCCTCGCGCAGCGTGCAGCCGGCATCGCGCAGCGAGGCGACGAGGCGGGGCAGATCGTCGACGACGAACGCCGGATGCGCTTTGCGTGCGGCGCGGAAATCTCCCTCCGCGCCGAGATGCACCCTGAGCCCGCCGCATTCGAACCAACAGCCGCCGCGTGCGGCGAGCTCCGCGGGCTTCGGCCGTTCCGGAATGCCGAGCAAGCCGCCGTAGAACGCGCGCGCGGCTGCTTCGCCGCCGAGTGGCATGGCGAGCTGTACGTGATCGATCGAGCGGATCGTCATGGGAGCGTGATTGCGTCGAGGCCGTCCGAGTATTGTACGCTCGCCGCCACTCGCTCTCAGCCTTTTCCGTCCCGATGCGCCTGACGCTGTTCCAACGCGACGACTGCCACCTCTGCGATCTCGCCATCGCCGTGCTCGCCGAGGCGCGCGCGCCCGAGTTCGCTAGCGTGTTCATCGACGACGACGTCGGCCTCGAAGTCCGTTACGGCGAGCGCGTGCCGGTGTTGCGTGAAGAAGATTCGCGGCGGGAGCTCGGCTGGCCCTTCGACGCCGAAGCAGTGCGAGCGTTTCTCCGCGCCGCTCAGTAACGCCAAGCCAGAACCACCTGCTGGCCGTCCGTCTCGAGCGTCGGCACCCATGCCGATTCGTGCTCGGCGCGCCAGCGCCGGTTGAATTCGACGAGATGGTGACCGATGAGCCCGCCGATGAGGCCGCCCGCGATCACGTCCGAGGTCCAGTGCGCGTCGAGGCGGATGCGAGCGATGCCGACAAGGCTGGCGACGCCGTAAGCCGTCGCATCGACCCACGGCGAGTCGTAGTGCGCCGCAATCACCGAGGCGAACGCGAACGCGCCCGTGGCGTGGCCCGACGGGAACGAGTAGTCGCCGCGGAACGGGCTGAAATGATGCGGACCGAGCCCCGTGTTCGGGCGCGCACGGCCGACGATACCCTTGATCGCGGACGTGGCGAGCGAGGCGATCACGCTGGCCGAGAAGCCGTCGAGCGCAGTGGCCTTGGCTTCGTAATCGTTGGCGAACGCGCCGTAGGCGTAGAAGCCGACCGCGACGGGCAGCTCGTATTGCTTCGTGCCGAAGCGCTCGATCTTGACGAAGAAATCGTCCGAGCCCTTGCTGCGTCCGCGCTGCGCCGCATCCCGGATCGGCCGATCGAGTACCGCCATCGTCACGAGCAGGCCGCCGCCGACGAGACCCGCCGTGCGCCACTCGTCGCCGTCCCAGTGCAGCGGCGCCGTCACGGTTTCTTTGGTGTCGGCCCAAAGCAGGTCGAGGTACGTGAACGAAATCGGCGATTCGGGACCGCTCGATGCGCCCGAACCGCCCTCGCCGTCGGCCGCGAGCGGCATCGGCTGGAACTGCGGCTGCGGGGCCTCGTCGCGAAACTGCGCGAACGCGCTGCACGACCACACCAGCAGGCAGAACAGTGGCAACGCTGTGCTTCGCATGGTGCCCTCCGCTCGCTCGCGATTGCGGGCTCGCGCGATTGGACCATGCGGGGCGTTACCGGCGTCTAAACGGCCCCTGCTGCGGTGCTGCGCGCCGAAGCGGCTTCGACGTCAGGCGTGCGCCAGCCGCAGGCGAGACCCCAGAAATAGAACACAAGGCCGACGCCGGCAACGACAAGGAGATCCCAGCCGTAGCTCAGATAGCCCAGACCGCCGAAGCGCGGACTGCCGATCCACGACACGGCGGCGATCGACGGCAAATAGCCGATCAGCCACCACGCGCCGCGAAGCTGCCGGCCGAAATCGCGCCAGCCGACGCGTGCCTGGTAGTAAATGTATACCGGCAACGCGACGACGATGAGCAGGATGATCTGCCCCGTGAGCGGCCATTTCGCCCAGTACAGTAGTTCGGTCGAGAACACGAAGGCCAGGCACGAGAGCAGCGGCAACGCACGCAATCGCAGAGGACGATGGAGCTCGGGAGCCGTGCGCCTGAGCGTCATCGCGCTGACCGGACCCGTCAGGTACGAGATGATCGTCGCCACCGAGATCACCGCCGCGAGCGTGCCCCAGCCGCGGAAGCAGAACAGGAATACGTAGGCGACGGCGAGATCGAACCACATGGCTGCGCGCGGCACGCCGTAGCGCGGATGCACCGTCCCGAAAAGGCGCGGCATCGTGCCGTTCTTCTGCATGCCGTAGAGCATGCGCGCCGTCGTCGCGGTATAGGTGATGCCGGTGCCGCTCGGGCTCACGAACGCATCGGCGTAGAGCAACACCGCGAGCCAGTTCAGATTCACGAGCAGCGCGAGCTCGGCGAACGGCGAGCGGAAATCGATGCCGTGCCAGCCGTGCGCGAGCATCGCCGTCGGCACGGCACCGAGATAGGCCGTCTGCAGCAGCAGGTAGATGACCGTCGCGAGCGCGATCGCGCCGAGGATCGCGAACGGAATGCTGCGGCCCGGATTGCGCGCTTCGCCCGCAAGGTTCACGGGACTCTGGAAGCCGTTGAAGCTGAATACGATGCCCGCGGTCGCGACCGCGTTGAGCACGGCGGCGAAATCGAGCGTGTGCGTGCCGCCCTCGATGCCGATGGAAAAATTCTCGGTGTGGAAGCCGCTCGCGATGAGAGCGACCGCCGTCAATGCCGGCACGACGAGCTTGAACGAGGTGATCGCGCTGTTGGAGTGCGCGAACAGCTTCACGCTCCAGAAGTTCAGCAGGAAGTATACGATCACCAGCGCCGCCGCGATCGCGAGCCCGGGCAAGGTGAGTTCGCCTGCGCCG
>DASRGX010000320.1:0-2907 GCA_035650835.1 Rudaea sp. | reverse complement strand
CACGTCGCGGATCGAAGGCACGTCGGCGATGAGCATCACGAGGCGGTCGATGCCCACGCCGAGACCGCCGGTCGGCGGCAATCCGTATTCGAGCGCGCGGATGTAGTCGGCGTCGAAGTGCATGGCTTCGTCGTCGCCCGCGTCCTTGGCACGCATTTGCGCGCGGAAGCGCTCGGCCTGGTCCTCCGAATCGTTGAGCTCCGAGAATCCGTTCGCGAGTTCCTTGCCGCCGACGAAGAGTTCGAAGCGGTCGGTGACCTCCGCGTCGGCGTCGTTGGCGCGCGCGAGCGGCGAGACTTCGGTCGGATACGCCGTGATGAAGGTCGGCTGCACGAGCGTGGGCTCGACGGTCTTCTCGAAAATCTCGAGCAAGAGCTTGCCCCAGCCGTATTCGGCTTTGGCGTGGATCTTGAGGCGCTCGCAGTGCGCACGCAACGCACCGACGTCGCGCAGCTCGTGCGCGCCGATCTCCGGGTTGTGATGGCGCACCGCTTCGTCGAGGCGCCAGCGGCGGAACGGCGGGCCGAGATCGATGTCGCGGCCTTCCCACGTAAGTGCCGTCGTGTCGCGCGTGGCTCGCGCCGTGTCGCGAATCATCGCCTCCGTCAGATCCATGATCTCGATGTACGTGGCATAAGCCTGGTACAGCTCGAGCATCGTGAACTCGGGATTGTGCCGCGTCGAAACGCCTTCGTTGCGGAAATTGCGGTTGATCTCGTAGACGCGATCGAAACCGCCGACGGTCAGGCGCTTGAGATAGAGCTCCGGTGCTACGCGCAGGTAGAGATCGATGTCGAGCGCGTTGTGGTGCGTGACGAACGGTCGCGCGGTCGCGCCGCCCGGGATCACGTGCATCATCGGCGTTTCGACTTCCATGAAACGTCGCGGGGGCGCTTCTAGCCATTGCCGGATGAAGCGGATGATCGCCGAGCGCAGCTCAAACGCGCGGCGCGATTCGGGCGTGACGATCAGATCGACGTAGCGCTGCCGATAGCGCTGCTCGACGTCCGCGAGGCCATGCCATTTGTCGGGCAGCGGGCGCAGCGATTTCGTGAGCAGGCGCAGGCGCTCGGCCTTGACCGACAACTCGCCGGTCTTCGTGCGCATGAGCGGACCCTCGGCCGCGACGATGTCGCCGACGTCCCACGCCTTGAACGCCTCGTAGGCGTCGCCGACCGCGTTCGCCTGCACGAACAGTTGTATGCGCCCCGTCATGTCTTGGATCTGCGCGAAGCTGACCTTGCCCTGCGGCCGCTTGAGCACCATGCGCCCGGCGACTTTGACGCGCCGGTTCAGGGCTTCGACGTCGGCGGCTTCCGTCTTCTCGAATTCGCGCTGCAGATCGCCAGCGAAAGCATCGGGACGGAAATCGTTCGGGAACGCGATGCCTTGGCTGCGCAGCGCGCGCAGCTTTTCGCGGCGCTCGGCGATGAGCTTGTTTTCGTCGTCGTTCATGGCGTCAATTGAGTGGGTTGCGGACGCGCAGACCAGGGAACTTGCGAAAGTCGCGATCGTGCGTCCAAAGCTCATCGACCTCGTGTTCGAGACAGACCGCCGCCACTCGCGCATCGTGAATCGCCCCGCCCGCGACGCCGCTCGCCCGGACGATGTGTTCGAAGTGCGCCCAGTAACCAGGCCCTTCGCAAAGGAACCGGCAGTTCGCGTTCGACCGCAAGCGCTCGATCGCTGCGAGTGCCTGCAGTTGCGTGAGTGGCGGATTGAATAGCTTCTGCCGGGTCACGACCGAACAAAACTCATGGACGCAGCTCCATGGAACGCACCAGTCGGCTCCGGTTTCGGCAAGAGACGTCAACGCCGCTACCGCGGCGTCGTGGAGCGGCATGAGCCGCATATGGGCGTAGATCAGAATATTCGTGTCAACCGCGACCATGAAAAGCCTTGTCTTCGCGTTCCGCGTAGATCTCGTCGCGCAATGCTTCCCATTCCAAAGAGGCTGCAAGCGGCTGCGAATCGAACATCATGAGTTCGAGTTTCTTGCCGCGCCGCCGAATCGGCTTCGCGAGCTGGGATGCAAGCGCCTTTTCCACGAGCCGGCGCAACGTTATCCCTTGTTGTTCAGCCCTGCGCTTGGCCGCAGCAAACAGGTCGTCGCTGAGCTCGATGGTCGTCTTCATATGGGTAACCGTACGAAGTGATACGGGTACCCATATCCTACATCCGCCCGAACGCGCCTGACAAGATCATGCATCGGCCCGCTTGGCCCCCGCCTCGAGCCCGGCCTTGAGACTCGCCTCGATGAATTCGTCGAGATCGCCGTCGAGCACGCGCTGCGTGTCGGTGCGCTCGACGCCCGTGCGCAGATCCTTGATGCGCGATTGATCGAGCACGTAGCTGCGAATCTGGCTGCCCCAGCCGATGTCGGACTTGCTCGCTTCGAGTGCGGCTTTCTCCGAGTTGCGCTTCTGCATTTCCATTTCGTAGAGCTTGGCCTTCAGCATCTTCATCGCGCGGTCGCGGTTCGCGTGCTGGCTGCGCTCGGTCTGGCATGCGACGACGATGCCGCTCGGCACGTGCGTGATGCGCACGGCCGACTCCGTCTTGTTGACGTGCTGACCGCCGGCGCCCGAGGAGCGGTAGACGTCGGTCTTGAGGTCGGCCGGGTTGATCTCGATGTCGATGTCGTCATCGACCTCGGGGCTCACGAAGATCGAGGCGAACGAGGTGTGGCGCCGGTTGTCGGAGTCGAACGGCGACTTGCGCACGAGCCGATGCACGCCGATCTCGGTCTTGAGCCAGCCGTAGGCGTAGTCACCCTCGACGCGGAACGTGGCGCTCTTGATGCCGGCGACCTCGCCTGCCGAAACTTCCAAAAGTTCGGTTTTCCACTTTTTCGCCTCGCTCCAGCGCAGATACATGCGCAGCAGCATCTCGGCCCAGTCCTGGGCC
>DASRGX010000319.1:0-7831 GCA_035650835.1 Rudaea sp. | reverse complement strand
TCAGCCACGCCCATACCGTGCCCTGATGATAAGCCGCGTCGCGCGCCTTGAGATCGCCGAAGTAGCGCGGCTTGTAGTCCGGATGGCCCGGCGCGAGGGAGCGCAGGCCGTACGGCGTCAGCAGTTTCTGTTCGACGACGTGCATGACGCTCGTCCAACGCTCGCGTGCGAGCACGGGGTGCTTGAGCGAGATGGCGAGCACTTGGTTCGGACGGCAGGCCGCGTCGTCCTCGCCGTTTTCGCCGTCGACCACGTCGTAGAGATGCCCTCGCTCGGCGCACCAGAAGCGCGCGTTGAACGCCGTGCGCGCGCGCGCGGCGTGTGCGGAGATCGCCTCCGCCGCCGCTGCGTCTTCGCCGATCTCGCGCACCCACTGCGTCATGAGGCACAGCGCGTTGTACCAGAGCGCATTGATCTCCACGGCTTTGCCGCGCCGCGGCGTCACGACCCAGTCGCCGACCTTCGCGTCCATCCACGTCAGCTGATAGCCGTCGGCACCCTGGCGCAACAGACCATCCTGCGCATCGACGCCGATGCCGAAGCGCGTGCCGGCGAGATGCGCGGCGACGATGTCGCGCAAATGCGGCAGCAGCTGGCGCACGATCGCGACGTCGCCGGTCCAGGCCACGTAACGCTCGAGCGCGTGGAAGAACCACAGTGTCGCGTCGGCCGTGTGGTAAAGACCGCTCTCGCGACCTTCGGGGAACAGGTTCGGGATGAGACCGTCGCGCACGTGCTCGGCGAACGTGCAGAGGATGTCGTGCGCCTCGGCCTGCCGGCCCGTGACGAGCGTCAGGCCTTCGAGGCTGATCATCGTGTCGCGGCCCCAATCCGTGAACCAGTGATAGCCCGCGATGATGCTGCGCGAATGCACGCCGGCCGCATGCCCGCGCGCGACGTCGCCGACGCGCCACGCCGGCGTCACGACGAAGGCGTCGGCGGCGATCACGAGCTCGGCCGTGGTCGCATCGCTGACGGGCACCTGGCGCAGCAAGCGCGAACAGCGCTCGCGCTCGGTGTCGGCGGCGTGCAAAGCGTCGATGGCGCCCGCGGCTTCCCAGGGCTCGGTCGAGGCGATGAACAGCGCATGCGGCGCATCGGGCGCGAGCGTCACGTCGAGGTAGCCCGGCCGCAGCACCGCCTGCGTCGCGCCGTAGCCGCGCGCCGCCTCCATGCGATAGTGCAAAGGCACGTCGGCGATCGCATCGACGACGAAATCGCTCGCCTTGCCGGCTATCGCGACGTTGAGCGGCGGGAACCCGTCGCTCGTGAACGACCAGCGCGCCTGGCCTTCGCGCGCGAACGCGTATTCGCGAGCGCTCTGCGCCTCGAGCGGCGCATCGTGCGGCCGAAACGCGAGCACGGGAGAGAGGCGCAAGCGCAGCGCCTGTGAGCCTTCGGCGAGCCTGTAACCGACGTGCACCGTGTTCTGGCGATACACCAGCAGCACGTGCTTTTCGATCACGATATCGCCGACGGCGTAGCGCCAGATCGGCAGGCCCCTGTCGATGCGGAATTCGACGAGCGGCGCCGCGTCGAACTCGAGGCCGTCGGCGTGTTCCTCGCCGCCGATGCGCACATGCGTGCCGTCGGCAAATAGGAGTTCCTCGCCGAGATGGCTCAGCATGACGGTGCGGCCGTGCACCGGCAGCGCGGCGATCAGGAGCCCGTGATAACGCCGCGTCGGCACGCCGGCGAGCGTGCTCGATGCGTAGCCGCCCGCGGCGTTCGTCGCCAGCCATTCGCGTTCGAGCAGCGCCTCGTCGGAAAACGTCGCATGCGGCGCACGGCAATAGCGGCGCTCGAAATTCTCGCCGGCGTAGTCGATGCGCATGCGCGGCGCGGGTCCATTCATGCGGATTCCTCCGTGCCGGACCTGCGCTCGGCAACGAAAAGCAATGCCGCGCAACTCGTGAGGCGCCACGCGCCGTCGGGGTCCAGCGGCACGTGGCCGGCACCGCCATAGCGCAGTTCCTCGCTCGACCATCGAAGCTTCCAGCGGCAGCCTGCCGGCACGGCGATGAGCGGCTCCGCGATCGTGTCGAAGGCGATGTCGACTGCGAAGTTCACGACGAACAAGCGATCGAGACCATCGCTGCCGAAATGGCGGATCGCGAACGCACGCTCGCCGAGCACCGCGCCATCCAGACGCGTGCGCCGGCGGCCGCTCATCACGTCGTCCTCGCGGCGCAGCGCGAGAAGATCGCGGAACAACGCCAGTGCCTGGGCGCCGCGCACGCTGCCACGTTCGCCCGCTTCGAGCTTCGAGCTGCGGAACGACTCGATGTCGGCCGGATCGGGTAAGGTTTCGATGTCGCCGATCGCGGCGATGCTCGGGAACTGCGCCATGAACCGGGCGCGGCCGGTGCGCACGTGCCCGGCGAGTCCCGGGGCGTGGTCGGCGAAATACAGGAACGGCCGTGTCGAGGCGTATTCCTGACCTTGGAAGATCAGCGGCGTCTGCGCCGCGAGCAGCAGCACGGCCGTCGCGGCCCGCCACGCCGCCGGGGCCAGCAGCTCGCCGAGTCGCGAACCGCGCAACGAATTGGCGACTTGGTCGTGGTTCTCGAGGTAGTTCACGAACGCGAGTGCGGGCACGTCGAACGCCGGCGAGCCGCGCGGCTTGTCGATCCACGCCGAGCGCTGACCTTGGTACAGGAAGCCGTACTTGAGCGCGGAGACGAACTCCTGCGCACTGCCGCGGTAGTCCGAGTAGTAGGCTTCGCGCCGACCGGCGATCGCCGCGCGCGCCGTGTGGTGGAAATCGTCGTTCCAGATGGCGTCGCAGCCCATGCCGCCGCGTTCCGGCGCGCGCACGAGATCGGCGTTCTGCACCTCGTTCTCGGCGACGATGTATACATTGCGCTGCGGCGCCGCGGCGCGAGCGCGACGCACGATGTGCTTCAGGATGTGCTCGGCGGAGCGGTCGAAGATCTGCTGCGTGGCGTCGAGCCGCAATCCGTCGGCGTGGAACTCCTCGATCCAGTACGCGGCGTTGCCGGCGAAGAACTCTCGCACGGGCGCGCAGTGCGGTCCATCGAAATTCGGCGCATCGCCCCACTCGCTCTTGCGCGTACCGACCCAGTGGCGCGAATAGGCGGGCAGGTAATTCCCGTCCGGGCCGAAATGGTTGTAGACGACATCGACGATCACGCCGAGTCCCAGCGCGTGCGCAGCGTCGACGAAGCGGCGCATGTCGTCGGGCGGACCGTAGCCGTGGTAAGGCGCGTACAGGCAGACGCCGTCGTAACCCCAGCCGAAGCGCCCGGGGAACTCGGCGAGCGGCATGAGCTCGAGCACGGTGACGCCGAGCTCGGCGAGCGCGGGCAACGCGTCGATCGCGGCCTCCCACGTGCCCTCGTGCGTGAACGTACCGACGTGCATCTCGTAAATGACCTGCCCGGCCGGAGCGATGCCGCGCCACGCATGATCCGACCAACGGAACGCTCGCGCGTCGACGATTTCCGACGCGCCGTGAGGCCCATGCGGTTGGAAGCGCGAAGCCGGATCGGGCAGCGGCGCGCCGCCGTCGAGGCGGAAACGGTAGCGCTCGCCGGCGCGCGCATGTGCGGCAAGGCAGGAAAAAAATCCTCCGTCTTCGGGGGCCATCGCGAGTTCGTATTCGCCGTCGTCGGCCTCGACGCGCACATGCGCCGTGCGCGCTTCGGGCGCCCATACCCTGAACCGCACGCCCTGCGGCACGATATCGGCGCCGATGCGCAACGAGGACGAGGACGGCGGCGCGATGGTATCGGTCACTGCGGGCTCCGCTTCGGTTCGCCAGCGCGGCTGCAACATCCTCGCCAGCAGCAGCGGACTCGACGCTAGCGCCAGCGCAGGCGCGCCACGGGCGTGGTCGGGATGTCCATGGCGCGGCGAAAATGCACGAGGACCGCCCGCGTGCGCGCCGCGCTCGCGCAGGCGATCGCGTCCTGCGGCACGACGACCGCGAAGCGGCGCAACAACGCGGCGCTCGCGGTCGCGAGTACGCATTGGTCGCCGGCGACGCCCGCGAGCACGAGCGTGCGTATGCCGAGCTCGTGCAGCAGAAGCTCGAGCGGCGACGCAAAAAAAGCCGAGTGGCGGGGCTTGAGCACGAAGTAATCGTCTGCGCCCGGCGCGAGCGCGTCGACGATGCGCGCGGCGTTCTCGCCCGCCGCACGCGATTGCGCGACGACGCGCCTGAAATCCGACTTCCACTGACCGAAGTTGTCGTTGACGTAGACGACCGGCGCCCCGGCGGCGACCGCACGCGCCTTGAGCGTCGCGAGCGCGGGTAGCGCCGCGAGCGTGCGCTTGAGCAAGGCTCGCCCGTCCTTCATGCGCCAGGTGTTGACGAGATCGATGAGCAGCAGCGCGCGAGGCTCGATCTTGGGCACGTCGCTTCGCGCTCACTCGCGGCCGTTGTCGGGCGCGGCCGCGAGCGGCGCACGCGCCGGCGCGTTGATGACGCCGCCATCGAGCGGATCGAAGCGCGAGCCATGACACGGGCAATCCCAGCTCTGCTCGACGGCATTCCAGCGCACGACGCAGCCCAAGTGCGTGCAGATCGCCGAATGCAGATGCAAGGCGCCGTCGAAATCGCGGTAGGCCGCGAGCTTGTGCGCGCCGCGCCGCACGACGGCGCCGCTGCCGCGGGCCACCTCTTCGACGTCGTCGAGCGCGCCCGCGGTGACGAGGTCGGCGTATTGCGCAGCGACGTTCGCGTTCTCGCGCACGAATTCCTGGAAACCGTGGAATTCCTTGCGCGAGGGCGAATAGAGTTCGGCCCACGCATTGGGCTTGCCGTCGATGAGATCGGTGACCACGAGCGCCGCGAGCGTGCCATGGGTCATGCCGTTGCCGGAATCGCCGGTGATTACGTAGACGTTGTCGTCGTCGGACGGATTGCGGCCGATGAAGGCGAGGCCGTCGTGCGGCTCCTGTACCTGCCCCGACCACGCATAGCGCACTTCGCCCGCGACGCCGAGACGTTCGCGCGTCCAGTGCGTCAGACGCGCGAACGCGCCCGTTTCGTCGTCGGGTTGGCCGGTCTTGTGGTCCTCGCCGCCGACGATGAGCCAAGTCGCACCGCTCGCGGCGTCATGCCAAATGCGCACGTAGTGGTAAGGGTCCTCCGTATCCCAGACGAGACACGGAGCGACCGGCTCCTCGAGCGTCAACGCGACGACGAACGTGCGGTAGGCCGATTGTTTCGTGTGGATCGCGACGCGATCGTTCATCGGCGAGTTCGTCGCCACGACGACGGCGCCGGCGCTGACACGCCTGCCCTCGCGGGTATGCACGTGAGCATCCTTGCCGCCCGCGACCTCGCGCACGGCGCTGTGGCCATGGATGCGCACGCCGAGCCTCGTGCACGCCTCGGCAAGGCCCGCGAGGTAGCGCAACGGATGGAACTGTGCCTGCGCGGCGAAGCGCAGCGCGCCATCGAAACGACGGCCGAGGACGTCGGCGGGCTCGACTCCAGCGACGTCGAGTCCCGCGCGCGCGGCCGCCTCGCGTTCGCGCTCGAGCTCGCCAGTGTCGGAGCCGGCGCCCGGGATCAGGTATCCCGGTACTCGCTCGAAGTCGCAAGCGATGCCCTCGTTGCGCACGACGTGCTCGATGTGCGCGATCGCCGCCGCGTGACTCTCGGCCGCCAGGCGAGCGCCGTCTTTGCCGTGCATGCGTTCGAGCTCGTAATAGCGGTCGTCGAGCCCGCTCGCCAGGTGCGCGGTCGTGCGCGCGGTCTCGCCGCCGCCGACCCCGCGTGCATCGAGCACGATCACGCGCTTGCCCGACCTCGCGAGCGAATATGCGGAGGACAATCCGGCGATGCCGGCGCCCACGACGACTACGTCGGCGTTCGCGTCCTCGTCGAGCAGCGCATACTCCGGCAGGCTCGCCGTCGCCTGCCACAACGATTCCGTGTTTCCCGAACCCGCACGCATGGCCGATCCCTGGCATTGGCAGTGAACCGCCGGTGTGCAGCAATCGTGCCGCGCGCCGTATCGCTGCGGCCCCGCCCGCCGCCGGCGCGTGCGGCAACGGGGCGACGAACGAGGAAATTTCTTCTTACCTCGCGGCGAGCAAGATTCCGTGCGCGCAGCCGGTCGTCTTCGCACGCTCATGCTCGTATGGATAGACTCGCAGCCGTTGCAGGATGGGGAAACGCATGTCTGCCGTAGCGCCGCGGACCCGCACAACACGTTTTCCGCTCGCAATCGACGCCGACTCGGCGCTCGCCGCGTCGGCGCGGCTGTGGCTTCTCGTGGCGCTCGCCGGACAATGGACGTTCCTCTACTACATCGCGACGTTCTACGACGCGGCGACACTCGCTGGCGACTTCGCCGCGTGGAGCAGGAACCCGTACTTGCTCAGGGGTTATGTCGCGGGTGATACCGCCGGCAATCTCGCCTTTGCCGCGCACGTGCTGGTCGCCGCCGCGGTGACCTTCGCAGGCGCGCTGCAACTTCTTTCATCGCTGCGCGCGCGCTGGCCGGCACTGCACCGCTGGAACGGCCGCGTGTTCCTCACGGCTGCCGCGATCGCGGCGACGAGCGGGCTCGGCATGATCTGGCTGCGCGGCAGCCGGGCGAACTTCACGGCCGGCCTCGCGACGAGCATCGATGCCGTGCTGATTCTCGCCTTCGGCGCACTGGCCTGGCGCGCGGCCCTCGTACGCGACTTCGCCGCGCATCGGCGCTTCGCCTTGCGCACCTACGTGGCCGCGAACGGCGTGTGGTTCCAGCGCATCGGCATGTTCGGCTGGGCCGTCGGCAATCACGCCGCGCTCGGCATGACCAAGCACTTCGACGGCTGGTTCGATCTCGGTTGGGCGTTCGGCTGCTACCTGCTGCCGCTCGCCGTGCTCGAGCTCTATCTGCGCGTGACGGCCGGCTCGGCGGCGGCCACGCGTTGGGTCATGGCGGCGGGTATACTTTTTCTCACGGCGCTCACCGCGTTCGGCGTCTACGCCGCTTACGCGTTCGTCTGGCAGCCGTTCTTGCTGCGGCTCGGCGCGTGAACGTGGAACCGGGGCGCGGCGCAATCGCCGCGTCAGGCCGATTCGCCGAGATACCGGTACCCCACGCCGTACACCGATTCGATCGGGTTCGCACCGGGTTCCGCCTCGGCGATCTTGCGGCGCAGGTTCTTGATGTGGCTGTCGACCGTGCGGTCGTTGACGATGCGGTAGTCGAGATAGATCGCATCGAGCAGATTGGCGCGCGAGAGCACGCGACCGGGACGCTCGGCAAGCGTTTTGAGCAGGCGGAATTCCACGGCGGTGAGATCGAGCGCGGTGCCTTTCCAATGCGCCGCGTGCGCCGCGTCGTCGAACGCGAGCAGCGCGCCGGCGCCCGGGTCGCGCCAGTCGACGGTGCGGCGCAGCAGGGCGCGCACGCGAGCGACGACTTCGCGCGGCTGGAACGGCTTGCAAATGTAGTCGTCGGCGCCGATCTCGAGCCCGAGCAGCCGATCGATCTCCTCGACGCGAGCCGT
Source organism: Rudaea sp. (assembly GCA_035650835.1). GTDB lineage: Bacteria > Pseudomonadota > Gammaproteobacteria > Xanthomonadales > Rhodanobacteraceae > Rudaea. The sequence continues at coordinate 349 of DASRGX010000319.1, read as the reverse complement.
CACCATGATGAGCGGCACGGTCGAGAACGCTCGGATCTCCCGGCACACGGAGAAGCCGTCCTTGCCGGGCAGCGTCAAGTCGAGCAGCACGGCCGCGGGCGGCGCCGCGCGCACGCGTTCCACGGCACTCGCGCCGTCGGCGAGCACGTCGGCCCCGAACCCTTCCGCGGCGAGCGTTTCGGCGAGCAGCGTGGCATGCGTGGGATCGTCCTCGACGATCAGGATGCGCCGAGCGCCGGATGCCTCGGTATTCGTCATGCGCGTAAGGCCTCGCCGCTCCTCAATCCCTGCACATTCGCCTAGCATTATGCTTGTATCGAGGCCGCTTGTATCGAGGATGCGCGCGGCA
>DASRGX010000318.1:0-16651 GCA_035650835.1 Rudaea sp. | reverse complement strand
CGGCAACGCAAACTACACTGCCGCGCCGCAAGTGCAGCAGTCGTTCGCAGTGGCGAAGGGCAGCCAGACGATCAGCTTCACCTCGACGGCGCCGGTCGGCGCGACGGTCGGTGGTGCAACGTACACCGCGACGGCGACGGCATCGCCGTCCGGCTTGCCCGTGACGCTCACGATCGACGCGACGGCGACCTCGGTGTGCTCGATCTCGGGCTCGACCGTGTCGTTCATCGGTGCGGGCACCTGCGTGATCGACGCGAACCAGGCCGGCAATGCGAACTACAACGCCGCCCCGCAAGCGCAGCAGTCGTTTGCGGTGGGCAAAGGCAATCAGACGATCAGCTTCACCTCGACCGCCCCGGCCGGCGCGGTGGTCGGCGGACCGACGTATACCGTGACGGCGACAGCGACCTCGGGCCTGGCCGTGGCGTTCACGATCGACGCGACGGCCACCTCGGTGTGCTCGATCTCGGGCTCGACGGTGTCGTTCATCGGCGCCGGCACCTGCGTGATCGACGCGAACCAGGCGGGCAATGCGAACTACAACGCCGCGCCGCAGGTGCAGCAGTCGTTCGCGGTGAGCAAGAACAACCAGACGATCAGCTTCACCTCGACCGCGCCGGTCGGCGCGACGGTCGGCGGGCCGACCTACACCGTGACGGCGACGGCATCGCCGTCCGGCTTGCCCGTGACGTTCACGATCGATGCGACGGCGACGTCGGTGTGCTCGATCGCGGGCTCGACCGTGTCGTTCATCGGCGCGGGCACCTGCGTCATCGATGCGAACCAGGCCGGCAATGCGAACTACAACGCCGCCCCGCAAGTGCAGCAGTCGTTCGCGGTCGGCAAGGGCAGCCAGACGATCAGCTTCACCTCGACCGCGCCCGTGGGCGCCTCGGTCGGCGGCCCGACGTACACGGTGACGGCGACGGCGACCTCGGGCCTGGCCGTGACGTTCACGATCGACGCGACGGCCACCTCGGTGTGCTCGATCTCGGGCTCGGCCGTGTCGTTCATCGGCGCGGGTACCTGCGTGATCGATGCCAATCAGGCCGGCAACGCGAACTACAATCCCGCCCCGCAGGCGCAGCAGTCGTTTGCGGTGGCGAAAGGCAGCCAGACGATCAGCTTCACCTCGACGGCGCCGTCCGGCGCGACGTTCGGCGGTGCGACCTACACCGTGACGGCAACCGCGACCTCAGGTCTGGCGGTGACGTTCACGATCGACGCGACGGCGACGTCGGTGTGCTCGATCTCGGGCTCGACCGTGTCGTTCATCGGCGTCGGCACCTGCGTCATCGACGCGAACCAGGCAGGCAACGCGAATTACAACCCCGCGCCGCAAGTGCAGCAGTCGTTCGCGGTCGCGAAAGCCGATCAGACCATCAGCTTCACCTCGACGGCGCCGAGCAACGCTCTCGTCGCGGGCCCGACGTACACGGTCACGGCCACGGCCACCTCGGGCTTGGCGGTGACGTTCACGATCGATGCGACGGCGACGTCCGTGTGTTCGATCTCGGGTTCGACCGTCTCGTTCATCGGCGGCGGCACCTGCGTCATCGACGCGAACCAGGCCGGCAACGCGAACTACAACGCGGCGCCGCAGGTGCAGCAGTCGTTCATCGTGAACAAGAACAATCAGACGATATCGTTCACCTCGACGGCGCCGGCGAACGCGAAGAATGCGGGGCCGACCTACACCGTGGCGGCCACGGCGACCTCGGGACTTGCGGTCACGTTCACGATCGATGCGACGGCGACGTCGGTGTGCTCGATCTCGGGTTCGACGGTGTCGTTTATCGGCGCGGGCACCTGCGTCATCGACGCGAACCAGCCCGGCAACGCCGCGTACAACCCGGCGCCGCAAGTGCAGCAGAGCTTCCTCGTCGCCAAGGGCGACCAGACCATCTCGTTCACGAGTGTGCTCGCTGCGTTCTCCGCCACTTCGACCACGTACACCGTGACGGCGACGGCCTCGCCGTCCGGCCTGGCCGTGACCTTCTCGATCGACGCGAGCTCCACGGGCGGCTGCACGATCACGGGCGGAAACACGGTGCACTTCAACACGCCGGGCACGTGCGTGATCGATGCGAACCAAGCGGGCGACAGCAATTGGAACGCCGCGCCACAGGTGCAGCAGGCGACCACGATGGAAGATCCTGCCGTCGCGGGCGCCGACAGCCATGCCGTGACGGGCAACGTCGCGATTTCCGTACCCGCGAACGGCGTGCTGAGCAACGATACGGGCACGGTCATTGCCATCAAGAGCTACGGCGCGAGCACCGGTTCGGAACAAAGCACGTTGGGCTCGGCGACGCCGACGGCGCAGGGCGGCTCCGTCGCACTCAACGCCGACGGCAGCTACACGTTCACGCCGAAGGCGAACTTCAACGGTACCGATACGTTCAAGTACATCATCGCCAATGACGTCAGCAGCGCGACCGGAACCGTTACGCTAACGGTGACCGACCGCATCATGGTCGTGAGCACCGGCGGCGGCGGCTCGTGCATACCGGCCTCGCCGTGCACGCTTGCGGTGGCGGATGCGGCCGCGTCCGTGAGCCCGGCCATCGACTTGGTCTTCGTCGAGAGCGGCACCTACGGCAGTGCCACGTTCTCGTTGAACAACAATCAGAAGATCGTCGGCAATTTCGTCAGTCTCAACCAGGCCATCAGCGACGCGGGCATCACGCTGGCGACCGATAGCGTTGCGCCCACGAACATCACCGCATCGACGACGCCGGTGCTCAACAATGCCGGAAACGTGCTCGTTCTGGGCGGAAACAACCTGATCGAGTACTTCGCTATCAATCCGTCCGCGGGTGCGGGAATCAGCGGCGGTGCTGCCGTTACGGGAACCACCACGGCCAAGAGCCTCGCGATCGGCAGCAGCGGCACGGCCAATGCGATCGCGTTGACGAGCCAAGCGGCTACGCACACGTTCAACCTGGACAGCGCGTCTTCGATCACGCACAGCAGCAGCGCGGCGGCCGTGTCGCTGACGGGTGCGGCCGGCCAGGGTCCGGTCACGATCGCAGCGCCGATCAGTTCGACGAGCGGTTCGCCGGTCACTGTCAGCGGGCGGACCGGTGGAACCGTGTCGTTCAGCGGTACGGTGTCGGGAACCGGGCAAGGAGTCTCGCTGACCGGCAACAGCGGCTCGACGATCAACTTCTCGGGTCAGCTCACGCTGTCGACGGGCGCGAACGACGCGTTCACCGCGACGGGCGGTGGCACGGTCTCGACCAGCAATACGAACAGCACGATCACCACGACGACCGGCACCGCGATCAACGTGGCGAACACGACGATCGGCGCGGCCAATCTCGAGTTCAAGAGCGTGAGCGCCGGCACGGCGGCGAGTGGACCGGCGAACGGTATCGTGCTCAACAACACGGGCACGAGTGGCGGTCTCGTGATAGCCGGTACGGGCAGCGCGGGTAGCGGCGGCACGATTCAGAAAGGCACGGTGGGCATCAATCTGACCAGCACCAAGAACGTGTCACTGTCCTGGATGAACGTATCGGCCAATTCGCAGGAAGGCGTCCTCGGCAGCGGCGTCAACGGGTTCGCGCTGCAGAACAGCTCGGTGATCAACAACAGTACGGCCGCGAACAACCGGGATGGCGTCAAGTTGACAGATACGGTCGGAGCCGTTTCGTTCGTCAACGACACGGCGACTGGCAACTACAACTTCAACGTGCAGCTGACCACGACGCCCTCATCGACCGCGGTGATATCTTCGCTGACGGTGACCGGCGGCTCCTACAGCAGCAGCGTGCAGAACGGTGGTTTCCTGGTCGACCTTCACGGCAGCGCCGTGCTGCAAACCGCGCTCGTGAGCGGTGCGACGTTCAACAACAACTTCTCGAAGGGCATCCAGTTCCAGCAGAACGACAGCACGGTCATGGGCAATGGTGTCGGCGCGCCGGGCACCGGTACGATCACCGTCGACAGTTGCTCGTTCACGAGTGACGACGTCGCGGCGAGTTTTGAAGGTGGCGGCGGTTCAGCCAATGGCGGGGCGGTTTACTACCGTTTCACCAACAACGCGACGATCATGTTCAGCCACAGCGTGGCGGTGAACTTCGCCAACGGTTCGACCGGGGGTACCGGCACGTTCAAGGCCTTCGTCAACAACAACCACATCGGCCAAGCTGGAGTCGCGGTTTCGGGCTCCGATATCGGCGAGGGCATGCGTTTCTTCATGCAGGGTCAGCAGTCGGCGACCTTGACTATCACGAATAACGTGATTCGCGGCCTGGACAACAACTCGTCCGGACCCGACAGCTTCGATGCACGCGGTATCGACGTGGAGGAACTCGGTTCTTCCAACAACGGTGTGGGTCAGACCTCGGCGCAGATCACAATTACGAACAACGACATCGACCAGCAGTACACCGGGTCGTCGTTCAACAATCAGTACGCGATCTATGTCGCCTCGGACGCGCAGGCCAATTCGGGCTCGAACGTGCTTGCCGAGATACACGACAACAAGGTGCCGACGCAGAGCGCTTGCGATTCGAGTCCGTGCGCAGGCAACGACTCGATGGTCTGGTTCGAGACGGTCAGTGGTGCTTCGGGCCCAGAAACCGCTGCCCTGTACAACAAGTTCGGCGATGCGTCGGTCAATGCGGCGCTGGTCAACCGCAACACCGGTCCGACCGCCGGCTGGGTCGCGACGCAAGGTACCGTCACATTGACGGCAACGCCGCCGGCAACGGTGAATTGACGAACTGGGTTTTTCCGGAGAACGCCATGACAGAGCCATTCCTGAGTGAAATCCGCATCATGAGCTTTGGTTTCCCGCCGAAAGGCTGGGCTTTATGCAATGGGCAGCTGTTGCCGATCAACCAGAACCAGGGGCTGTTCTCACTGCTTGGCACTACTTACGGTGGCGATGGGCGCGTGAATTTCGGCCTGCCGAATTTGCAAGGCCGTGCCCCGATGCACATGGGCAGCGGCCACACGCTCGGCGAGCGCGGCGGCGAACAGGCGCACACGCTTTCGATCTCGGAAATCCCGACGCACACACATACTGCAATGGGCACGAGTTCTACGGGCAACCAGCCAGTGCCTGCGACGGCCCTGTACGGCGTCGCCGCCCAGCAGCCCTATCTGCCGCCCGACAACAATCTCGGCGCGATGAATCCCGCGACCCTGGCGAACGTTGGAGGCAGCCAGGCGCACGAGAACATGCAGCCTTATCTGGTGCTGAATTTCAGCATCGCGCTGCAGGGCATCTTCCCCAGCCAGACCTGACGGAGACCATTCCCATGGCACAGCCCTATGTCGGCGAAATCCGCATGTTTGCGGGGAATTTCGCACCCGCCGGCTGGATGTTTTGCGACGGCCAGCTGCTTCCGATTTCCGAATACGAAACATTGTTCAATCTGATCGGCACGACCTACGGCGGCGACGGGCAGTCGACGTTCGCACTGCCAGACTTGCGCGGAAGGGTGCCAATCCACTTCGGTAACGGCTTCACTCTGGCGCAGACCGGCGGAGTGGAGACGGTGACGCTTACGGTCAGCCAGATTCCGGCTCACTCGCATCCGTTCTTGGCCACTTCCGGCACTGCGAATCAGACTTCGCCGAGCAATAACTTGCTTGCTCAGGCGCTCGGCGGCCCGACGCTGTACGATTCGCAGACACCGAATTCGCCGCTCTCCGGCCTCGCCGTAACGGCCACTGGCGGCAGTCAACCGCACGACAATCTGCAGCCGTTCCTGTGCGTGGATTTCATCATTTCGCTGTTCGGCATTTTTCCGTCGCAAACTTGAGGAGAGAAGCAAATGTCGGATCCATTCGTTGCCGAAATCCGAATCTTTCCATTCAATTTCGCTCCCAAGGGCTGGGCTTTCTGCGACGGGCAGATTCTGCCGCTCTCGCAAAACACGGCATTGTTTTCGCTGCTCGGCACTACCTATGGCGGCGATGGCAAGTCGAACTTCGCGCTGCCTAATATGCAAGGCAACGTGCCGATGCACCCAGGCCAGGGTCCGGGGCTGTCTTTGTACGACTTGGGTGAAACGGGCGGCTCCGACACGGTCTCGCTGCTCGAATCCGAGATCCCGTCGCACAGTCATAGCATGATGGGAATCAACTCGAACGCGAACCGCACCACGCCGATCGGCAATTCGATCGCGCGCGCGGTCAATTCGACCCCGTTTTTCCCGGGCTCGCCGACGCCGCCCCTGGTCGCGTTCAACGCTAATGCGATCGCGCCGGCAGGCGGGGATCAGCCGCACAACAATCTGATGCCCTACCTGACCTTGAACTTCTGCATCGCGCTGCAGGGGGTCTATCCGCCGAGAACGTGACGCAGCCGGGGGGCTGCGGTATAGTGGTCTGGGTACAGGGGTGAACTCATGAACAGTCCAGACCGTGTTACGGGCGTCGACGCCACGACGTCCGCTTCCCGGCGGAAGGTGCTCAAGGCCGCAGTCGCGGGAGCCGGCTTGGCCGCGCTCCCGGGCGCGCGCGTGCTTGCCGCCACCGTCGGATCGAAAATTGCGCCGATCGTCAGCATGGGTTATTGCCGATCGTCGAATTCCGCCATCGTGGATGCGCTGTCGGTGCCTTCCGCGCGCGGAATGTTCGAGCTGCGCGTCGTCGGTGCGGGCACGCCGTCGCCGTTCGCACTCGTCGCCGAATATGCGGGCAATGCCGTTCATTATTTCTGGCAGGCGTGGTCGCGCAACGGACTCTTGCAGCGTTCGGCGCCCGTCGCCATAAACTGGAACGCGTCCAAGGCCAATCCGCTGCCGCTGACGGTGCAGTCGAGCAACACGTCGAGCCTGACCGAGGTCGCCGCGCAGCCGGGTCTCTACGTGCTCACGATCGTGCCGGGGACGCAGCGACCGCCCGCGTGGAGCAGCCTCGGGCTGCGCAGCGTTTCGTCGGGCGGCGTGAGCATGAAGCTCGTCTCGCTCGCGAGCGGCGCGGAACTGGCGATTCCCTACGCGTTGTTCGCGGTCCGGCAGTACGCCTGATCCGGCTGTGACGCGCGCTTTCGTCGGTACGGATGCCGGACAGCGTCGCGACGGGCTCAGATTCCGTCCGGTCGAAGACGGCGACCGGCCGTTTCTTCATGCCCTCTACGCGGAAGTGCGCGCGCGCGAAATGGCGCCCGTCGAATGGCCCGAGGCGCGGAAGCTCGCGTTCCTCGCCGAGCAGTGCGATCTGCAGCACTGCCACTACGTCAAGAATTACAAAGGCGCCGATTTCCTCGTCATCGAGGAGGCCGGCCGACCGATCGGGCGCATCTACGTCTATCGCTCGCCGGGCGAGATCCGGCTCATGGAAGTGACGCTCGTGCCCGAGCGTCGCGGCCGCGGCCTCGGCGAAGCGTTGTTGCGCGAGATCATGGACGAAGCGCGTGCGACCGGAGCCAAGGTCACGCTGCACGTCGAACCCGAAAATCCGGCGCAGCGGCTCTACGCCCGGCTCGGTTTTCGCCTCATCGAGCACCGCGGCATCTACGATTTCTTGGGCTGGGATCCGCGCGAAGCGCCGCTCAGTTGAAGACGATCTCGTAGCAAAGCCCCACGCCGTCCGGTCCGACCGGCACCGTGAAGACCTCGATCGCGCCAAGCGTCGGATGCTGCAGGCGGAACATGCCTTGCGTCGCGCGCCAGGTCGGCGGCGAACGCAGGATTACGTGGAACGACGGCGCCTTGCGCGGCGACGGACTGCCGATCAGCGCGGCTTCCTTGACTTCGAGCTCCGCGCGATGCTCGCCGAGTTCGACGCCGATGCGGCTGCCGACGAGCGGCAGGAAATCTTCGAGGCGAAGTTCTGGGAGTGGAGTGGCGGTATCCATGCTCGTTCGATGACGCTTGCAATGAGCGCATGTTAGCATTTGAGCGCCAGCGGAGACGCACTCATGGAAAAGAAATCCACCCAGGATTGGATGCAGGATTGGCAGGCGCTGCAGAAGCAGTACTGGAGCGCGTGGTCCGACGCGACGCGCCAGACCGTCGGCCAAATGCCGCCGCCCTCGACGCCGTGGCACGAGGGCCTCGAACAGTGGGCGCGCCTGTTCGGCGATTCGGGCAAGCAGAGCGAGACCGCCGATCGCCTGCTCGCGAGTGCGAAGAGTTATGTGGCGCTCATGCAATCGATGCTCGCCGCCGCAAGCGGCAAGGGCGATGCCGCAGCCCCCGTGGCGGCCTGGAGCGAGGCCTTGCGCCAGGGCTTCAACCTGCCCGGCGTCGACGCCTCGGCGCTCGACAACCCGCTCGCGGCCATGCTGCGCGGCATCGGCGGCGACGGCGCCAAGGGTTTCGAGCAACTTGCCGAAAGCTTCGCGCCGTTCCTTGCGCAGGCGCGCGAGGAGGGCATGTCCTGGCTGCACGCGCCGGCCTTCGGCTACGCGCGCGAGCATCAGGAGCACTACCAGCGCATGCTCGCGGCCTTCGTCGAATACCAAGAGGCGCTCAAGCGCTACAACGAGCTGATACTCAAATCGAGCCGGCGCAGCTTCGAGATCTTCGAAGGCAAGCTCGCCGAGCGCGGCGAGCCCGGCCGGCAGATCGATTCGATGCGCGCGCTCTACGATCTTTGGGTCGACGCGGCCGAGGAAGCCTACGCCGAGATCGCGCTGACCGACGATTTCCGCAAAGTATACGGCGACGTCGTCAACGCGCAGACGCGCGTGCGTGCGCAGATCCAGGCCGAAGTCGAGCGCGTCGGCACCGATCTCGGCATGCCCACGCGCACGGAGCTCAACAGCGTGCACAAACGCTTGCACGACCTGCGCCGCGAATTCCGCGCCGCGCACGCGTCCGAAACGGCGGCGGAGATCGCCGCGCTTCGTGCGGAGGTCGAGGAGCTCAAGCGCGCACTCGCGGCGAAGCAGGCGAAACCCGAACGTGCCGAAGTAGCCAAGCCAGAGCGTGCCGAAGCGGCCAAGCCGGCGGCGAAAGCGCCGGCGAAATCGCCGCGACGGGCGGCCGCCGTCGCGAGTCCGAAAGCCGCCTCGCGCCGCGGTGCGCTCTCGTTCGATGATGCGATCCAAGCGATGCGCCGCGCCACGCCGCGCAAGCAGGGAGGCAAGGCATGAACCCGATCCGCATCGATCCGCAGCGCGCGCTCGACGAAGCGCTGAAATTCAACCAGAAGCTCGCCGCGGGCTTGAAGAACCTGCGCAATCTCGACGATGTCGACTACGGCGCCACGGCCAAGGAAGAAATCTACCGCGAAGACAAGCTCGTGCTCTATCGCTTCAAAGGCGACAAGGCACCGACGGCGAAGACGCCGCTGCTCATCTGCTACGCGCTCGTCAACCGGCCGTACATGGTCGATCTGCAGGACGACCGCTCGCTCGTCAAGAACCTGCTCGCACGCGGCGAGGACGTCTATCTCATCGATTGGGGCTACCCCGATCTTTCGGATCGCTACCTCACGCTCGACGACTACATCAACGGCTACATCAAGCGCTGCGTCGAGGCCGTGGCAAAACGCTGCAAAGTGGAAAAAATCAACCTGCTCGGCATCTGCCAGGGCGGTGCGTTCAGCCTGTGCTTCGCGTCGATCTACCCCGAGAAGATCCGCAATCTCATCACGATGGTGACGCCGGTCGATTTCCACACGCCGGACAACATGCTGTCGCACTGGACGCGCGGCATGGACGTCGACCTGTTCGTCGACACGCTCGGCAACGTGCCGGCCGATCTCATGAACTGGTGCTACCTGACGCTGAAGCCCGTGCGGCTCAACCAGCAGAAATACGTCGGCCTCGTCGACATCCTCGACGACAAGCCCGAGCTCGAGAACTTCCTGCGCATGGAAAAATGGATCTTCGACAGCCCCGACCAGGCCGGCGAAGCGTTCCGCCAATTCATCAAGGATTTCTACCAGGCGAACAAGCTCGTGACGGGCGGCTTGAAGATCGGCGACAAGGACGTGAGCCTCAAGAACGTGCGCATGCCCGTGCTCAATATTTTCGCCGAACAGGATCATCTCGTGCCGCCGTCGGCGTCGCGTCCGCTCAAAGAGCTCGCCGGCACGAAGGACTACACGGAACTCGCCTTCCGCGGCGGCCACATCGGCATCTACGTGTCGGGACGCGCGCAGCGCGAAGTGCCGAGCGCGATCCACGACTGGCTCGCGCAGCGCTGAGGGGCGGTAGCGTGGCCGCGGAATCCGGGCTGCCGCGCGACTGGGCGGCGCTCAGCGCGCTGCTGGCCGAGATCGAGATCGCCACACTCGTCACGCGCGCGGCCGACGGCAGCCTCGTCGGCCGCCCGCTGCAGACGCTCAAGGCCGATCCGCACGGCGCGCTCTGGTTCTTCACTTCGGCCGAGAGCGCGAAGCTGGCCGACATCGGTACCGATCCGCACGTGAACCTCGTCTACGCGGATCCGGCGCACAAGCGTTTCGTGAGCATCGCCGGCACGGCCGAGATCGTGCGTGATCGCGCGCGCATCGACGCTCTCTGGAGCGCGGCGCAGACCGTGTTCTTTCCGGAAGGACGCGACGACCCCAATCTCGTGCTGCTCAAAGTGGAACCATCCGCCGCACGCTGCTGGGACGGCAACGAATCCGCGCTCGGCCTGGCGCTCAAATTCGGCAAGGCCGTGCTGCTCGGCAAGGCCTCGGATCTCGGCAGCCACGTCGAAATCGATCCCAAGGATGCGCCGCGCTGAGGTTGGCGGAAAGTTGCAAGGCTTGCAGTTCGGTTCGATCCCGGCCGGACGTTTAGTCGGCAGGCAGCGACGAGGACAAGCGCATGCTGTTCTTCCCGTACCGGCTCGACGTCAATCTCTACCGCATCCCGTTCTTCACGGCGCTGGTGTGCGTCGTTTGCCTCGCCACGTTCCTGTCGCAGGTGAAATCGGCGCACACGTTCGGCCGCGACATCGCCGACTACTGCGCGCACGAGACCGATGCGAACCTGCATGCGATCCTCGATGCGATCGACGATGCGGAGATCCCACGCGGCTGCGCGAACGTGCTCATGGGCATCCGCGAGACCAAGGATCACGACGCGACCATCGAGCGCCTCGCACACGAAGTGCGCGGCCTCGACTTCTACGTCGACAAGACGCAGGACATCGCCTACAAGCACTCGGCGATCAAATACGGTTACGACGAATTCGCCTCGATCGTGCCGAAGGAGCTCACCGACAGGCTCGCGTATCGTCCGGACGGGTTCAATGTGCTGACGATGATCACCTCGACGTTCGCGCACGGCAGCTGGAGCCACCTGATCGGCAACCTCGTGTTCTTTTTCATTTTCGCGTCGTGCGTCGAATGCGCGCTCGGCTACGCGGGATTCGTCGGCAGTTTCCTGCTCATGGCGGTCGTGTCGAGCGTCGCCTACCACTACACCGTCGCGGGCACCGAGGGCATGCCGTCGATCGGTCTCTCCGGCGTCGCCATGGGCATGATGGCGCTCCTCACGACGATGCTGCCACGGGCGAAGATCTGGTGCTTTTTCTGGTTCCTGCTCTTCTTTCGCGTATTCCGCGTGCCCGTGCTGCTGATCGCCGCTTGGCACATCGGCTGGAACGTCTACGATCTCACGCATCCCGACCCGAATTCGCACATCGACTACATGGCCCACGTGAGCGGCGCCGCGACGGGCATCGTCCTCGGTATACTTTTCCGCTTCGTCGCGCCGCGTCGGCTGGACGAACTCGAGATGGCCATGGGCAGCTGAGGCAGCTTTCGCTGCGGACGCTCCGGCCGATATGATCGGCGCATCGTCACCGATGCAGCCGCCCATGACCAGCCCCACGCGACGCAAGCAAGGCATCACCCTCAATCTCGGCCCCTACGAAGTCACCAAGCTCGGCGTCTCGCGGTTCAGCTGGCAGGATGCGTTCCACACGATCATGTCGCTGACGTGGCCGCAGTTCTTCGGCGGCGCGATCGTCGTCTACCTGTGCGCCAACCTCGTGTTCGCCTGCCTTTATTTTGCCGGCGACCACGCGATCGCGAACGCCAAGGATTTCTCCGACGATTTCTTCTTCAGTGTCGAGACCCTCGCGACGGTCGGTTATGGCGCCATGAGCCCCGCGACGATCTACGGCCACTGCATCGCGACCGCGGAGATCATCACGGGCCTGCTCAGCATGGCCGTCATCACGAGCCTCGTCTTCGCGCGTTTCTCGAAACCGACGGCGCGCCTGCTGTTCAGCAAGGTCGCCGTGATCACGCCCTACGACGGCGTGCCGACGCTCATGCTGCGCGTCGCGAACCAGCGCAGCAGCTACATCCTCGAAGCCTCGGCGTCGCTCGTGTTGATACGCGACGTCGAAACCAAGGACGGCCACAGCCTCACGCGTTTCTTCGACCTCAACCTGCAGCGTCCGCGCACGCCGCTATTCGCATTGAGCTGGCTCATCATGCACCGCATCGACGAAACGAGCCCGCTCTACGGCGTCGACACGCAGATGCTCAAAGACGGCGATATGCGGCTCGCCGTCACGATCGCGGGCACCGACGAAGTCTTCGCCGCCAACATCACTGCGCGCTACACCTATGCCGCCGAGCACATCGTCTTCGGGCGCCGGTTCGTCGACATTTTTCTCGACGGCGATCACCCGCGGCATTCATACATCGACATGGCGCGGTTCCACGACGTCGAGGCGGAATAGCTGGAACGAGGGCGGGAACGGCGCTAGCCCAAATACTTCTCGAACCAGCCGATGATCCTCCCGCGCAAATCCTCGAGGTGCTTCGGATCGCGGAAGTGATGGCCCTCGCCGGCGTAGATCATGAGCTCGGTCGGTGTGCCGAGCGCCTTGAGTGCGTGCCAGTATTCGAGCGATTGCGGCGCCGGACACTCCACATCGCGTTCGCCGACATAGATCAACGTCGGCGTTTTCGCCTGTTTGATGAATTCGATCGGCGATGACGCGCGGTAGACGGCCGGCTCGTCGTAGACCGAGGCGCCGAAGAACGGGATCATCCATTGGTCGATGCCGTTCTCGCCGTAGTAGCTCGTCCAGTTCGCGATGCCGGCGCCCGAGACGATCGCCTTGAAGCGGCGCGTCTGCGTGTTCGCCCACATCGTCATCCAGCCGCCGTAGGAGTGTCCGAAAGCGCCGACGCGCGCGTCGTCGACCGGTGCGATTTTCTCGACGGCGTCGATGCCGGCGACGATGTCGGCGAGATCGCCGTGGCCGAAATCGCGGATGTTCGCACGCGTGAACGCTTCGCCCTGGCCGTAGCTGCCGCGCGGATTCGGATAGAACAGGAAATAGCCGCGTTCGACGAGGTCGTAGGCAAAATCGAAACCGGTGCCGTGCTGGCCGCCGGCGGCGATGTAGTGCGGCTGGTAGGCCGAGCTCGGGCCTCCATGGACGACCACGACCATCGGATGCTTGCGCGAAGTATCGACTTCCTTCGGCCCGACGAGCCACCCTTGTGCGCGATACGCGTCGTTCGTCCAGTGCACGCTCCTGGCCGATACCTGCGCACCGAGCGCGGCATTGTCGTGCGTCGTCGGCTCGAGCTTCGCGAGGCGCCCGACGGCGATCTCCGGCGCATGCGTGAAATCGCTGAGGATGCTCGCGGCGATCGAGCGGTCGGCGTCGAACACGATCGACCCGTCGAATTCCTGCGCCTCGGCACGCATCGGCGCCGACCACAGCGCGCGCGTTACGCGCGTTTGCGGATCGACGTCGACGATCGCATTCGTGTCGTCGACGATCGCACCGGCCACGAGCTTCGCGCCGTGCCAGGCGAGCGCGCGGAACGAACCGACGAAACCGGGCGTTGCATCCGTCGGCGTGCCGCCTGCGAACGGCACCGTGTAGATATCACCGCCGATCGAGCCCCAGTCGCTCATGAGTCCGCCGACGAAGGCGATCGTCTTCCCGTCGGGCGAGACGCGCGGCAAGTCCATTTGCATCGGCGGCGCCGCGATCGTGCGCACGGCGCCCGCGGCGTCGATGTAGTCGAGCTTCGCGACCCACCAATTGTTGTCGCCGTTGCCGGTTGCGGCCGTGGCGACGAAACCCGAGCCGTCGGGCATCCAATCGAATTCGTACACGTACAGGGTCGCAGGCGAGATGAACGTCAGTTCGCCGCCGCTCGAGGGAATCGTCGCGATGCGTTGCTCGTCTTCCTCGGCACCGATTTCGCCGACCTGCGCCGCGCCGGCTTCGACGGCCCCGCGTTTCTTGTGCGCGCCGGGCGTGGCGAGCAGCGCGATGCGCTTGCCGTCTGGGGCGTAGCGCAGCGTATTGGCGACGCCGTCGAGATGCGCCGCCTCGCGCAGCGTGCCGTTTTCGACGATGAAGACGGTGGTCTTGCCGGCCTTGAAATCGGCTCCGACGAAGGCGAAGGCGTCGCCGCGCGGCGACCACGCCGTGTCGCTGTACTTGCACGCGGCGCACGGGTCGTACTGCGTCAGCAGCTTGCCGTCTGCAGCGCGCAGCACGACGCTGCCATGCGCTTCCTCGGGCAAATTGCCGGGATCGAGCGCCTCGACATCGAGCGTGCGATCACCGGCCGGCGAGAGCGCGAGTGCGTCGTGATCGCGGATCACGACCGGCTCGGTGGCGATCGCTGAGGTCGCCAAAAGAAGCAAAGAGAGTGTCGTCGGATTCATCAGCAGTCCCACAGGCTCGATTCAAAAATGCCGGCGCCGGAAAGCCTTGTCTTTCTTGGCTCTCCAGCGGCGACCCAGGTCACTCCTCGCGATCGCGCCAGCGACGCATCGCCAGGCGCAGGCTCGCGAACTGGCGCGAGACGTTGCGGCAGTAGCTGCAGATCGACAGATGCGCACGCAGCCGCCAGCGGTCGAACCAGCCGAGCGGCTCGTCCTCGCGCTGCGACAGCAGCACGGATGCTTGGCGGCAGCTGATGTGCAACGGTTTCATGCGGACCTTCCCTCGGGCGCGAAGCCGCGCTGCTCCAGGCACATGCGCAGCATTACGCGCGCACGATAAAGCTGCACCCAGACATTGGACGCGGTGAGCTCGAGGTCCTTACAGATGTCTTTCGTGTCGCTCTCGAACACCTCGCGCAGCACGAAGACCTGGCCGATGCGTTTGGGCAGCCGGTCGACGCAGCGCTTCACCGCGTCGAGGAACGCATCTTGTTCGCAGAGGCTCGCCGGATCGGGCGTCTCCGACGGCGCCTGCGACCAATGGCCGCTCGCGTCGAACAGCGGATCGAATTCGACGTCGGCGGACGGCGCGGGATCGAGCGGCTGCTCGCGCCATTGCTTGCGCAGCAGATCGACGATGCGGTTCTTGAGGATCGCGGTGAGCCAGGTGCGCAGCGAGGCGTCGCCGCGGAACGAGGCGCGGCGCTCGTACGCTTGGGTGAGCGTGTCGGAGACGCAGTCCTCGGCGAGATGATCGTCGCGCAGCTCCAGGCGCGCGATTTTCAACAGGTAGACGCGATGTTCCGCGAGCGCCGCGAACTCGATCGCTGCAGGCATTGCTGTTCCAGGTTCCCGGCGGCCGGACGCGGCCGCGCAAAGCCGCATGATAGCCATTCGCGGCGCGCAAGGCGACGGATCGTCAGAGGAATTCCGCTTCGAGATCGACGGTCGAGCGCTCGCCCACGTCGTCGATGTGTGCCGCGAGCCAGCGCTTCGTGACCGCGGCGCCGCTGTCGCGCAAACCGCACAGGAATTTCCAGTCCGGATTCAGCTTCGAGGCGATCGAGTGCGCGGTCATGGCGGCGTCGTCGCGGATCGAATGGATCAGCATCTGTTTCATCTCCGACGCGTCGATCTTGCCGCCGGCGATGAGGCGCGTGACGAACGCGATTGCGCGCATCTCGCGCATCAGCGAGGAATTGAAGCTGATTTCGTTGATCCGGTTCATGATCTCGGGCGCGGTCTTCGGCACGCCCGGGCGCACGATCGGGTTGATGTGCACGATGACGACGTCGCGGCTCTGCGAATGGTAGATGAGCGGGAAAATTGCCGGATTGCCGATGTAGCCGCCGTCCCAGTAGTGCGCGCCGTCGATTTCGATCGTCTGGAACAGGAACGGCAGACAGGCCGAAGCGAGCACGGCGTCGACCGAGAGTTCCTTGCGCTCGAACAGGCGCACCTTGCCGGTTTCGACGTTCGTTGCGCACAAGTGCACATGTATACCGTTCGTGCGGCGCAGACGCGCGAAGTCGACGTGCTCCTCGAGCACGTGCCGCAGCGGATTGAAATTGAACGGATTGAGCTGGTAGGGCGAGAACACGCGCACCATGCTGTCGAACAGCCAATAGAACGGCGAATGTTCGAGCGGCAGCGCGCCGCCCATGAAGTCGCGCAGCGGCTGCACGGGATTGTAGCTGCGCCCGGCGTCGGCGATGGCGCGCCAGAACGCGACCAGTCGCTCGCGCGCATGCTCGCGGTCGCCCTCCACGAGCGCGTCGGCGAGCACCACGGCGTTCATCGCGCCGGCGCTCGTGGCGCTGACCGCCTCGATCTCGAGCCTGCCGTCCTCGAGCAGCGCATCGAGCGCACCCCAAGCGAACGCGCCGTGCGCGCCGCCGCCCTGCAGGGCGAGGTTGATCGGCTTCGTTGCGGTCTTTTTCTTCTTCGTCGCCATGGAGTCGCAGGCCGAGCCGGTGTGCGGACATCCTAGCGCGGCTGGGGGCGCGGTTCACGTCCGCGCGGAGAAAAATGCGGCTTGCACAGAGGGTTCGAGGAATCGGGCTTGCTAAACTACGCGTTCCGCCC
>DASRGX010000317.1:0-2421 GCA_035650835.1 Rudaea sp. | reverse complement strand
GCCGAGCTTGGCGCCGAAATCGCCGTCGCGCAAGCCGGCGCGGACGCCGCCTCGCAAAAGCTCAAGCAAGCCGATTACGAGATCGCCGTGCGCACGGTGCGCGCGCCCGTAGCCGGCAAGATCGTCGCCCGCAACACGCGGGTGGGCGACATGGTTTCGCCGGCGAACGCCGACCTCCTCGAGTTGCTGCCCGACGCGCCGCGCATCGTGCGCGCGGAACTCAACGAGAGCTTCGTCGCCAAAGTGAGCGTCGGCATGCAGGCCGAAGTGCGCTCGGAAGCCGATCCGCAAAAAACCTATCCGGCGCGCGTCGTGCGCATCGGCGACGTGTTCGGACCGAGCAAGCTCGCGGAGACGTCGCAGGAAACCACCGATGCGCGCGACGTCGAGTGCATCCTCGATCTCGACGGCGCACCGTTGCGCGTCGGCGAACGCGTGCAGGTCAGGATACTCGCGGGGACCGGCCGATGAACGTCGTCAACAAGCTCGGCGAAAGCAAGGTTCCCGAGGTCACGCTCGTGTTCTGGATGATCAAGATCGCCGCCACGACGCTCGGCGAGACGGCCGGCGATGCGGCGTCGATGTCGCTCGATCTCGGCTATCTCGTGAGCACGGCATTGTTTGCGGCACTGTTCGCCGCGGCCGTCGCGGCACAGATTCGCGCACGGGCCTTCCATGGCTGGCTCTATTGGCTCACGATCGTCGCCACGACGACGGTCGGCACGACGCTCGCCGATTTCGCCGACCGCTCGCTCGGCATCGGCTACGCGGGCGGCAGCGCGCTCTTGCTCGCCCTGCTCGTCGCCTCGCTCGCGCTCTGGCACCGCACGCTCGGCAGCGTCGCGATCGAAACCGTGAGCTCGCCGCGAACCGAAGCCTTCTATTGGGTGACGATCATGTTCTCGCAGACGCTCGGCACCGCGCTCGGCGATTGGACCGCCGACACCGAAGGCCTCGGCTACACGGGCGCGATGATCATCTTCGGAAGCCTGCTCGCGCTGCTGGCCGCGCTCCATTTCTTCACCCGCGTGAACCGCACGGCGTTGTTCTGGGCGGCCTTCGTACTCACGCGCCCGCTCGGTGCGGTCGTCGGCGACTTCCTCGACAAACCGCACGAGGACGGCGGACTCGAGCTCAGCCGCTTCGTCGCCTCGGGCGTGCTGCTCGCGTTCATCGCGATCTGCCTCGTCGTGTTCCCGCAGCGACCGGCGCGCCGCGCGCATTGAGCCGCGCGGCAACTGCGCTCACTGCCGGCCGACCACCAGCAGACCGAAGCTGTCGGGTTTCATCGGCGGCCGCGGATGCGGCTCGCTGCTCGTCGGCGCGGGCGCGGCGCCGAACTCCGCGAACGGCAGCAGCACGTGATGGGTTTTCGCATCGAGCGCGATCGTGCGCGCACGCGCCGGCGTGGCCACGTTGGCCAGCACGCGGAAGTGCGTGGGATCGTCTTCGTGCACGATCGTCAGCGTGCCGTCGCTGTTGGAGCTGAACGCGTTCCCGGATGCGGCGTCGAATGCCGCGCCATCGGGCCCGCTGCCGATCGGAATCGAGGCGAGCACGCGGCCATCCGCTGCATCGAGCACCGCCATCTGCTTGTTCGCGCAGACGGAGAACAGGCGCCCATGCGCGGCGTCGATCGCGAGTCCGCTCGGTTCTTCACACGAACCGAGCGGCCAGGTCGCAATCACCTTGTCGGCATCGGCATCGATCTCGGCGATCTGACTTTTGTCTTCGAGGTTCACGAACACCTTGCCGTGACCGTCGCTCGCGGCGAGCTCGGGTCTGCCGGGTAGCGCGATCGTCGCCGCGACCTTGTTCGTCGCCGGATCGATCACGCTTGCGCTGTCGCTGCCCGCGTTGAAGGCGAAGACGCGACCGCTGGCCTCGTCGTAGAGCATGGCGTCGGGACTCTTGCCCGTGACCGCGATGTCGGCGACGGGTTTCAGCGTATCGAGGTCGAACGCCACGACACGGTCGTCGCCTCCGCTGCTCACGTAACCGCGCTTGCGCGAAGGCACGAGCACGACGCCATGCGCGCGCTGCAAGCCGGGGATTTCGCCGATGCGTTTGCCGGTGTCGACGTCGACGACCACGAGACGATCGCTGCGCGTGACGAAGGCGTGACGCGACCCGGCATCGACGGCGAGCAGGTCCCAACCGCCCGCGCCGCCGAGCGCATAGCGGCCAAGTTCCTTCCAATCCTGCGTGACGGCGGCGGACGCGACCGCGGCGGCAAGCACGCCGCTCAAGCCCAGTGCGATGGTTTTCATGTGCTGCTCCTCGATGACCGGCGGCGCGATGCTACATCAGCGCCCGCACGGAGCCTACGACCGAGGCGATCAGCAGGAGCAGGATCGGCACCATGCTGAGCAGGAAGCCGAGACCCCGCGATCGGGGGTTGCTCACATATCCCTGCAAGTA
>DASRGX010000316.1:0-6716 GCA_035650835.1 Rudaea sp. | reverse complement strand
GATGTCCTCGCTCGAGAGAAGGTGCGCGACGGTCTTCATGACGGCGCCCTCCGGCCGCTCGTCGGTGCGCTGGAAAACCGAGAGCTGCTTGGCGATGTAATCGGCATGCTGCCCGGCGAGCCGCGGAAAAGCGGCTTGTCCCGCTGCTTGCGGACCATGGCACGATCCACAAGGAGGCACGGCTTTTTCGGGTATGCCGCGCGCGAAAATCGCGGCGCCCGCGTCGATCTCGGCCGCCGAGCGCTCGGGGGGCTGAGCGCGGGGCGTCTGCGCCGCGTAGTAGTCCGCGAGCGCGGCGATCTGTTCGTCCGTGAGCCGGCGACTGATCCCCCACATGTACTCGTATCCGGCCGGGTCGCGCCGGCTGTGGCCGCGGAACGCAGTGAGCTGCCCGGTGAGATAGGCGCGTTGTTGCGCCGCGAGGTTCGGGAAATTCGGCGATACCGCCGATCCCGTTACGCCGTGGCAGTTCGAGCAGACCTGCTCCGCGAGTGTTCTGCCGGAAACCTGCGGGTTGGCGAGATCGCGCGAGCGCGGCAAGTTGGAGCACGCAGCCGCCGAGACGGCGACAAGCAGGCTCAAAACGATGCATGGTTTCATGGCCATCACTCCGGGCGCGCTCAGTAGGCGCCCCACACGTAGAAGAACAGCGTGTTGTTGTCGGCAGCGTTGCGTCCGGCGCCGTCGTAGTTGTGTGCCAGGCCGTTGTACCTGTTGTACGCGGTGAATTGCAGGCCTACGCGCACGTACTGCACGGGCATCCAGAACACCTCCGAGGTCCAACCGCGCACCGCCGGATTGCCGCTCACGTTGCCGGTCACGCGGGTCGGATCGTAGTACGCCGAGTCGGTCGAGCCGTTCAGATTGAAGTACGAGAGACTGCCGCCGTATTTCGCCGCGAAGACGTAGCTCGCTTTGGCACGGAACACGCGGGTGGTGTCGCGCGCGTTCGTGTTCGGCAGCGCGTTGCCGTTGACGTCGGAGACGGGCTGATCGGCGAGGAAATACGGGTAGCGATGATTGTCGCGCATGAACGCCGCTTGCACGGTGACGGCATGTGGATCGAGCAGATACTGATACTGCGCATCGACGCCGATATCGCGATAGCGGTGCACGCTGAGCGGGTCGGAGGTGTCGAGCGGATCGTCGTAGACTTTCGCATTCATGCCCGACGTGCCGACCATCAGGTTGTGCGCACCCCACGCATGGCTGAACGTCAGGCGCCAGTACGGGTTCGTGCCCTGGAGCTTGGTCTTGTCGGCATCGGCAACGCCTGCGCTCATGAACGAGGCCACGCCACGCGCGCTGCGATAGCCGCCGATTTCGGCATAGAGGCATTGATCCCAGAACACGTAACCCGTGAGTCCGGCGATGTTGCCGCCTGCGGCGAAGCCCGGATAGGGCGCGTTGCCGTCGATGAATTGGCTGCTCGTCGGACTCGGCACAGGCACGTACTGCATCCATGCCGGCGCCGTGTTCCACGGGTCGGAGACCGACGGGTTGTTGTTCGCGCTCACGCCGAAGATGAGATCGTGCGTCGCGTCGACGTAACGGTCGGCGTAGCGGATGTCCATGTTGTCCGCAGCCGTGTGGCCATGGAACGAACCGTCCGCCGACTGGCTCGCGTAGTTGTCGTACGTCACCTGCAGGAACGCGCCGATGTTGTCGGTGATCTTGCCCGCGGCAAACGCGCTCGCGGTGGCGAAGATCAGCGAGCCGTTCTTTTGGAAATCGGCACCGGGATCGTCGCTTTTCGTCGTGTTGCGCACGCGCGAATCGCTGAGCACCGCCATTGCCGAGAGCGGCAACTCCGCGCGTTCGCCGAGCGTGTAGCCGGTAAGTTTGAACAGGCGGCCGTAAGGCGTGAGTTCGGGGAACTGTCCGCCCGCGTGGCAGGCCATGCAGTTCTGCCCGGTCTGGCGATTGAAGGCCGGCACCGCGTGAGATGCCGTCGGCAGCATCAGCCACAGTGCAAGCATCGCGGCCGCCGGGAGCAAGGCGCGGAATCGGAACTTCATGGCCGTTCTCCGCAAGAATCGTTGCAGCTTTGTAACCCGCGGGCGGAGACGCCGGGTTGACGGAAGTCAAAGGAGGCGCGAACAGTGCGCCGACCGAGCGGACTCGAGTTCGCGCACGCATGCGACGGCGTTTCGTGAATTCTGCCGGCTCCTTGCGTCGGTGCCCGCCGTCGTTCGTCCTCCTCGCACCGCAGTCCGTCGCGAATGGCCTTCCAGGCTCGCGGCGTGCCGCCGACACTGCGCGCCATCGTCACCGCTGGACTCCGTGCCCATGAGCGCCGTCGTTCTCGCAAGTCCCGATTCCGCGCCGATCGCCGCCCGCGCGCCGCAATTCGCCGCGCGGGCGCTGCGCGCTTCCGCGGCGTTCTGGCTGACCATGATCATTGCAGGCCAGCTGATGTTCGCGATCTACATCGTCGCGTTCTACGGCCGCGCCGCCGCGCTGGGACGCTTCGATGCCTGGAACAAGGTGCTTGCCGTCGGCTACGTGCCCGGCGATACCGGCGGCAACCTCGCGCTCGCGTTGCATCTTGCGTTCGCCGCCGTCGTGACGTTCGGCGGCACGCTTCAACTCGTGCCTTGGCTGCGCGGCCGCTGGCCGCGTTTTCATCGCTGGAACGGGCGCGTATTCGTAACGTCCGCGGTTGTCGGGGCGATCACGGGCGCCATCATGATCTGGACGCGCAATACCACCGGCGATTTTCTGCAACACGTCGCAATCACGATCGATGCCGCGCTGATCCTGGGTTGTGCGGGCTGCGCGTGGCGCGATGCGCTGGCGCGGCGCTTCGATGCGCATCGGCGCTGGGCGTTGCGTCTTTTCCTCTGCGTGAGCGCCGGCTGGTTCTTTCGCATCGGCCTCATGCTGTGGATCGTCGCCAACGGCGGGCCGGTCGGCTTCGATCCCAAGACGTTCACGGGACCGTTCCTCACGTTCTTGTCGTTCGCGCAATTCCTGCTGCCGCTCGCTGTCCTCGAGCTTTACTTCCATGCGCAAGCGCGCCGCGAGCCAGGGCTAGCGCTCGCGACCGCGGCGCTCGTCGCGGTGCTCACGCTCGCGATGACGGGCGGCATCGCCGCGGCCACTGCCATCATGTGGCTGCCGCATCTCTGACCGACACCTTCGCGAGGAGACGACCATGGTGCTCCAAGCCTTGAGCGAAAGCTCCGCCCTCGTGCGCGGTGCCGCGATGGCGATGCTCACGCTGCACATCGCCGGCGGCGGCGCCGGCATCCTGTCGGGCGTCGTCGCGATCTTCGCGCGCAAGGGCAACGCCCTGCACATCGCTGCCGGGCGCGCCTTCTTTGCGTCGATGCTGCTCATGGCCATCATGGCCGTCGTGCTGTCCGTCATGATCCGCGAGCGGGCCAACGTGGTCGGCGGCATCTTCGCCGCTTATCTCGTCGCAACGGCCTGGATGGCGGTCCGGCGCGCGCCGGGCACGATCGGCCGCTTCGAATACGCCGCCTGCTTCGTCGCAATCGGCTGCGCGCTGGCCGACTTCAGCTTCGGCATCGATGTGGTGCGCGGCGCCCGCGATCGGGATGGACCGGTGCTCTACTTCGTGTTCGCGGCGATCATTGCGCTCGCGGCGACACTCGACGTGTCGATGATCCGGCGCGGCGGTCTCGTCGGCGTCCAGCGAATCGCGCGGCATCTGTGGCGCATGAGTTTCGCGCTGTTCTTCGCCACGGGGTCGTTCTTCCTCGGCCAGCAGAAAGTCATGCCGCTCGCGATGCGAGGTTCGCCCGTGCTGATCGTGCTCGGTCTCGCGCCGCTCGTGCTCATGCTGTACTGGCTCGTGCGCGTGCGTATCGGGCGCACCTACTCCACTGCGACGGCACCCGCCCATCACTGACGATGCGCGGACCCCGCGCGCGACGACGGAACGAATGGATTATCCTCGCGGCATGTCCGCCACAGCGATACCGGCGAAACCGCGCGGCTTGGCCCCGCTGCTGAGCTGGCGCCGCCTGCGCTTCACGTTCTGCTTCTCGACCGCGTTCGGACTCCTGATCGGTTTCGGCTGGGAGTCAGGCGTCTTGGCCGCCGTCGATCGCGCGTGGCTGCTCGGGCTCACCGCGCTGCTCGCTTTCGGATTGTTCGAGCAATGGCCGAAACGGCTTCCGCGCTGGGTCGCGCGTTGGGTGCTCCAGGTCGTGGCCGTTGCGGTGGCGATGCCGTGCACGACATTCGCGATCTACGCGCTGTCCACGCCGCCCGGTGCGCCGCCGTTCTGGCGCGAGGACTTGCGCTTGGCGGGTTTCGGCATGTTCTCGGTGTTGGGCGTACTGCTCGCGCCGTGGGTGGCGCTCGGCGCACTCGTCCGGCAGAAAGAAGCGCTCGCGCGTCACCAGGCGCTCGCGTTCGAGCTCGAGCGCAGCGAGCTGGAACGCCAGGCGCTCGACGCCCGCATGCACCTGTTGCAGGCGCAAGTGAAACCGCATTTCCTGTTCAACACGCTCGCCAATGTGCAGGCGCTCGTCGATACCGGATCGCCGCAAGCATCCACGGTGCTGCGCAGCCTCATCGCCTACTTGCGTGCGGCGGTGCCGCGTCTCAACGAGCCGACGACGACGCTCGGCCAGGAGCTCGACCTCGTCGAGGCGTATCTCGAGCTCATGCACATGCGCATGCCCGATCGCCTGACGTTCGCGCTGCACGTCGATGCCGCGGCGCGCACGCTGCGCTGTCCGCCGATGACCTTGCTCACGCTCGTCGAAAACGCGGTGCGCCACGGCATCGATCCGAACGAGGAAGGCGGTCGCATCGACATCTTCGTCGAGCACGCCGGCACACGCTGCCAGGTGCGCGTCGTGGATACCGGCATTGGTTTGCGGCGCAGCGGCGACGGGCTCGGCACCGGGCTCTCGACCTTGCGCGAGCGGCTCAAGCTCTTCTTCGGCGAAGACGCCGAGTTGCGGTTGAGCGAACGCCAACCCCGCGGCGTCGTCGCCGAGATCGACTTCCCCGCCAGCGGAGCGGACAGCACGTGAACGCGTGGCCGACTGCACTCATCGCCGACGATGAGCCGCTGCTGCGCGAGGCGCTCGCCCGTCAACTGGCCGTGGCCTGGCCGGAACTCGAGATCGTCGCGCAAGCGCGCAACGGCCGCGAGGCGATCAAGCAGTTCGAAGCGCGACAGCCGGACGTCTGTTTCCTCGACGTGCACATGCCGGGCGTCTCGGGCGTGGAAGCCGCGCATGCGATCGGTCGGCGCGCGCACCTCGTCTTCGTCACCGCCTACGATCACTATGCGGTGCAGGCTTTTGCCGAAGGCGTGCTCGACTATCTCGTGAAGCCGGTCGAAGCCGCACGGCTGGCCGAGACCGTCGCTCGGCTCAAGGAGCGCTTGCGCGCCGCGCAGCCCGCGCTCAATACGGAAAACCTGCTGCGCGAGCTCGCGGCGCAATTCGCGCGCGGCCAGGGCACGGCACCGCTGCGCTGGGTCCGCGCACAAGTCGGCCAGACCTTGCGGCTCATTGCCGTCGACGACATCGATTTCCTGCGTTCCGACACGAAGTACACGCTCGTCGCGTGGCGCGGCGACGCCGGGCAGCCCGGCGAAGCGCTCGTGCGCACCGCGCTCAAGGACCTGCTCGCGCAGCTCGATCCCGCGCACTTCGCGCAGGTCCACCGCTCGGTCGTCGTCAACCTGCGCGCGATCAGCCACGTCACGCGCGGGGACAACGAAACGGCGGTGGTCCACTTGAAAGGCCGCAAGGACGTGTTGCCCGTGAGCCGCAGCTTTCTGCACGTGTTCAAGCAGATGTAAGTCGTCGGAACGGTATCAGTGTGCTCCCGCGCGCGGCGCAGCGTTTTTCACGTACTTGTCGAACCAGTCCAGCATTTCATAGACGAGCTCCTCGTTTGATTCCATCGCCGAATACCAGTGCGGCTCATGCGGCAGCATGACCAGACGGGCCGTGCCGCCGTTGCCGCGGATCGCCTCGTAGAGCTTGCTGGCCTGCAGCGGCGTCGTGCCCGGATTGGCGTCGTCGGCGCCGTGCACGATCAGCAGCGGCGTCTTGAGCTTGTCGGCGACGAAGAACGGCGACACCTTCAAATAGACGTCCGGCGCCTCCCAGACCGAGCGGCGTTCGTTCTGGAAGCCGAACGGCGTGAGCGTCTTGTTGTACGACCCGCTCGTCGCGACGCCGGCGCGGAACAAGTCGGAGTGCGCGACGAGATTCACGGTCATCAGCGCGCCGTGACTGTGTCCCGTGACGCCGATGCGGTCCGGGTCGGCCACGCCCTGGCGCACCGCTTCGTCGACGGCGGCCTTGGCGTCGGCGACGAGCTGGTCGAGATAGGTGTCGTAGGCGCGTTTGGGATCGCCGACGATCGGGAATGCCGCGTTGTCGACGATCGCATAGCCCGCGAGCAACAGCAGCCTGTACTGGCGCAGGCGCGTGAACGTCATTTGCGAGCCCGTGACCTGCCCCGCCTTCACGGCGTCGGCGTAGTCGAGCGGATACGCATAGAGGATCGTCGGCACGCGTGTGCCGTCCTTGTAGCCGGGCGGCGTATACAAGGTGAACGAGAGGTCCAGCCCGTCCGCGCGCTTGTATTTGACGAGGCGCTTCTTGATCTTGCGCACCTCGGGCGTCGGATCGGGAATGTGCGTGAGCGCGCTCGAGACGGAGGCGAACGCCGGCTCGCCCGGGGGTGCATCCACGTGCTTGCCGAGCGTGCGC
>DASRGX010000315.1:0-15784 GCA_035650835.1 Rudaea sp. | reverse complement strand
TGCGCATGGGAACCTCCTTAGGCTTATCCTGCCAGGAAGTTCTCTTTATCGGTGTGTCAGATCAGGGGAAGGTTACGATCTTACATAAGCGGGCCCATATTCCCGCCAGACTCCGAACCATCTGTGCTTCCATTGATCAAGGGCAATCACTTAGTGGCCTCCACCAGGCAAAAAAGGCACAAATGAACCTGAGTTTGCAGTCGACGTCGGCCCGATCGTCAATCGCCCATTTACGGTACCGCCGGTCTCGCTGGTGGCATACACAGTACCGGATGCATCTACGGCGATGCCCGGTGCATATTCCAAGCCTTGCACAGCCGTTCGCAGGCGAAGGGCTGATGCGGACGTGGCTGCTGTCTCGTGCCTAGGAGCAATATCGGCTGCGACAAGATACAAGACCAAAAGGATAAAGAGGCGCATCGGTTGCGTTTTCACAAATTGGGTCACGCTCAATTTTCCTACGCGTCATGCGTCGTTCGAGCAGCTCCAGCAGCGCGGTCATAGGCGTCGAGAGCGTCTTTCCAGCCAGCCCTGATCGTTGACGCATCAGGCTGGAAAGTACCCACTTTTTCAACATGGGTGATGAACTCAGCCGGCAGTCCGACTCGATAACGTTCGACGTAATGTGCCAAATCTTCGCGCCAAACCCAGAATCCATCAGACAACAAACTAGGGCCGCCTTGTATAAATATCTTTGGGTCGAAGGGATCGCGCGTCGCCTCCATAACATCAAAGACCGCTACTCCTCCTCGGAGGTACGTCGCAATTTTGTCCACTTCGAGCGAAGTAAGTTTCTCCTTCGCTTCGTAGATGCTGGGCAGCCCCATGGGCTTGTCTCTTGTCAGCTCCCGAAATAGTCCTACAACTCGCATTTTCGTGACCTCTACTGTGGTTCGAACCAATGCCAGATTCCACCGTTCCGGACAACTGGGGCTGAATTGGGAATGCGAGCGACACCAACCGCATCCGTTGCACCCTGCACCGGCACCTTCAGAATGTTACTTATTTCTTGCGCGGGGCTACTCGCTCCGCATCCACCAAAGCATGTAAGTAGCCGAATCGGCTGGCCGTTCCAACTGGGATTTCCACGCACCGCATCGGCAATCTGATTCGCATTCGTTGGCAATCCATCCACCATGAACGCAGCTCCCGCATCATCGTGCAGCGCACCATGTACAACGACATCGTGAACACCGTCGATACGCGCGACATTCTCCGAGACGTTTGTCGAAGCCAGGTCACTCCCGATTCGAGTCAGCCCAGGGCCATGGAAAACATCTGCACCAGCAGCGGTAAAGGAGGCCATCTCATCCATTGCGGCCATGCCGCGCAACAATTGCGTCCCTTCCCCAGCCATAACGCCCAAAAAGGCTAGTATGTCACCGGCCGCTGCCCCACCGACCTCTTTGTCCGCAATCTGCAGTGGCGGGAGATCGTCTCCTAAAAACGGCGGGGCAAATGCGGATATAGAATTCACCAAAGTTTTTCCGAATCCCCGCACTCGATCACTCCAGTTCCCTTGTTCTCTCGATTTCCCGAGCGCGGCGACGTTCGGTAGGATCTTCGATCCTATCGAAAGTACCGCGCTGCCGATATTCGAGGGGTTTCCGGAAGGAGGCGCGTCATCGTCGACCGGGGACGAAGAAGGCCCTTTTGGCCCCGACCCTATATCCGCACCGCTCTGCGTGGTTCGCGTGGACGTGCCGATATGAATAGGGTGGTTGAACATTGGATCATTGATCTGTTCTGGACGGCATGCAATAAAAGTGTCGCAAACATTCAAGTATCCAGTAGGATCCCTGCCGCTCAGCGGATTGTTTCCTACATAGCTATAGGGATTAATGCCTTGGCTGCTTAGCGGCTTCTGTATAAACGGATCAACATTCAAGAATCTCCCCAAGCTGTAATCGAAGATCCGCCCACCCATGTGCAGAATCTGCACATCATCCGCGTGCTCGTGCTTCGTGAACCCGTGGATCGTCTTCGGCAGCGTCAGCGTGCCGTTCGTCTTGTCCGCGAGGTTGCCCCAGCGCACCTTGCCGAACGCGTCGTAGCCACGCGAGTTGCCCATGTTCGCGGCGACGGTGCCGTTGTCGATCGTTTCGATCGTGGAACCCAAGCGGTCGACGAGCGCGGTCGTGATCGTGTCGCCTGATGCCGTGCGCGTCACGATGAGGGGGCCGAGTTCGTGCACGGCGCTCGTGATGCCGATCTGCTCGTAGCCGGCCGGGCCGTAATAGCGGACGCCCGCGCTCGAGGTTTCGTAGTCGCGGTTGCCGTTCGCGTCGTAGGCCCACGTCATCGTCACCCCGTTGCGCGTGACGCTGCGCGGGTGGTTGTCGGCATCGTAGGCGGCTTGCAGCGCACCGCCGTAGACGTTGCCGTTCGCGTCGCAGGAATAGCTCGTCGAGCCCACGCCTGACACCGCGTGAGGGCCGCAGCCCGTGCTCGACCGCGTGTTCGTGGCCGCGTAGCTGTACGTGTTGGCGCTGAAATCGCTCTTGCTCGTGATGTTGCCGCTTGCGCTGTAGGTGTAGCTCACCGCCGCCGCGCCTGCCAGCGTGCGGCTCGTCCCTGCCAAGCGCTGCAGCACATCGTAGGTGTAGCTCTCCTTGTCGCTGGATTGGCCGGCTGTCGTCCGCGTCTGGCTCGTGAGATTGCCGAAACTGTCGTAGGTGTAGGCGAGACTGTCGACCGTCGCGCCCTTGAGCGTCCAGCTCGCGGATTGTTCCTGGCCCGTGCTTTGGTAGTTGACCATCGTGCCCGTCGTGCCGTCGGCATAGCTCTCGCCCGTCACCTTGTGCCACGGATCCATCGATGTGGCTTCCCAGTACACCTGGCCCGTCGTTTTGTTCGCGAGCGCGCCCATCTGACCATAAGGGCCATACTGGGTCTGCACGACGAGACCACTCAGGTACGTGTGGGAATCGAGACGGCCATAGCTGTCATAGGCCGTGCCGGTCGTAATCGTCTGGCTGGTCGATTCGGCGATGCTCGTCGTCGTGTTGTTGACGCGGCCAGCATTGTCGTACGCGTAGCTCTCCTGCCATACCGGCGTGCCCGTGCTCGACGGCGCCGCCGCACCCGCGGCGCGCCAGCGCTTCACCGAGGCGAGCGCGCCGATGCCGTTCGTGCCGTTGTCGTACGTCCAGCCGTCGAGCAGCGACTCGTTCGAGTAGCCAGTCGTCGAGGAACTCGCCGGCGTCTGCTGCCGGAACAACGGACGGCCGAGACCGTCGCGTTGCGTCACCTGCATCGTTACTTGACGCGCGTCGGTCTGCTGGTTGAGCTCGCCGAAGGCGTCGTACCCAAACTGCCAGACGCCTTGGTCGGGATCGTTGCTGCTCGTGCGGCGGCCGAGCGGATCATAGGTCGCCTGGATCACGTTGCCTTCGGTGTCCTCGATGAGCGCCACGTGACCGTTCGGCTCCGTCCAATAATCGGTCAGCCCGTTATTGGCGTCCTTTGTTTCCA
Source organism: Rudaea sp. (assembly GCA_035650835.1). Taxonomy (GTDB): domain Bacteria; phylum Pseudomonadota; class Gammaproteobacteria; order Xanthomonadales; family Rhodanobacteraceae; genus Rudaea. The sequence goes on along the minus strand of DASRGX010000315.1, from coordinate 12,310 downwards.
TGTACTGTCCGAGCGCATTCTGACTGCGTGTCATCGAGACGCAGAGATTCGGCACCGAGCACGCGCCCGACGAGGCGGGGATGCCCAGGTTCTTGGCATAGGCATATACCGTCGTCGTGCGGCCGCTGTAGACGTAGCTGGTCATGAAGTCGCCATAGCTCCCCATGTCGCTGCGTGGCTCGTCTTTCAGAATCACCCGGTTCAGCGCGTCATAGGTGTAGCTCGTGAAGTACGACGCCGAGCCGTTCTGGTAGAACGGCGCCACCTTCTCGCTGACCGTGCCGGACGCGTCGTAGACGGTCAGCGTCTCGACGAACGGATCAGCCGGCAGGTAGCCTCGCTCGGCCGATTTGATCTCGCGTCCAAGGAGGTCGAACCAGCCCACCTTGGTCGGATAGCCCGCCTGCACGGTGGTGACCTTGTACGCCGCGTACGTTTCATGGCCGTCCTCGCCATAGTTGGCGCCGCTCACCGAGCAGGTGCCGCCCGCGCACCGCGAATAGGCGATCTGCATCGGCGAGGCGTAGGTCACGCCCGTGTTGTCGGTGTACGCGATATTGGTCGCACGGCCGAACGGGTCGTAGGTCGTCGTCGAACGAACCCCGTTCGGTGCGGTGGCCACGGTCACCTGCCCGTCGTTCGGCTCGTGCGCGGTGGTCGTCACCTGGGTCGTCGAACCCGAGACCGCCTTCGTAACCTGGTAAGCGAAATAGCCGTCGGACTCCACGCTCGTGCCGCCCTTCGTGTACGCGAAATACGTCGTTCGCGTCGGACTCAGCCCCGCGCCCAGATCCGGCGCGTTGACCACCACGCTTGCCGGCAAGCCATAGCTCGTCGGAGCATAGTTGTACGTCGTCGTCGACTGCTGGTTGCTGATGCCGGATTGCACCGTCTTCGTGAGCGGCGTGCGGTCGCTGTTCCAGGTGTAGTCGACGGTGGCGGTTTGCGATCCCGGCAGCGCGGTGCCGGAGGGCAGCGAGCGGCGGCTTGGATCGTAAGTCACCGAGGTCGTGACTTGCGTGTGGCAGAGCTTGTCGATCCACCAGGAGCCCGCATCGCCCGCGGCGGCGCAACTGCCATTCGGTGCGTAAACGTTCGTCGTCGTGGTCGTGTGGGAGTCGATGAACACCGGCGAGCCATTGTCGCCGCGCGTCACAGTTTGGCTCGTCAGATTTCCGCTCGTGTCCCACGTATTCGATGTCGACGCGTTGGCATACAGCCCCCCAGTGAGGAGATCGCTGTCTCGAACGGTTTGTGCGGTCAGCACCGGCTGATATACATATCCGTTTGCCGCCGTCGCGAGCGGTAGCGCGTCTCCAATCGGACACGTCGAGGCCGACCCATTCGACTGCTCGCACCCGTACGTGTCGTTTTCCCGGCGCACCATCGTGGCATTGATCTTAAGGCTTAGTGCGGCGCTTGCGGCCAGGTAAGTGTTGACATTCGCAATCGTCCCCGCCAGCGGAAACTTCTGGTTGAACACCGTCGTCGTCAACAGTCTGCGGGCGGCATCGATAGTGCTCGACGCGTTCTCGACGCCGATGCTGTAGAAGCCCTGGAAGCCGCGGCCAAGGTGGTTGTACATCGCTTGGTTGTAGCTGTAGATGGCGCTGCGTGCTCCGTCGAACGTGCCGAGCCCGTTGCTCTGCACCATCGCCGCGACCACCGGCATCGTGCTGGCGAAATAGTAGTGATGACTGTCCGCATAGTCGCCGGTGACGGAATACTCGAGCACTCCGTCTTGCGAGCAGATGGAAGCCGAAGCGAGAGTGTCGTAGTCCCACATCGCCGTGTCGCCGAGGCCGTTCGTGGCGCTTTGGAGCAGTCCCGGTATTTCGGTCTTTGGGGTCACGTTCGTGCAGCTGTACAGCCCCGACGGCAGGCTCGATGTCGCCGATGTCGCCGCATAAGGCACCCCCGCATTCTTGCTGTTGTAGAGCGTCGAAACGAGGTTGATCGTCGTTGTGCCGTTGACGGTCGTCACCGTCGGCTCGAACGTCGACGCTAGCGTGCCGTCCGGCATCGTCCAGGGGCCGTACTTGTTCGCACTGTCGGTGACGACGGCGCATGGCGCGTGCGTCGCCGTGCCGGTGCCCTGGCTCAAGTTGACGGTCACATCGCGCAGGGGACAGCCGACCGTAGCGATCATGCTCGCCAGTCCGCTGCCGTACAAATCGTCGCTATGCGGTGTCGAGATCGGGCTGCCGCTCAGGCGCGTGACGACGCTCGTCGGCAGCGAGCTCACCACGAAGTGCGTGGCATCGGTCTGCACGAACTTGAGCTCGTTCATCACGTAGGCGCTCAAGTCCTGCGCGCCCGGATGCGTCGCATCCGAATACATCCCGTACGCGGGCTCGCCGTTGCCGAATTCGTCCTTCCATGCGTACTTGAAACCGCCGGGATCGCCGCCGGCGTTTTTCGGCATGTTCAGCGTTCCTGACTGCGGATCTTCCGGGCAAGAATAGGCGAAGCACTGCGCATTGCCGGCCAGATTGACCGAGGGCGCGCTGCCCGACACCGCACCAGTCGGACACGTGTTGTCGGTCGAATTGACTGGCACGACTACGGTCGTGCACATCTTGAGCGCGAACGAAGCGGGAATCAGCAGATCAGGTCTGCCGTCGCCGTCGACGTCCATCGTCGGCGCCTTGTCCGCGTAACGGAACGCGTTGCCGAGTGCATTTGCAATCGTGCCTGTCGAGCTGCCCGTATCGATGGCCCCACCGAAGGCGCCGCCCGTGTTGAGATGGATGATCCAGTCGCCGCCCGGCACAGCGGTCACGAAGTCTTCGAGCCCGTCGCCGTTGACGTCCATCCAATGGATCACGCGCACGTTCGTGCCCGTCGAGGTCTGGCATTCGCTGGCGGAGAGGCCGTTCAAACCGCCGCCACACTGTTTATCCACGGTCGATACAGTACCGCCGGAGACTTGCGTCTGCTTGACGCCCCAGAAGTCCGCGAGATAGCCGCTGGAGATGCGCGTACTCGGATCTTGCGTGATCTCGCTGATGTAGAAGTCCGGCAAGCCGTCGCCGTTGAAGTCGCCGATGTGATCGATGTACTGGTAGAACACGCCGAGCGAACCCTGCTGGTACACCTGCAGGCAGAATAGATGCTGTGCGGGCTTGAATACCGCCTGCACTGGCTGGCTGCTGTTATTGGGCGTGCTGCCGAGCTTGCCCTGGAAGTTGTTGAGGTGGACCGACACGCCGAGCCCATTCGGGCAATTCGTTGCATCCGTATCGGCAACGATGAGATCGGTGCGCCCATCGCCATCGATGTCGGCCGCATAGACGCGCGCCGCCGACGTCAACGTGAGAGGCGTCGATGTCGAGTTTACGTAGGCCGTGTAGGTCGTGAAGAGCGTCGCAAAGTTCGTCGCTGGTGAGGCGCCGCTGCTGACTTTGCTCGCCGCGACGGTACCGCGCAGGAAATTGAATTGTCCGAATTGCAGTGTCCCGCCCGCGGGCGGTATGAGCACGAGTTCGGAACGCCCATCGCCATCAATATCCGCGTAGTTCGCAACACCGCCATAACCCGGGTTGAGATTCCCGAGATTTCCCATGAAACCTGTGCCCGTCAGATCGACGGCGCCTTGCACCTTGCCGTCCGCGGTCGCCTGAGCGAGAAATGTATGCGTTGTATCGGGATCGAACGTTACTGCGGTAACGGCGATCTCGCGCGTGCCGTCACCGTCGAGATCGCCAATCGCTTGCGCATCCTGCGCCAATCCTCCGGGCATGACAGCGGCGATGGCGCTGTTGATGTTGCTCATCGCGCCGAACGCAAAGCTGGGCGTGGCTGCATCGTTGTAGGCGAACGTCGTTGCCGGATGACAGGCCGTGATGCCGTTGTTGGTCGCACACTCCTTGAGCGACGTCATCATGAGACGGGCGTTGTACGTGGCGGCTTTGTACGTTGGCGTGTACGTGCGTACCGTCGTCGCGCCGATTTTCGTGGTGATGCTCGCCAATTCCTGCGTCTGCATCGAGAGGCCGCCCGCGAGATAGCTCGAGGCGATGTCGGTGACGCCCGCCGTTGTCGTACGCGCCTGATACGCGAAGTTGACGGTGCGGTCGCCTACGGCGCCGGTGCCGTTGAAGCCGGTGTAGGCAATCTGCGCAATGTTCACTTCGCCGGACTGGCCGCTCGCGACATACGTATACAATTCGTTGTTGCCGACGCGGTCTTCGACCTTCTCGACGAGCCAACTCAGTGGCGTCACCCCGTTCGGCAATACACGGCTGTTGTTGCCCGCCGTGATCGTGCAGGTCAACGCTCCCAAGTTGCCGGATATCACGCCGCCATAGTGAAGTATGCGACCGTCTTTTTGCTCGACGCGGAAACACGCCGTGTTGTCTGCCAATCCCGTGCCGCCGACTTGAATGATGCGGGCGTGGCTATCGACTTCGGTGCTATAAATCGTTTGCGAGCTTCCGTAGGAGCCGCTGACGTTCACGAGCCGCTGGCCGTCGAGACACAACCGATCGTTGGACGTGTACGACACACCGACGGTATGCCCATCCTGTTCCGGCGTTTGCGGGCAACGATGAATCGAGCTCAATCCCGAGATCGTCCAACCCATGCCCATGACGCCATTGCCAGCGCGGCTGTTGTAGTCGAGCGAAAGGTGCGGCTCCATGCCTGCGCGGCCCGGCGGCACGACAATCGGCACGTGGTATTGCGCCGAACCGCCGTCGGTGCTCGCCTGGCCCGCCATCGTGCCGACCGTCGCATCGTGCGTCGGCACCGGATCCACCGTCGTCGTCGTCATCGGGCCGGGGACAGGGCGTACTTCGGCCGATTGGTAGAGCAGCGTGCCGGTGGGCGAGCCGTTGTCGCGCAATTCGTATTGCACGTCCGCGCCAAGCGAGAGATTGTCGACGATCGAGCCGCTGCTGCTGCTCGCGATCGGTGTCGAGGCAATCGTGCCGTTCAGAAGATTGCGCTTGTAGACGCGCGCAGCGCTGCTTGCACTGATCCACGACACCGTGACCCCGCACGTCGTTGCCGGCGGCGTAATCGGACAGGCGGTCTGGTTCACGGCGACGTAATTCTGCTCCGTGAGCTTCGTGATCGGGACTAGCGTGAGGTTGCCGCTCGAATCCGTGATGTACCAAGGCGTATTCGGCCAGGCGACCGGCGCAGCGCCTGTTGTCGCGGCGGGAATGTTCGCGGCGATCACGGCCGAGCCTTGACTGCTGCTGACAAAGCTGCGGTTGACGTATGTCGTCGCATTGCTCGTCGGCGTACGACAGGACGTCGTTGTGCAGTTGCTCAACGGGAACCCACCAGGATAGTTCGACTTGTAGTAGCCGAGCAGAATGGTCGTGGCAGCCGTCGTCGGGGTCGACTGGGGGTTCGACGAGTTCTCCAACCACACCGGATTGCCGGCCGTATCGTAGATGGCCGCGGTGTCGATTTCAGAGGTACTTCCATTGGGTTGGATGCCCACTGTGATGTTGAGGCCCCAACCCGGCTCCGAATTGGCGAACCAATTGCCGGTATAGCTCTCGTCGAGCGGCACGGACGAATTGGGCGTCACGGGCGTGGACGAGCCAGCCGGCGACTGCGGGCCGTGCACGAAATTGTAGACGCATTCCTGCGGCTGGGGACTCGCACCGACGGCGTTCCATTGCCAGATCACCGACGCGGCCGTGGTCGAGCCCGGCGCGAACGTGATCCAGACTTGTCCCACATTCGCTATCGACTTCACGGGGGTTGTACCCGGCGTAAGCGTGATCAACTGCAACGTGGAATAAATTTGCAGATTGCCGTTCGCCGCTGTTGTGACGGGGGCAGGACTCGTGCCGGTGTTGCTCAGCCATACCGGCTGGCCAGCGGCGTTGTAGGTGTACCAATAAATCACCGCCTGGCTCTGGGTGCTGTTGAACAGGAAATCCCACCCCGTACCGTAGCGGTTCGGGTTCCACCACAAGCCCGGGAATCCCGGATCTGTGCCCGTACTGAGCGCAGGCGGTGTCGTGCTGCACTTCGATGGATCGGGATACTGCGACGCGGCCTTCGCGACATTCGCCGCGAATCCCGCACCCAGCAGCCACATCGCCGCCACCGCCACCCACATTCCGAACCGCTTAGCCATTCCATTCTCCAAAGCGCAAACGACACCATTACGCCGCTGCGAAGCGGCGCACTCGATACCCCGGATTTCCCCTGACGACAGCCGATTCGCCGCCGCTACTCGATACTCATGTGGAACTCAACGCCGTGACACCGCACCGATCCCGATCGCGAGAAACCTGTGCTCGCTCGAAGGCTAGCGCGGTCTCGCTGCGGGAAGCAAAGGAACGAGCAAATCTGCTAAGTCGCTTGACTTCCTCCGCGACCCGTCCGACGCCCTTCGACAAGCATCGCCGATACGCGTCTCAGAACCTGCGAGTGCGGAAGGAACGTGCGGATGACACCTCTGGGTTGCCGTCGCGATCGAATGCCTCGCGAGGTGGGGTGAGGACGAGCCGATCACACTAACCCCCAGGTCGCATGATCCGGCCACAAAAAAACGGCTGGCACCCTACAGGAGCGTTCGTGACCGGCGCAAGCGCGGAAAGGCATCCGACACGCAAGTCGCGAGAGGGGCTCGGAATTTTCTTGGTGGCTCAGAATTCATGAAAACGATTACGTTCGCGGCAAGCGATGTCGATGAACCAGACGTTCGCTCGCTGCGCTGATTCCCCAAACGACACGTAACGATAAACAACTGTCAACATTGACAGTAGACGAGCATTGAGCTCCACGATCTAAGAGCCGCAAGAAACTATGGAGCGGTCGGCTCTCGCGAGTTTGCGGTCGCGCTATCCCGGCTCGAATCCATCCGCAAAGATCACATCGCCGACGGTGAATCGGTGCTGATACGTTTGACCCTGATAGATGCCTTGCACGATCCACACGCCGCTCGGCGCATTCGCTGGCAACGTTCGCGTCCAATACCAATACGAAGCCGCGTACCAGTTCGGCTGTCCGCTCACGCTCGCCATGTCGAACGAGAAGCTCTCGTAGACGCCGCCGCCCGGCTCGAACACCGTGATCTGGTTGGATTGTCCTTTTTCCTGATCGTGATAGTAGAAAGCGTAGATCAGCGTGTCGCCCGGCTGAAACGCGTTCTTGAAGTTCGGCACCTCGTCGTCCGCCGGCGTTGCCGCGCAGGCCGGCATCGACGGCGGGGCCGAGTGCGTGGCGACTTTGTTGATCTTCGAATCGTAGTACGGCGGCTGCACGGCCCAGAGCGATGCATTCTGGCCGGCGTTGCACGTACCGCTGAATGCATCGAGGATGTTGTAGTTGCTCACGCTCGAATGCATTTCGAAATGCAGATGCGGTGCGGTCGACGAACCCGAGCTGCCGACGCTGCCGAGGAATTCGCCGACAGAGACCGTATCGCCGACCGCTTTGCTCGTGAGCGAGCCCGATTTCAAATGAAAGTACCAGGCCACGGAGCCGTCGGCGTGCTGCACGTACACGGCGTTCGGGCTCAAGGAATTGAAGCTGCAGTTCCGATCGAAGTTGCCGTCGAACTTGCCGATGATCGTGCCGGGTGCCGCCGCCACGACATGGATCTCCTGCGCATCCATCAACAGCCACGGGAACGGCCAGAGGAAGAGATCGTCGCCGGAATGGCTGTAGCCGTTCGGCGGCGATTGCGAGGCGTTGAGAGCGTAGCTGCGCGTGCCGCAGTTCCAGTCGAGCACGTTCGCGGCGCTCGGTGCGTTGAGGTCGACGAAGTTCGAAATACCGTGATAGTCCGGATCGTCGAACGAAGGGACCGCCTGCAAGGGCCATTGCAGGCTGACGCTCAGCGCAGCGGGGGAAACGATCGGTAGCCGGCCCTGTCGCGCCAGCGTGGCGATGTTGTTCGATAGTTCGGAGTCGATCCGGGCGCGCTGCGCGGCAGAAATTTCGTCAGCCGCAACCGCGGCGTCGAAACCGCCGCCGCCCGTGGGCGGATCGGCGTGCGCAGTGCCGAGAACCAATAACGCCGTAACAAGAATGCGACGCATGGACCACCCCCTCCGCACAGTCTACGCCGCGCTCGAAACGAAGCCCATGGCTGGCGACCGTGAGGCTGGCCGCGTTTCGAAGGTCAATTCTTTCGTGAGCGAAACGGAGCGGAGTCGCCGCGCCGAAAAAAGCGGTGAACGGCACGCGGTCGACCGGGAAACGCAAGCGTTTGATTCGAGTGGTGGCCAGGGACGGAATCGAACCGCCGACACGGGGATTTTCAGTCCCCTGCTCTACCAACTGAGCTACCTGGCCTTGGAGGGTTGCGGCGCTTGACGTTGCCGCGGAAGGGCGCGTATTAAATCGGCTTGGGCGCGGCGAGTCAAGCCGCGCGTGCCGGGCGCGACGGAACGGGCCGTCGCTGCGTCCGGTGCTATGGGATCGGACATCGTCAGGAGCCAATCATGCGCACTCTCTTGCTCACCGCCGCCATGTTCGCCGTCGCCGGCACGGCCGTCGCCGACACGCGCGCCACCGAGGACAAGAATCTCGCGCGCTATCAGCAGTACGCGGGCACGTCGGTCGACAATTTCCCAATGTGGAATATGTATCAATGGCAAAGTCTCGGGCCGGACTGGCTCGCGGTGTGGACGGCCGTCAACGACGTGTACCTGCTCAAGGTGTCGCAGCCGTGCATCCGCCTCGAAGACGCCAAGGGCATCCAGGTCACCTCGCAGATGGCGCACCAGGTGACGCGGCGTCTCGATTACGTGAATTTCGGCACGCAGCATTGCCAGATCGTCGAGATCCGGCCCGTCGACTACAAAACGATGCTCAAGGAAGGCCGCGACGGCAAAGCCAAAGGCTGATCATTCCGCGGGCGGCACGTAGCCGGCCGGCGCCGCGGACCCTTCGCCGAAGAAGTACTTCTCCATTTCGGCTTCGAGGAATTTGCGCGCCTTGGGATCGAGCGGCGAGAGGCGGTTCTCGTTGATGAGCATGGTCTGGTGCGCTAGCCATTGTGCCCAGGCTTCCTTCGACACGTGCGCGTAGATGCGCTTGCCGAGCTCGCCCGGATACGGCGCGAACGCGAGACCCTCGGCCTCGCGGCCGAGCTTCACGCAATGGACGGTTCGGGACATGCGGGTTCCTCGTTCAATTGTTCGATGAGTTTGCGTACGGGCGCGGGCAGGCCGAGCGCGGCGGCCTCGCGCGGATGCAGCCATCGGCGCGTCGCGGTGTCGGCGACGCGCGGTGCGCCGTCGAGATCGAGCGCCAGCGGCGTCACGTCGAGCCGGTAGTGGCTGAAGGTGTGCACGAACGGCGTGAGCCGGCGGAAGCGGATTTCCGCATCGGCGAGCTCGCGGCCGAACTCGCGTCGTGCCGCGTCGGCATCGGCCGCTTCGGGCAGGCTCCAAAGTTCGGCCCAGACGCCCGTAGGCGGGCGCCGTTCGAGCAGCACACGGCCGCTGCGGTCGCGCAGCACGAGCATCACCGTGCTGCGCGTCGGCAAGGCGCGGGCGGGCTTGCGTTCGGGCAGCTGCGCGGTCGCGCCGTCGCGGTGCGCCGTGCAGTCGGCAGCGAGCGGGCAATCGCCGCAGGCTGGGCGGCCGCGCGCGCACAGCGCGGCGCCGAGATCCATGATCGCCTGCGTGTAGTCGGCGATGCGCTCGGTCGGCGTGTGTGCCTCGGCGAGCTGCCAGAGCGCCTTCTCGACGCGCGGCGAACCCGGCCAGCCACGCACGCCGTGGAAGCGCGCGAGCACGCGCTTGACGTTGCCATCGAGGATCGCGTGTCGCTCGCCGAAGGCCTGGGCCAGGATCGCACCGGCGGTCGAGCGGCCGATGCCGGGCAGGGCCAGGAGCGCGTCGAAATCGCGCGGCAACTCGCCGCCGTGGCGTTCCGCGCAAAGCCGGGCGGCGCGGTGCAGGTTGCGTGCGCGGCTGTAGTAGCCGAGCCCGGACCACAGCGCGAGCACCTCGTCCTGCGCGGCCGCAGCGAGCGCAGGCAACGATGCGAACTTTTCCACAAAGCGCAAAAAATACGGAATGACCGTGGCGACCTGCGTCTGCTGCAGCATGATCTCCGACAGCCATACGCGATACGGCGTGCGCGGATGCTGCCACGGCAGGTCCTTGCGGCCGTGACGGTCGTACCAAGCGAGAAGCCGTTGCGCGACATCGCCGTCCGTGCGTCGCTTCGTCTCGCGCGAACTCGCGGACGGAACGATGTCCGCGTCGCGACTCGGTGCCGGCGAATTCACGACCCCAGCGTTTCTGGCAGCACGCCGTCGACGAAAGCGGCCGGGTCGAACTCGCGCAAGTCGTCCGCGGTCTCGCCTAAGCCCACGTAGCGGATCGGCAGGCCGAATTCCTTCGCCAACGCGAACACGACGCCGCCCTTGGCGCTGCCGTCGAGCTTGGTCACGACGAGCCCCGTGACGCCGATGGCTTGGCGGAACTGGCGCACTTGGTTGATCGCGTTCTGCCCCGTCGTGCCGTCGATGACGAGCAGCACCTCGTGCGGCGCGCTCGCATCGAGCTTGCCGAGCACGCGGCGGATCTTCGCGAGCTCGTCCATGAGACCGCCTTGCGTATGCAGGCGCCCGGCCGTGTCGGCGATGAGCACATCCACGTCGCGCGAACGCGAGGATTGCAGCGCGTCGAAGATCACGCTCGCGGCGTCCGCGCCCGAGCCCTGCGCGATGACCGGCACCGAATTGCGCTCGCCCCAGGCCCTGAGCTGCTCGACGGCCGCGGCGCGGAACGTGTCGCCGGCGGCGAGCGCAACGCCGAGTCCGCGGTCCTGGAATCGACGCGCGAGCTTGCCGATCGTCGTCGTCTTGCCGACGCCATTGACGCCGACCATGAGAATCACGAACGGCCGCTCGGCCGCGCGCGGGACGAGCGGCACGGCCACGGGCGCGACCACGGCGACGAGCTCCGCGCGCAGCGCAGCGAGCAGGGCCGTCGCGTCGGCGAACTCGCGCTTGGCCATGCGTCGGCGCAGCGATTCGATGAGTCCCGCGCTTGCGGCGACGCCGACGTCGGCGCCGATCAGGACGGTTTCGAGTTCGTCGAGCAGCGCATCGTCGAGCTTGGGATGGCGCGCGAACAGCGTGCGCACGTCGCGGTTGAGGACGCTGCCCGCCAGGCGTTCGCGCCAGGTTTTCTTCGCCGGGATCTCGGCTGCCGCTTGCGGAGCGAGCTCAGTCGAAGCGGTGTCGGAGGCGGAGAGAGGATTCGAGTCCGACGGCTCTCCGCCGGGTGCGGGACCGTCGCGATGAGCTTCCTGATCGCGGTTTTTCTTCCAGAACTTGAGCATTGCGGATCGACTTCAACGACAATACGCACATGCTACCACTCGCCGGCTTGGGGATTCGTGAGTTCCGCGCGCGCTGACGCGGCGCCGGGGCGCGTGCGCATCATCGGCGGCAGGCTCCGCGGGTCGCGCTTGGCCGTCGCCGATGCGCCGGGGCTGCGGCCGACGCCTGATCGCGTGCGCGAGACGCTGTTCAACTGGCTCGCACCGATCGTCGAAGGCGCGCGCTGCCTCGATCTTTACGCCGGCACGGGCGCGCTCGGCATCGAGGCCTTGTCGCGCGGCGCCGCGTCGGTCGACTTCGTCGAAGCCGACGCACGCCGCGCAGACGAGCTGCGCGCGAATCTTGCGCGGTTGAAGCAGGCGGCGGCTGTGCATCGAGGCGACGCGCTCGTGTTCATCGCTGCGCACGAGGGCGTCTACGATCTCGTGTTCCTCGATCCGCCTTTTGACGCCGACGCCTGGGCGGCGGCGGCGCTGGCGCTCGAGCGCCACGCGCGGCTCGCCGCGCATGCGGTCGTCTACGTCGAATCGCCGCGTACGCTCGCACCGGAGTTGCCGGCGAATTGGACAGTGCATCGCGAAGGACATGCCGGCGCCGTGCGCTATGCTCTGTACCGGCGATCCATTAAGCTTTAGGGCGCCACCCACGAGGCGCCGCCGACGACCCATGACGATCGAGAAAGCCAAGCCGGACCGCGGCCACATCGCGGTATACCCGGGCACCTTCGATCCGATCACCAACGGCCACATCGATCTCGTGAGCCGCGCTGCGCCGTTGTTCCAGCGGCTCATCGTCGGCATCGCCGAGAGCGCGGGCAAGGGGCCGAGCTTCAGCCTCGACGAGCGCATTTCGATGGCGCGGCTCGCGCTCGCGGGCTACGCGAACGTCGAGGTGCGCGGGTTCTCGTCGCTGCTCGCACGCTTCGTCGCCGAAACCGGAGCGGGCGTGATCCTGCGCGGCCTGCGTGCGGTGTCGGATTTCGAATACGAATTCCAGCTCGCGAGCATGAACCGGCACCTGATTCCGGAC
>DASRGX010000314.1:0-4880 GCA_035650835.1 Rudaea sp. | reverse complement strand
GTAGCGTTCGCGGAGCTTCGCGCGCTGATCGGGCGTCATGGCGTTCCATTTCTGGAACCGCTCCTGCACCTTGGCGCGCTGCTCCGGGTTCAGGTTCGACCAGCGCTGTGCACCGCGCAGCAAGCGCTGCTGCGCGGGCGGCGGCAATTCGTCCCAGTTCTTGTGCACCGACGCCAGCACTTTCTGCTCGGCGGGGCTCAGGCTCGACCACGGAATAGGCGCCACAGGCGCAGCGATAGCCGACGGCGCAGGCGCAGCCGGCTGCGCCTGTACGGACACGCTCGCGAACGACAGCATCGCGACGGCGATACGGATGCAAAAACGTCTGGACATAACCCTCATCCGCCGGAACCCCGCTTCTGCGCCGCCAAATCCACCGGCGGGGATTCGGGATCGTCCAACCCTATGGGATCGAGCCCGTCCGCCGCGTCGCCGTACTCGCCCAGATATTCGATCAAGGCCGCATCGGGCGCGTCTTCGGGCTGGGCCGGCACCGTCTTGCTGCGCGCCGGCGGCTTGCTTTCCGCCTTCGGCACGTCGCGCGGATCGCCAGCGCTTCCCGCAGGAACCTGCGCGTTCGCGACGAGCGGCACGACGAGGATGAGCGCCGCGATGCTCAGCTGTCGGACCCCTGCTCCTGCGCATCGAGCCACGCGTAGAACTCCAAATCCTGATACAAGTCGAGGCTGTCGTCGCCCGCGACGAGATCGATATCGGTGCCGTTCGCTCCCTTGCCGACCGCAGCGGACAACGCCTGTATGGCTTCGTCGCCCGGCTCCACGTGATAGCGATGCCAGGTGCCCACCGCGAGCAACAGGGCGCACGCGCTCGCGAGCGCCGCGGGCATGAAGCGCAGCAGCGGCCCACGCCGACGCGACCCCAGCGCCGCCTGGCGCGCACGATTCAGGCGCGACACCGTTGCCGCATCGAGGCCCGCCGCCGATTCGTCGAGCAGCTGCTTGGCCCGGTCCACCCAGGGAGTTTGCCGGAAATCGCTCATGCGTGATCCTCCAACGCGCGGCGCAGCGTCGTCAAGGCGCGCGAAAGATGGGTTTTCACGCTACCCTCGCTGCAACGCATCGCCTGCGCCGTCGCGGCGACATCCAGCCCCTCCCAGACGCGCAACAGAAAAGCCTGGCGCTGGCGCAGCGGCAGCGCGGTCAGCGCGGCGTCGAGATCGCGAGCGGCTTCGTTGCCGGCCAACCGCAGCAGCGGTCCGGGATCGTTCGTATCGGGCGCCTGCGCGATCTCGTCGACCTCGTCGTCCTCCGGATCGCGCGTGAATACCGCGAGCCAACGGCTGCGCACCTGGCGCCGCCTATGCCAATCGTTGAGGCGGCTGTCGAGCACACGATAAAACAACGGCGCCCATTCGGCGCTTGGCTTGGCGGCGTAATTGCGCACGAAGCCGAACATGGCGTCCTGCACCAGGTCGAGCGCTTCCTCGCGATTGCCCGTCGCGAGCTCGGCCATGCGCAACGCGCGTCGCTCGACGCTCTTCAGGAACTGATCGAGCGTGCGCTCGTCCGGGCTCGCATCCACGCGCTCGGGCATCCAGCTTAAGGGAACGGGAATCGCTTGCGTCATTCTAGCCACACCTGGTGCGTCCGCGTGTGTTCCAATAACGCGCGAGCGAGGTCGCCGTTGACTTTTGACGCGGGGCATGCCGCACAGCACCATGGCATGAGGGTTGTACACAAGCCGTGGCCGCGGAAACGAGACCTGCGACAGTTTCGTGACTTGCTGCATTTTCCACATTTTTTCTTTTGTAAGCCATTGAAAGCACAGCTACATTTCGGATTGATTAAAGTTTCGCCAAGCCGAGCCTGAGCGCATAATGGCGCGCTTTGCGCGGGGCTATGCAGAGACTCGTGCACAGACTTATCCACAATGTTTGTGGATAAGGGGAAAAACTGTTTGATAGCTGTGACTTAGGTGAACAATCTAAGCCTTTACTTACGATCCCGCCCCAAGCCATGAATTCTGCGCACGACCGCCCCACGGAAACGCGATGCCTCGCATCTTGCGCGTAGCGCTTCCGGTGCCGGTCCCGGGCCTTTTCGACTACCTGCCGCCAGCAGCGGCGGACATCGAACGCGTCGCTCCTGGCACGCGGCTCGCCGTCCCGTTCGGGCGCGGGCGGCTTGTCGGCGTGCTCTTCGAGGTCGCCGAGGATTCCGAGATTGCGCCCGAGCGGCTCAAAGCCGCGAGCGCATTGCTCGACCCAACCCCGCTCGTGACGCCGGAGCTGCTGGCCACACTGCGGTGGCTCGCGCGCTATTACCAGCACCCGGTCGGCGATGTCGTCGCGACGGCGCTGCCCGCATGGCTGCGCTCGGTACGCGCGTTGCCGGCAGACGGCGAGCCGGCGCTCCGCTTGACCGACGCGGGCCTTGCCGCGACACCGCGCGCCGGTTCGCGCAGCGCCGAACTCGCCGTTCTGCTTGCGCGCGGGCCGATGCTGCATGCCGAGCTCGACCGTGCCCTGCCCGACTGGCGGCGAGCGGCGGCAAACCTGCGGCGGCGCGGTTTCGTCGAGTCGATGCGGCTCGCTGTCGGTGCGCCGAGCGCGATCCGCATCGACCCGCCGCCGCTCACGGAGGACCAGCGCGCCGCCGTCGCAGCGATCGGTGCGAACGCGGGCTTTGCTCCGACCGTGCTCGAAGGCATCACGGGGAGCGGCAAGACCGAGGTGTATCTGGCGCTTGCCGAGCGTGTTCTCGCACGCGGCGGTCAAGCGCTCGTGCTCGTGCCCGAAATCGGCCTGACGCCGCAGCTCTTGCGCCGCTTCAGCGAGCGGTTGCCCGGCCGCGTGCGTGTCCTGCATTCCGATCTCGCCGACGGCGAACGCACGCGCACCTGGCTCGCAGCGGCGCGCGGCGAGCCCTGCGTCGTGCTCGGCACCCGTTCGGCCGTATTCGTGCCGCTGCCGCGTGCAGGACTCATCGTCGTCGACGAGGAGCACGATGCCTCGTACAAGCAGCAGGACGGTTTGCGCTATTCCGCGCGCGATCTCGCGCTCGTGCGCGCGAAGGCGCTCGGCGTACCGGTCGTGCTCGGCTCGGCGACGCCGTCGCTCGAGACGCTCGCCAATATCGAGGCCGGGCGCTATGCGCATCTGCGGCTGAGCTCGCGCCCCGGCGCGGCGCGCGTGCCGGAATTCCAGCTCGTCGATCTGCGCGGCAAGTACCCGAGCGACGGCATCGCCCCGGAACTCGTCGCCGCGCTGCGGGCTTGCCTCGCCCGCGGCGAGCAGGCGCTCGTATTTCGCAACCGTCGCGGCTACGCACCGGTGCTCATGTGCCGCGCGTGCGGCTGGCACGCGGCCTGCCAGCGCTGCGACAAGCCGCTGACCTGGCACCGCGGCGCCGCGCGTCTGCGCTGCCATCATTGCGGCGCCGAGCAACGCGTTCCTGCGCAGTGTCCCGACTGCGCTCATGCGCCGCTCGAACCGCAGGGACTCGGCACCGAGCGGCTGGAGCGCGCGCTATCGACGCTGTTTCCCGATGCCATGATCGTGCGCATCGACCGCGAGACCACGCAGCGGCGCGACGCGATGCACGATCTGCTCGCCAAGTTCACGCCCGATCGCCCGGGCATCCTGGTCGGCACGCAGATGCTCGCGAAGGGACATGATCTGCCGAACCTGACTCTCGTGGCGATCATCGGCGTCGACGAAGGGCTGTTCAGCGTAGATTTCCGCGCCAGCGAGCGCCTATGCCAGCTCGTCGTGCAGGTCGCCGGACGCGCCGGCCGCGCATTGAAACCCGGCAAAGTCTGGCTGCAGACGCACCATCCCGATCATCCGCTGCTGCGGCGGCTGCTGCGCGAAGGCTACGCATCGGTGGCGCGCGAACTTCTCGTGGAACGGCGCGCCGCCGGCCTTCCGCCCTACGCCTACCTTGCGCTGTTGCGTTGCGAGGCGAAGACCGCGACGCCGGTCGACGAATTCCTGGCTGCTGCCGTGGACGCCGCAGGCGCAGCGCCGGGAGTCACGCTGCTCGGACCGATGCCAGCGCCCATGCCGCGCCGCGCCGCCATGCAGCGCGGGCAGCTTCTAGTCAGCGCCGCGGAACGCAGCGCGCTCCATGCGTTCCTGCCCGCGTGGATGGAGCGGCTGCGCGCGTTGCGCATTGGGCGCCGCGTGCGTTGGTCGCTCGACGTCGATCCGCTCGATCTCTACTGAACCGAAAACGAAAAACGGCCCCGCAGGGCCGTTCGTTCGCGGTACGGTTCGCTGCCGCTCAGGCCGCAAACAACGCGCGCATTTTCTTCATGGCGTTCACTTCGACCTGGCGGATGCGCTCGGCCGACACGCCGTACTCGTCGGCGAGTTCCTGCAGCGTGGCCTTGTCGCCGTCCTTGAGCCAGCGGCGCTGGATGATGTCGCGCGAGCGCGCATCGAGCTTGGCCAAACCCTGCTTCAGCGTGTCGAGATCGGACTCCTCCTGGTCAGCGCTCTCGAGCGTGCGGTACGGGTCGGCACCGTTGTCGACGAGGTAGGCCACCGGTGCGGGCCGGTCGTCTTCGTCGGCATCGGTAGGCGCATCGAAGGCCATATCATGGCCGGACAGGCGCGATTCCATTTCGAGCACATCGGCAACGGGCACGCCCAAGTCCTTGGCGACGGCCTCGACTTCCTGCGAATTCATCCAGCCCAGGCGCTTCTTCGACTTGCGCAGATTGAAGAACAGCTTGCGTTGCGCCTTCGTCGTCGCAATCTTGACGATACGCCAGTTGCGAAGGATGAACTCATGCATTTCGGCGCGGATCCAATGCACGGCGAAGGACACCAGGCGCACGCCCATGTCGGGATTGAACCGCTTGACGGCCTTCATGAGGCCGATGTTGCCTTCCTGGATCAGATCGCCGAGCTGCAG
>DASRGX010000313.1:0-12792 GCA_035650835.1 Rudaea sp. | reverse complement strand
TGGCGTGCCGACCAGTCCGAGCGGCGGAGGCATGCCGTCGTCGACGATCGCGAACGGCGCGCGTCCCGTGTACAGCGCGATGCCATCGTGTGCGCCGACGATGCCAAATGCCTGCGTAAGACGTCCCGGTCCGCTGCACAGATCGCGGTCGCGTTTCGCGGCGGGTCGCGCGGCGCGCATCGCGTCCAGGCCGCTCTCCGGGTCCAGCGCGCGCAGCAACACGCCGGCGCCGATGCCCTCCTCCGCGCATACCGTATTCGCGCACCAATGCATGCCGTAGGTGAAATACACGTACAAGTGTCCGGGCGGACCGAACATCGTCGCGTTGCGCGCAGTCTTGCCGCGATACGTGTGCGCAGCGGGATCCTCCGCGCCGCAATATGCCTCCACCTCGACGATGCGTCCGCTCCGCCCGTCCGCCGCAACGAGGATCTTGTTGAGCAGGTCTGGAGCGACGACGCGCGGATCGCGGCGGTAGAACGACTGCGGCACCAGACGCTGACGGCATCGGGCAACGCGCGGCGCGAAAGAAGGTGCGGGCATCTTGGAGTGAGCCATGGAGATCGATCCAGTGTCTCGTATTTTCCGCAGAACGACGGCAAGGATGGCGACGTCAGCCACTGCGAAAAGACGAACTCGACGAAGCGAGTGCCATTGCCACCATGCAGACCGATGTTCCGTGTCGAGTCCGCTTCATGTGCCGTTGAACTGCCGTCATTCGAAAGAAAGACGTCGGCTCGATTGACCGCGGCAAATACGCAGCCCTAAGTGCTGCAGGGTAGTGCCACGATAGCAGCTAAGCCGCCGCCGGTACGGTTGACCAGCTGCAACTCGCCGCCGTGCAGGCGGGCGATACGCTCGACGATCGACAGGCCCAGTCCCGCGCCGGAGGGTCCGCCGCGGGCGAGGTCTTCGCGCGCGAACGGTTTGACCAAGGCGTTAGGGTCGGTGGTGCGGATGCCAGGGCCGCGGTCAGTGACGGAAAAGATCAGCTGCTTGCCTTCGACCTTCGTGGAGACTTGCACGTCGGTATGAGCATAGCGCACCGCATTGTCGATCAGGTTGGTGGCGAGGCGTCGCAGCGCGAGCGGTCTGCCGTCGAGCAATGGGATCGGGGCAAGCGTTGGGTCGATCTTCGCACCCGACGCGTTGTAGCGTGCGCAAGTGTCGGCGACGATCTGGTTGAAGTCCGTCGCGACGACATCTTCCTCCTTGCCGCTGCGAACGAAGTCGGTGAATTGCGCGAGGATTGCCGACATCTCCTCGACATCGTGGATCATGCCCGGCGTCTGCGAAAGGTCGCCTTTTAGGCTCGACAGCTCCAGCGCCAACCGCAGACGCGTCAGCGGCGTGGACAGATCGTGCGAGATGCCCACGAGCATCATGCGGCGGTCCGCCTCGAGCGCCTCCAGATTCGACGCCAGCTGATTGAACCCTGTACTGAGCTGGCGGACCTCCTCCGCACCCGTCTCCGGCAGTCGCGGCGGCGTACGTCCCTCGCCCAACAATCGCGCCGCATTGACCACGCTTTGCAGCTGTCGCCGCAGCCAGAAGAACAGCACGTAGACGCCGAGTGTCGCCGTGATCAGGCTGCATGCGATCCATTCGGCCTGTAGATAGACAACCTGCATGCCGGCCGGATGGTAGATCTTGTCGGGAGTGACGAAGCGGTTGTATACCGCAGGGCGCACGAAGCTCAGCCACAGAAATTGGTTCGCGATCAGTATCACCGTGACGAACAGAGCATTGCGCGCCACCAGCGATTTAGGGAGCAACCTGCCGAACGCCGTCCGGAACGAAGACATAGCCGTACCCCCAAACAGTCTGGATGAAACGTGGCGCCGCAGGGTCCTGCTCGATCACGCGCCGCAGTCGCGATATCTGCACGTCCATGCTGCGGTCGTACGCCGCGTGTTCGCGTCCGCGCGCACGCTCCATCAGCTTCTCGCGCGATAGCGGCCGGCGCGGATGCCGGACCAGCGCCTCGAGCACGGCGAACTCGCCCGTCGTGAGCGCCATGGAGCGGCCTGAACGCGTGAGCGAGCGCGTGCCAAGATTGAGCTCGCAGTCGCCGAAGACGATCACGTCATCGGCCTGGGCCGGTGCGCCGATCGGGCCCTGTTCGCGCCGTCGGAGTACCGCGTTGATCCTCGCCACGAGCTCGCGTGGCTCGAACGGCTTCGGCAGATAGTCGTCGGCGCCAAGTTCCAGGCCCACGATGCGATCGATCGCACTGCCTTTGCCGGTCAGCATGATGATCGGCACATCCACCTGGCTCCCGCGCAGCTTGCGGCAGATGCTCAGTCCGTCCTCGCCCGGCAGCATCAGGTCGAGCACGATGAGATCGATTTTTTGGCGTTCCAACGTCTGCTCGATGAAGCGGCCCTCCGATGCGACCGACACTTCAAAGCCCATTTCGGCGAGATAGGAATCGAGCAGCGCGCGTGTGCGCCCGTCGTCGTCGACAACCAAGATCTTGGAAGGGCTGCGCCTCACGCGACGAGTTTAGCGCGCCGCGACGCACGCGCACACGGGCTGAAACGTTTTGTTACGAGTTTTCCGATACGAGGCAACACTTGCGCAACAGCGCCTGCCTACAGTCCCTCCACTCGCGCGACTCGGGACTGACAGCATGGCCGCCATTCGCATCACCAGGATCCGCCACGTGACCCGAACTTCGGCCTTTGTTCTGGTGCTGGCCGCCTGTGCGGTGCAAGCGCTGCCCATCACATACGAAATCGACCCGGAGCACACGCATCCCGCGTTCGAGGCGGACCATTTCGGCATGTCGTCGTGGCGCGGGATGTTCCGCACCACGCACGGCACCGTCGTTCTCGACACGGAGCACGGAACCGGTGCGGTTGACGTGACCGTCGATGTGACGAGTGTCGAATTCGGCCACGACAAACTCAACGCGATGGCGGTCAGCTCGACTATGCCGCCCATCCTCGAAGCAACGAAATTCCCCGAAGCGCACTATGTTGGAACCTTACGCGGATTCTTCCGCGGCGCACCGAGGCGCGTGGATGGCACGCTCACGTTGCATGGCGTCACGAAACCCTTGTCGCTCAAGATCACCAAATTCCGCTGCATGCCGGAGCAACCGATCGTCAAGCGCGAGGTGTGTGGCGCGGATGCCGTTGGTCACATCAATCGCGAGGACTTCGGCATCACGACCGGCAAGCGCTACGGCTTCGACATGAACGTGGATCTGCGCGTGCAAGTCGAGGCGATGCGCGTCACCGAGACGTCCTCGACGCGCTAGAGCGCCGCGACTTTGCTACTCGACTGACGATGCGCACGAACGGCTCGCGTTGGTACTTCGCCTCCGCCCTTCCAGCAGCAGCGGTGGTCGCCGCGGCCATCGCCATGCGCTTTACGGCCGGCGGAAACGCAAAGGCGGTGACGCGCGAAGCGCCGCCGTTGGCGGTGGAGACGTCGCTCGCACAGGTGCAAGCGATGCCCGTGCAGCTTCAGGCGGTCGGCGTGGTCGTGTCGATGCATACGGTCGAGATTCGGCCCCAAGTCGCGGGTAAGCTCGAACGTGTATGGTTCACCGAGGGCGAGCCCGTTGCCGCCGGACAGCGTCTTTTCCGGATCGAGGCGGCCCCGTTCGAGGCCGCACTGACGTCGGCGCAGGCGACGTGGCAAAACGCAAAGAGCAATGCCGACCGGCTGGAACTCTTGGCGCAGCGCGGCTACGTCGTGCCGCAGGACTATCGCAATGCCCGCGCCGCCGCGGAACAGGCACGAGGCGCTTTTCAACAAGCGAAGATCAATCTCGGTTACACGGTCCTGCGCGCGCCAATCGCGGGTCGCACCGGCAGCATCGCGTCGAAAGCGGGCAACATCGTCGCGCCGGCGGACGCCGTCCCGTTGGTCACGATCAACCGGATGCAGCCGATCGAAGTGCAGTTCAGCCTACCGCAACAGTACTTGCCCGACGTGCGGCATTACCAACGCGAGAACGGCATCCGCGTCGTGCTGAAGACGGAAGACGGTCGCCGAGAATTGGACCGCGGTGAACTTGCTTTCGTCGACAACACGATCAACGCGGGCGCAGGCACAGTGATGCTCAAGGCGCAATGCCCCAACGCTGACGATCAGCTCTGGCCCGGGCAATACGTGCGCGTGGATCTGGAGCTCACCGTCGAGCCGCATGCAGTGGTGGTCGACCGGTCTGCCGTGAATGAGGGGCAGAACGGAAGTTTCGTCTACGTCGTGGCAGAAGGCCGGGCGCTCGTGCGCGAGGTGAGCATCGATCGCCAAGTGGACGAACTCGCCGTGATCTCCGCCGGCCTGGTCGGCGGCGAACGCGTGGTCTCGCGCGTGCCGCGCAACCTTCGTCCCGGGATGCGGATCGCGATCGCGACGCCCGGGCGGACATTGCCGGCCGCAGTGAACTTGCCCGGCATTCGATGAACCTCTCCGCCGTATTCATCCGGCGTCCGGTGATGACGAGCGTGCTCACGTTCGCGTTGCTGCTTTCCGGCGCGCTGGCGTTCGTTGATTTGCCGGTGAGCGAACTGCCGAGTATCGATTTCCCCACGATCACCGTCTCCGCGAGCCTGCCCGGTGCGAATGCGCAGACCATCGCAGCGACGGTTGCCACACCGCTCGAACGCCGTTTCAGCAGCATCCCCGGCGTGATCGCCCTGAGTTCGAACAGCACGGTCGGGCGCGCCAGCATCACCTTGCAGTTCAAACTCGATCGCAGTATCGACGCCGCGGCGCAGGACGTGCAGACGGCGATCGCGCAAGCATCGCGCCTGCTGCCCGCACGCATGCCGACGCCGCCAGTTCTGAGCAAGGTGAATCCCACCGACTACGGTATCGTGTATCTGGCATTGACCGCCGAGACGGTTCCACTGACACGGCTCGACGAATTCGCGGAGACGCGCGTGGCCGAGCGCCTCTCGCAGGTCGCAGGTGTGGGTCAGGTATCGGTTTTCGGTTCGTACCAATATGCGGCTCGGATTTACTTGAATCCGTACGCGTTGACGGCACGCGGCCTGACGCTCGATGCCGTGGTCAGTGCGGTCCAGAGCAACAACACAAGCCTTCCGACCGGCACGATGTACGGCGGTGCGCGCACGTATGTGATCGAGAACAAAGGGCAGCTGGTCGACGCGCATGCGTACGACGACATGGTAGTTGCGCGCCGGAACGGCGTACCCGTCCACCTGCGTGACGTCGGTTACGCCGTGGACGGCATCCAGCAGGACCGCCAACTCACTACGTTCACCGAGGCGCGCGGCGACGGCAAGCTGCGGCCAGCCGTAATGCTCTCGGTCCGGCGCCAACCCGGCGCGAATACGGTCGCGGTGGCTGATGCAATAGCGGCGCTGCTGCCGCAGCTGAGCGCCGAAGCGCCTGGCGATGCCAAGCTGCACCTACTTTACAGCCGCGGCGATTTCGTCAAGGGCTGTCTCGACGAGGTACGCAAGACACTGCTCGTGGCGATCGCGCTGGTTGTCGCCGTGATGCTCGCATTCTTGCGTAATGTGCATGCCACATTCGTCTGCGCGCTGGCGCTGCCCACCTCGGTGCTTGGCACGTTTCTCGTGATGCGCTTGTTCGGCTTCAGCCTCGACAACCTATCGCTGATGGCCTTGACGCTAGCGGCGGGCTTCGTGGTGGACGATGCGATCGTCGTGCTGGAGAACATCGTGCGCCATCGCGAGCACGGTAAGTCCTGGCGCGCAGCCGCGCTGGACGGGAGCCGCGAGATCGCATTTACGGTGGCCTCCATGAGCGTGTCGCTGGCGGCCGTGTTCGTCCCGGTGCTCTTGATGGGCGGCATCATCGGGCGTCTGTTCGGCGAATTCGCCGTGACCGTGGCCGCGGCGATCGGTATCTCCGCGCTGGTCGCACTGACGCTCACGCCGATGCTCTGCAGCCGCGCGGCGCGGCGCGATGTCGCGACGCGTTCGCCGACGCGGGGCGCGCGCGCTTTCGCCCGCATCGTCTATGCCTATCGCGCGTCGCTCGTTTGGACCGTCGAGCGATGGCGCGCAACGCTCGTGTTCGCGGGCTTGATTCTCGCCGGCGTCGTCGCCTTATTCGCCGTCGTTCCAAAAGGCTTCATCCCGAGCGAGGACACCGGGCAGGTGATCGGCACGACCGTCGTTCCGGAGGGTACTTCATTCGCGACCTTGAACAGCGCGCAGCAGCAAGTCGCCCGCGTAGCCGCCGCGAATTCCTCGATCGCCACCGTGATGTCGAATGCAGGCCAGGGTTGGGGCAGCACGGGCGGCAACAACATCGGCCTTCTGTATATGGGCCTGCGGCCGATGGGCGAACGCGCAGAGGCCGGCGAAGTGCGCAGTCAACTACGCACGGCGCTGGCGAACGTGCGCGGTATCCAGGTGTATATCGAAAATCCGGCACCGGTCAATGTCGGCATTGTGGGCGGCAATGCCGAATACCAATTCGTGCTGCAGAGCGCCGACATCGACAGCTTGTACCGGGTGGCGCCGCGTTTCGAGCAGGAGCTCGCGGCCCTTCCCATGCTGCAGGATGTAAGCAGCGACCTGGTGCTCGACAATCCTCAGATCGAGGTGCGCTTGCATCGCGAGGTGGCAGCGAACCTGGGCGTCACGGCCGACAAGGTGCAGGCCACTTTGGCGAGCGCGTACGGAGGTCAGCAGGTCAGCACGATTTATGGCGCGGCAAACGAATACTGGGTGATGATGCAGCTCGCGCCGGAATACCAAGAACAGATCGGCGCGTTCGATGCGCTATCGGTGCCGGGCACCGACGATCGTCCGGTGCCGTTGCGCGCCGTTGCGGACATCAAGCCTAGCGTCGGCCCGCTCTATATCAATCACTACGCGCAGGTGCCTGCCGTGGCGATGTCGTTCAACCTTGCCCCGGGCGTGTCGCTGGGCGAGGCGACGGCCGCGATCGAAGCGATCGCGCAACGCGAACTCGGCGCTGATGTATTGGGCGCTTTCGTCGGAAATGCACAGGGCTTCAAGGAGTCGTTGCGCAATCTGCCGCTCCTGCTCGTGCTCACGATCGTCGTGATCTACATGGTGCTGGCGATCCTGTACGAGAGTTTCGTACACCCGATCACGATATTGACGGCGCTGCCGCTCGCCATGTTCGGTGGACTGCTTTCGCTGCTCGTGTGCGGTAGCGAACTCAATCTGTTCAGTTTCGTAGGGCTGATCCTGCTCGTCGGACTGGTGAAGAAGAACGGCATCATTATGGTCGACTTCGCGCTGCATTTGCGCCGCCAAGCGAGTTTGTCGGCTGCGGAAGCCATCGTCGAAGCGTGCGTCGTGCGCTTTCGTCCCATCATGATGACAACCATCGCCGCGATCCTCGGCACGCTGCCTGTCGCGATGTCGACCGGAATGGGTTCGGAAGCGCGGCGGCCGCTAGGCATTGCCATTGTCGGCGGATTGATCTTCTCGCAACTGCTGACGCTTTACGTAACGCCAGCTTTCTACGTCGCCGTTGAAACGGCCGCAACCCGACTCGCTGCATTACGCAGGCCGGTCCTCGATCGCTGAAACGAACAGTTACAAATGTTCCCCGCGGCCGCAACGATTGCCTAACAGTTTGCCGATAACGTGACGGTGCGAATCCGGTTCGTGTCACGTACCCTGGAGATCAGTCAAATGTGCACACTCAGGCTTTCCCACGTCGTCTGCGCGGGCCTGGCACTCGTCGTTGCCGCCACAGCTGTCGCGGCTCCCGACTACGCCAAGCGCGCGCAAAAGCTCGATCCTTCGCTGAAGTCGAAGCTGCTCGGCAAATGGACAAATCCGATAGACAAGGTGGTCATCGAACTCGTGTCGCTCGATCTCGAATCCGGGCTGCTCAAAGGCAAGGAGTGGCCGACGACGGGACAGGCCGCCAACGACGAACATGAACTGATCGGATGGGTCAGCGCTGCACCGCCGCGTGAGAATTTCGACAACGTGATCCCCGTGTCGTTCAGCACCACGCTTTACGAGTACGGCACGTTGCCGGTGTGGGCCGGGTACGTCAAAGACGATCAGATCGTGACGATGCATTATCTGATCTGGCCGAACCGCGCGTATCCCTGGGATCACGTGTCCACGCTGCAGGAAACCTGGAGCCGGTTGCCCGCAGGTGCCGAACGATCGCAATGACTGCCGGAACGCGCCAAGGTGCATCCATGAATCTCCTCACGACACCGCCGTCGCGGTATAGCGCGGTTGCCAAGATACTGCATTGGTCCATAGCCGCCCTGATCGCAGTGGACTTCATTCTCGCCCTGTACTTTGCCCATATCGCTTCCCGAGACGACGACTTCGTGCAGACTTCTTATCTGGCGCACATGTCGGTCGGCATGTGGGCATTGGCATTGACCGTCGTCCGAATCGCGTGGCGCTTGCTGCACACCTATCCACCGTTGCCAGCCGAAATGGGCCGAGGCGTTCGCTGGCTTGCGCGCTCGACGCACTTCCTGCTGTACGCCTACATGTTGATCGTGCCGCTATCCGGATGGTTCGTGCTGAGCTTGCGCCGCCAAGCGGCACCGCTCGTTCCGTATCTTTCCTGGCCGGCCGTTCCTTGGCTCAACACCGCCACAACTCACGAACAGCGCGTTGCGATCTACCAGACATTGCTGCCGGCACATATCGTTCTGTCGTACGCTGGCCTCGGTCTGATCGCGCTGCACGTTGCCGCGGCGTTCTACCACCACTACTACCGGCGCGACGACGTGCTGATGCGCATGCTGCCGCTGCGGCGAGGTGCCCCGGCGACACCCGATTCGCCGACGGAGAAGGTGATGTCGCCGTGAACTCGAACCTGCGGTAGCGATGCAGGCGCTGCAAGCTGGCGCAGGGCTCGAAGAGCGCATGGCGAACTAGTGGCGCCATAGCGCTCGTCTGCGCTGCGCCATCGAACTGTTCTTCGGGCCGAAGCGCCGCGGCGGAGGCAGCTTGAGCTCAACTCCGAACTAAAAATCGCCGGCGCGAAAATTGACGACACCGGAGCCACTCGCGGACCTCGCAATACGCGCATGCGCCCGCGGTGCGGGCGCCGCCACCGACAAAATGGCGCGAGGCGCCATCTAGTGCTGTCGCTGCTACTCACCGCACTCACCTATGCCCTGTTCCATGGCAGCCGGAACAAAGGTCGATCCTCAAAGCTCCACACGAGTGACCGCGGCGCCGTCTGCCCAGACGGTAGCGCGGAAGCAACCTACCTGGTCGAACATCGAATCATTGCGCTCCGTCGCCGTAAGGTACTTCGAAATCATCGTGGAATATCACCAGCGTGTCGGTGTCGACCTGCGTATTCGGTGCGACGAAGCTCGGACCGTCGAGAGAGATCGCGAAATCCGCCGTCGCATCGGGCGCGTTTTCCGGTACGGGTACGGTTATGAGCCAGGCCACGAGGCCCCCGGCAGGAATCGTGACGGCGCTGTCGGCGAATGCGCCTTGGCCTTGTTGCTGGCATTGGGTGCTGGATCCAAAGCAAGTCCATGTGGTCGAACCGGTGCCCAAGTCCGCCGAGTTCGCCGCGCTGATGCTCAACCCCGATACGTCGATGCCGACCGGATTGCTCACGATCACCGTGTATTGCATCTGCATGCCGTAGCGCGAGAAGAGGTGATCGTCCGTAACCTCGAGGGTGAGCGAATCGGCTGCCGATACGAACGTCGCCGTCACCGAACAATCGCCGCCGATGATCCCGGTCGTGTACACGCCGTGACTCAGATTTCCCGCCGGGCAAGTACCGCCGATATTGACGGAGTAACCCGCACTGGCGCTCAAATTGAACGACGCCGTATTGCCGTCGGTGACATATTGCGATGCCGGCGAGATCGTGCCGTTCGTGTCGCCGCTCGACGTAACCGTACGCGCGGGCGGTGTGACTACCAGCGTCGCGGGTGCACTCGTGCTGCCGACAAAGTTGCTGTCGCCCTCATATTGCGCCGTGACAGACTTCGTGCCCGTAGAGGTGGGCGTCAAATCGCAGCTGCCGACTCCGCCGGACAACGTAATTGCGCAACTGGCCCCGGTACCGTCGCTGACGGTAACCGATCCCGTCGGCGTGACGCCGCTGCCTGCGACGAACACCGACACGGTCGTCGCACTTCCGATCGTGATCGGACTCGGCGGATCGAAGCTGGTGATCGTCGTGGTAGAACCCAGGCTGCCGCCTGAGGGCAAGACCGATGCCGTAAAGCCCGTAGTGGCGAGGCTTGACGACAGCAGTGCAAACGCAAGAACGACGCTCGAGCTCGACGAATACCCGCGCATATGAGACCCCTCCCCGAACGTCTTCATTTGGACGCACTCGCAACGCGCACTTGCCACGAGGCCGACGCCGCGATCGGCACATCGATTTTGGCTGCGCCGCCGACAAGCATGACTTCGCACTTGCCTTGAACGCAGGCAGCACCCAACCACAACGGTGTGTTCGGGGAGAAGGCAACCCAACTGCCTGCTTGCTCTTCGCCCTGCGGATCGAAGGTCACAACGCGCAACCAATCCTGCGAGCCTGTGTCGAAGCGTTCGATGCGGAACCCGGACTGATCCGACGCTTTCGCGTCGAGCACGATTTCTATGACGCCACTGGCACTCGCCATCGGCGGCAGCGACAGGGCGGAACCGTCCCAGTACTCCGCCGCCGAGACGCCCGATGGCATGGATGATCCCGTTCCGTCACCGTTCGCAACATCGAAGCCGTCGCGGAAAATGACGAAGACATCCGTATCGGACTGCACCAACGCCGGAGTGATGCCGCTGACGGTGACTTGATACGTCGCGTAGCCGTCGGGAGGATTCGCGCGGCTGGGAACCGATACGACCCAGGCAATACTGGTGTTTGCAGGGACGGTCACATTGCCGTCGAAGAAAGATCCCGTTCCAGTCTGCAGGCAATCGGCAGCGATGGCGAAACATTGCCAATGACCGTTGGCAGGGTCGAGATCCGACGCAGGCGAAATCTCCGTACCGCTGATGGTCAGGCCGGTGACGTCGCTGCCCGACGAGTTGCTCAGCGTCACGACGTAGCTCATGAACGCGCCGTAGTGCACATACGATCGGTTGTCGCTCAGCGTCAGCGTGAGTGTGGCCGCCGCCGAAGCCGACGTGAACGTCGCCGCGACCGAGCAGTCCTGCGAGATCGGAAGCGATGTGTAGACGTTGTTCTTGAGCGTGCCGAGTCCTTCCGGACACGTCGTGCTCATGGTCGCGACGTACCCGTTCTGAGGCGTCACGACGAAACTTGCGATGTTGCCGTCGACGACGTATTGCGTGCTCGGAGTGATCGAACCGTTGGCCCCCGCTGTCGCGGTGATCGTCCGCGTGGCAGGCGTGACCGAAAGGATCGTCGGCGGGCTCGTCGTGCTGTTGAAAAACGCATCGCCGCTGTAGCTCGATGTCAACGAGTGATTGCCCGCCGCCAATGCTGCGGTCGAAATGCTCGCAGTGCCGCCGCTCAGGGAAACCGTACCGATCGTGGCTCCGCCGTCGAAGAAAGTCACGGATCCGGTCGGCGTTCCCGCACCCGGCGCTGCGGCGCTCACCGTCGCCGTCACTTGCACGGCGCCGCCGGCCGTAATCGGCCCGGGCGGTGTCGATTGGGTCACGGCCACCGCGGCGTCTTTGTCGACGACTTGCGACGACGCGCCCGAACTGTTGCTGAAGTTACCGTCGGCGTTCACGTAATTGGCAGTGACGCTATGCGGCGAACCAACGATCGACAGGCTGCTCGTGGCGGAACTCGTCGCCGTGCTGCTGCTGGCGCCGGCAGCAGCGAGGGAAACCGGCGCCCCGAAATTCACGCCGTCAACGACGAATTGCACGGCGCCCGTCGGCGCTGCGATGGACGCGGGGTCGGAGACGGTCGCCGTGAACGTCACCGACTGGCCGAACACCGAAGGGTTCGACGAAGACGCTACTGCGGTGGATGTGCTCGCCACCGTGATCGTCTGGCCCGCCGCGAGGTTGGCGGAACTGTTGTTGAAGTTGCCGTCGGCATTCACGTAGACGGCACTGACGGTATGCGGCGAACCCGAAACCGACAACGTGCTCGTTGCGGAACTCGTCGCGCTGCCGCTCGTGCTGCCCGCATTGGCGAGCGCCACGGGCGAACCGAAACTCACGCCGTCGACCACGAACTGCACCGCGCCGGTCGGCACGGCGGTCGAACCTGCCGCATTGTCGGTGACAGTGGCCGTGAAGCTCACCGGCTGGCCGTACTGGGACGGATTGACGGACGAGACCAGCGCCGTCGCAGTGCTGGCCGGAGCGACGCCCTGCGGATTGCCGGACAGCGAACCCGCGCTGCCGTTGAAGTTGCCGTCGCCCGCGTACGTCGTAGTGATCGTGTGATTGCCGGCGGGCAACGCCGAAGTCGCGAATGTCGCGACACCGCCGGACAACGTGCCCGCGCCAAGGGGAGTGCTGCCTTCGAGGAAAACCACCGTGCCGGTCGGCGTTCCGGATCCCGGTGCTGCCGCCGAAACTGTCGCCGTGAACGTGACGGACTGGCCGAATACGGACGGCTTCGGCACGGACGTTACATTTGTCGTGGAGTCTGATTTGTTGACGACCTGCGGATTGCCTGACAGCGCCCCATCGCTGACGTTGAAATTGCCATCGCCGTCGTAGTGGATCGTGATGGTATGGGAGCCCACGGCAAGCGCGGATGTCGTGAATGTCGCCGTGCCGCCCACAAGCGAGCCGGAGCCGATCGGGCTACCAGCGTCGGAGAACGTCACCGTTCCCGTCGGAATGCCGTTGCCTGGCAATACGGCCGAGACCGTCGCCGTCAGCGTGACCGATTGGCCGAACA
>DASRGX010000312.1:0-15291 GCA_035650835.1 Rudaea sp. | reverse complement strand
CCCACACAAGTCACCTGCGCATACTGTCAAAGATCATCCGCTTGCCGGTCACTACCTCTTCCGGCGCCCAAGACATTTCGTCCGAGGGAGCCGCGCATTATACATCCGCATCCATTTCCGTCAACAGCTCAGGCAATCTTTTTTCATGCCGAGAGTACCAGTCGCACGCGCGCGTAGCCGCGCTTGCCGAGCTGGAGCAGATGCTCGCCTCCCGGTTTGAACGCCGCGTCGCGATTTTCGACGATCGCACCGTCGACGCGCACTGCGCGCTCGCCCAATTTCCGCAACGCCTCGGAGGTGCTCGGCGCGAGGCCGGCCGCTTTGAGCAGGGCGCCAATGCGGATGCCTTCGGAAGGTGCAGCGATGTCGATGAGCTTCAGGTCCTGCGGCACACCGCCGCCCTGCACCACCTCGTGCCAATGCGCGATCGCAGCCTGCGCCGCCGCCTGGCCGTGGAAACGGGCCGTGAGCTCGGCGGCGAGATCCATCTTGAAGTCGCGCGGATTCGCACCGCCGGCGACCGCCTCGCGCATGCGCCCGATGTCGCCGAGCGATTTGGCGAACGACAAGAGCTCGTAATAGCGCCACATCAGATCGTCGGAGATGCGCATCACCTTGCCGAAGATCTCGTTCGCCGGCTCGTTGATGCCGATGTAGTTGCCGAGCGACTTCGACATCTTGTTGACGCCGTCGGTGCCTTCGAGCAAAGGCATCGTCAGCACGATCTGCGGCAGCATGCCCTCGTCTTCTTGGAGCTGCCGCCCGACGAGCAGGTTGAATTTCTGGTCCGTGCCGCCGAGCTCGACGTCGGCTTTGAGCGCCACCGAATCGTAGCCTTGCACGAGCGGATAGAGGAATTCGTGGATCGCGATAGGCTGTCCACTTTTATACCGCTTGTCGAAATCGTCGCGTTCGAGCATGCGCGCAACCGTGTGCTTGGCCGCGAGCCGGATCATCCCGGCGGCGTCCATCGCGCCGAACCATTCCGAATTGAAGCGCACCTCGGTGCGCTCGCGGTCGAGCACTTTGTACACCTGCGCCGCGTACGTTTCGGCGTTGGCGAGCACGTCTTCGCGCGTGAGCGGCTTGCGCGTGACGTTCTTGCCGCTCGGATCGCCAATCATGCCGGTGAAATCGCCGATCAGGAAGATGACCTGGTGCCCCAAGTCCTGGAACTGCCGCATCTTGTTGAGCAGCACGGTGTGGCCAAGGTGCAGGTCCGGCGCGGTCGGATCGAAGCCCGCCTTGACGCGCAGCGGACGGCCGAGCTTGAGCCGCGACTCGAGATCGGAGGCCTTGATGATTTCCTCAGCGCCGCGGCCGATCAGCTCGAGCGCATTCGCGATGTCGTTCATGAGTCGTTCTCTCGAATCCGCGTGGGCGCGCCGCGCGGTATACAAAGTTGCTCATTTGGATGGCCAAACGGGCAGTCGGCGTTAATTATTCGTTAACCACCGCCATTCGCGCAAATACCGCGCCGGGGCCGCGTTGACGCTCGTCGGCGCAATGGCTAAGGTACGGGCCGTTGCGGGGTCGTGGCCTGTGTCCGAAGAAAAACGTATGCATTCTATACGAGAGACCGCGCGCCGTCTCGCCGGTGCATTTGCGCAATCGCGCAAAACTTTCCACATGTATACTTTTTCGCAAGCCGCATCGCTTGCGCAACGCGCGTTCGCCGCGCCATATCTATGGCGAAAGCGTCACTGGTTCGCCGCGCTGATGCTGGCGGTGCTCGCGATCGTCGTCGGCGGCGTGATCCCGAGCGGCGCCAGCGCGACGCGACAACCCGCGACCCTGACGACGCTTTCGCTCGACGTGCCGCCGCTGCCTGCGGAGCCGGCGGACGATGCCGCGGGGATGCCCGACGACGACGCCTGGCAGACCGTCACCGTGAGGGCCGGGCAGACCGTCGGCGACATTTTCCGCCAACAGGGCATCGGTCCCGGCGATTTGCAGAAGCTGCTCAACGATCGCGACAATGCGACCGCGTTGCGCAATATCCATCCCGGCGACGAATTCGCGTTCCTGCGCGGCCCCGACGGCGGCGTGCGCAGCGTGCGCTTCGACCGCAACGATCACACGCGTGTCATCGAGAACTTCACGGGCGACGGCATCGAAGAACACGTGCAGGATCGCAAGATCGAGCGGCGTACGCACGTCGCGCACGGCGTCGTCGAACGTTCGCTGTTCGAAGCCGGCGCACAGGCGGGGCTCGACGACGCGATGGTGCTCAAGCTCGCGAACGCGTTCGGCTACGACATCGACTTCGCACAGGATCTGCGCCAGGGCGACAGCTTCACCGTGATCTACGACGACGTCTATTGCGAGGGCGAGCGTCTGCGCGACGGCGAGATCGTCGCGGCGACCTTCATCAACCACGGCAAACGCTTCAGCGCATTCCGCTACACCGACAGCGCCGGCAACACGATGTACTACAGCGAGGACGGCCGACCGCTGCGCAAGGCGTTCCTGCGCACGCCCGTCGACTTCACGCGCATTTCTTCGCTGTTCTCCGTGGCGCGCGTGCACCCGATCCTCGGCACGATGCGCGCGCATCGCGGCGTCGATTATGCCGCGCCGACCGGTACGCCGATCCACGCGGCGGGCGACGGCAAGGTGGTGTTCCGCGGCTGGCAGAACGGCTACGGCAACGTCGTGATCCTGCAGCACGGCGGGCACTACAGCACGCTGTACGGCCACATGTCGCGTTTCGCCGGCATCGGCGTGGGCCAGCACGTGAGCCAGGGCCAGACGATCGGCTTCGTCGGCATGACCGGCATGGCCACGGGTCCGCACCTGCATTACGAATTCCGCGTCGACGGCATGCATCGCGATCCGCTTACCGTGACGCTGCCCAAGGCCGAGCCGTTGCCGCCGACCGAGCTCGCACGCTTCGAGCGCCAGAGCCAACCGCTGCTCGCCAAGCTCAAGACGCTCGAATCGACGCAGCTCGCGCTAGCGAAATGACGCGCGCGTGAGCGAAGCGCGGCCGTATTACATCGGGCTCATCTCGGGCACGAGCGCCGACGGCATCGACGCGGCGCTCGTGAGCTTCGCACCGCAGCCGATGCTCCATACGGCGCTGATCCATCCCTATGACGACGATTTGCGTCGGCGCATTCTCGCGCTCGCGCAAGGCGACGGCTGCATCGCGCTGGACGAGCTCGGGCGGCTCGACGTCGAAATCGCGCGCGCGTTCGCCAATGCTGCCGAAGCGTTGCTCACCAAGGCCGGCGTCGACCGCGACCGAGTCGCCGCGATCGGCTCGCACGGCCAAACCGTACGCCATCGTCCGCAGGGCGTCGCGCCGTATACGATGCAGCTCGGTGACCCGAACGTCATCGCCGAAATCACGCGCATCACGACCGCGGCCGATTTCCGTCGCCGCGACCTCGCGGCGGGAGGACAAGGCGCACCGCTCGCGCCCGCATTCCACGCAGCGATGATCGCGCGCGGAGAAGCGGCGCGCGTCGTGCTCAACTTGGGCGGCATCGCGAACATCACGATCGTTCCCCGCGAAGGCGGCGGCCCGGTGCGAGGCTTCGATACGGGCCCGGCCAGCTGCCTGCTCGACGCATGGATGCAGCACGAGCGAGGCCGCGCCTTCGACGAGGGTGGCAAATTCGCCGCGTCCGGACGCGTCGATCGGCGTCTGCTGGAGCGCCTCCTCGCCGAGCCCTACTTCGCTGCCGCGCCGCCGAAGAGCACCGGGCGCGAGGTGTTCCATTTGACCTGGCTCGCACAGAAGCTCGCGGGCATGCGTGTCGAATCCGCAGACGTGCAGGCCACGCTCGTCGCGCTCACCGCCCGAAGCATCGCGGATGCCGTGCACATGCATGCGCCGGACACGCGCGAGGTGCTCGTCTGCGGCGGCGGCGTGCACAATCCCGTGCTCATGGCGGCGATCGGGCAAGCGCTGGCGCCGGCCGACGTGGCGAGCGTGGCGCGGCTCGGCATCGATCCCGACTTCGTCGAAGCCATGACGTTTGCCTGGCTCGCGCGCGAACGCTTGGCCGGACGTCCGCTCGCCGACGTGCCGGACGTGACCGGCGCACGCGGACCGCGCGCCCTAGGCGGCGTCTACTTCGGCTGATTGCCGCCTTTTGGCGTATCGACGAACAGGGGCTTGCCTTCGAGACGCTCGAACGCTTCGAGCGCATTGCGGAACGCGTCGGCTTCGCGCGAATCCCAGGTGCCGCTGAGCACGGCAATGTCGTGGTGCACGTCGCGGCGCGCCAAATCCTCGCCGCCGAAGCCGAGGCTGTGGCGCAGCACGTAGACGATGACTTCGTTGATCGACCAATTGCGCTCGCGGGCAATGGCCTTGATGCGTTCCGCCACCGCCTGGTCGATGTTGCGCACGAGTATGTCAGGCACCTTGCTTTCGATCCTGTTGCGCGCCCTACCCCTGCCGACGCATTCTCGCAGTAAACGGCTGGGATTTCACGCGTTCGCGCGGCTGCGCCGGGCGAATTGCATCCAGAGCCACGAGCACAGCAGAGCTGCCGGCGCGATCGTCAACGTAGTGAGCACGAAAAACGTGCGGTAGTCGGTCGCCACCACAATGCTGCCGGCGAAGAACCCCAGCACCTTGCCCGGCACGTTGAGCAGCGATGTCAGCAACGAATACTGGGTTGCCGTGTGTTGGCGGTTCACCAGGGAAGAAAGGAACGCGACGGTCGGCGGACCGAGCAATCCGAGCGTGAAGTTTTCCGCGGAAATCACCAGTGTGAGCGCGAGTAGACTGCCTTGATGCGCAGTCAGGAAAAGATAGAGCAGGTTGCTCGACCCGCAGACGACGATCGCAAAAAGGAGCGGCGGCCAGATGCTAAAACGCGCCACGGCCGCGCCGCCGACGAACGTGCCGACGATGCCGATCCAGACGCCGTAGATCTTCGTCACCGCGCCGATTTCCGTCTTGCTGAAGCCCATATCGCGGTAGAACGGACCCATGATGCCGCCGATAGTGGCTTGCTCCGGAATCTTGAACAGCAGAATGAAGAGCAGGATCGTCGCCGCCAACGGCCAACCATAACGGCGGAAAAAATCTTCGACCGTTCCGATCGTCGCGAAGTACAACGTCTGGCTCCAGGAAAACGCAGGAGCGGTTTCTGCATGCGGCTCGGGCGCGGCGAGATTGGCGGCGATCGGTATTGCCATGGCTGCAGACATGGCGAAGTAGATCGTCCGCCACGGCATGTGATCGGCGAGGATCAGAGCGATGGCACCGGCCAGCATCAAGCCGAGCCGATAGCCCAGCGAATAGGTCGCCACCAGCGCGCCGCGCACCTCGAGAGGCGCAATCTCGATCAAGTACGCGTCGACCGCGACATCCTGGGTGGCGCCGAAGAATGCAACGAACAATGTGGCCGCGATGAAAAACGGCAATTGCTGCGGCGTCAACAGCGCCATGGCGGCGAGACCGACGGCAACGCCCAATTGCGCGGCTAGCAACCAACCGCGCCGTCGGCCGAGCCTAGCCAGAACAGGCGGAAGCCAATGATCGAGTACCGGTGCCCAAAGGAATTTCAACACGTAAGTCATGCCAGCGCTGGCAATCATCGTGATGCTCGCCAGATCGATGCCGAAGTCCTTCAGCCATAGCGCGAGCGTGCCGGAAACGAGCAGGAACGGCAGGCCGCTCGAAAAACCGAAGAACAGCATCGTCGCCGATGCCGGATGCGCAAAGGCGCGCCGGATGGACGGCTTGCTCTGCGCAACAGAAGCGCTCATGCGTACTCGACGAGATACGGCGCGTGATCGGAAAAGCGCGGCGATGCCGTGATCTCGCAGCCCTTGATGCGTTTCCCGAGGGACGGCGTCACGATCTGATAATCGATGCGCCAGCCGACGTTGTTCGCGCGCGCCGCGCCGCGGTTGGACCACCACGTGTACTCGACGGCGTCGGGTTTGGCGACGCGGAAGCTGTCGAGCCAGCCGGTTTTCGGCGCCGGCGTGTCGTCGCCGTGGGCGTCGGCGACGAGACCGTTGAGCCACGCGCGCTCGGCGGGCAGGCAGCCGGAATTCTTCTGGTTGGAGCTCCAGTTCTTGATGTCGTTGTGCGAGCGCACGATGTTCCAGTCGCCGCACAGCACATAGTCGCGGCCGCTCGCGAGCCATTGGTCGAATATGGGCTTGATCCAGTCCATGACCTTGAACTTGAAGCGCTGGCGCTCCTCGCCCGACGAGCCAGAGGGCACGTACAGCGAGACGACGCTCAGCTTGCCGTAGCGCGCCTCGAGGTAGCGACCTTCGTCGTCGAAAGGCGCCCAGCCGAGCGCGGTGCGCACTTCGTCGGGCTCGCGTCGCGAATAGATCGCTACGCCGCTATAGCCTTTCTTGGTCGTCGCGTCCCGATAGAAACAATGATGTCCGTCGGGCCGGAATTTGGGATCGTCGAGCTGATGCTCCTGCGACTTGGTCTCCTGCAGGCAGACGACATCGGCGTTCTGCCGCTTCAGCCAATCGAGGAAACCCTTGCTTGCGGCCGAGCGGATGCCGTTGGCGTTGAACGTGATGATGCGCATGGTGGTGAAGGAGGCCGGGTGGAGGGTGCAAGCTTACTCTGCGTCGCGAGCGCCGTCGCAAGTGTTTGTGCGGTCGTGTGTGCATGGCGGGCCCGAGCTACACTCTCACACCCTGACCTCCGTTCCAGACGCCGCTCACATGCAGCCCTACCAACGCGAATTCCTCGAGCTTGCGCTTGCGAGAAAGGCCTTGCGTTTTGGCGAATTCACGCTGAAATCGGGACGCCGGAGTCCGTATTTCTTCAATGCCGGTCTGTTCGACTCCGGTGCGGCGCTCGCCACGCTCGGGCGGGCCTACGCACAAGCGGCGATCGAAGCCGGCGTCGGCTTCGACATGCTCTTCGGCCCCGCTTACAAGGGCATCGCGCTCGCGACGGCGACGGCGACCGCGCTCGCTGAACGCCATGGCCGCGACGTTCCGCTGGCGTTCAATCGCAAGGAGGCCAAGGATCACGGCGAAGGCGGCGTACTCATCGGCGCGCCGCTCGCCGGTCGCGTGCTGATCGTCGACGACGTGATCAGCGCCGGCACGGCGATCCGCGAATCGCTCGCGCTGATCCGCCATCACGGCGCGATCGCCGCGGGCGTGCTCATTGCGCTCGATCGGCAGGAACGCGGCCAAGGAGAACGCTCGGCGGCGCAGGAGATCGCCGCGGAATTCGGCGTGCCGGTCATCGCCATCGCGCGGCTCGCCGAGCTGCTGGCGCTGGCCGGGGAGCAGCCCGAGCTCGCTCCCCATCGCGAGCGTCTGGTCGCCTACCGCGCCGCCTACGGCTGCGGCGGCTGAGCGCGTATACTCGGTACCGGAGGAATCGATCATGCGCATAATCACGCTTTCGCTCGCGGTGCTGCTCGGTCTCGCAGCCGCGGAATCCGCTCTGGCCCAGAACGCCGCGCACAACCGTTATCGCTGGCGCGACGCTCAAGGTAATCTGCATTTCGATGACTCGCTGCCGGCCGAGGCTCTGCAGCTCGGTTACGACATCGTCAATGCCCAGGGGCTCGTCGTGAAGCACGTCGACAAGCCGAAGTCGGCCGAAGAGCTCAAGGCCGACGAAAAGGCGGCCGCCGATCGCGACGAACAAAAACGCATCGCCGACGAACAGGCGAGGAGGGATCAGCAATTCCTGGCCGCCTATCCGAACGAGCAGGAGCTTGCGAGCGCGCTGCATGCACAGATCGACATGATCGACCAGAGCATCCACGCGACGGAGATCAGCCTGCAGAGCCAGGAAAAGAGCTTGACCGAGATGCTATCGCATGCGGCCGACCTCGACCGCAACGGCAAGCCCGTGCCCGCGACCTTGCAATCCCAGATCGACGCGCTGCGCGTCAACATCGAAAAGCAAAAGGCCTTCATCGTCGAACGTCAGCAGCAGAAAGTCGACGCCGAGAAGAAAAACGAAGCCGAGATCGCCCGCTACCGCGAGCTGCAGGCGCACGTCAGACACTGAACGGCGGCTGCCGTCAGAACGGCAGCGCGATTTTCGAATCGAGCGCCAGGAGCTGACGCCGGAACGCGTCCTGGATGCGCAGCAGCGCGGTATCGGAATCCGCGTCGAAACGCAGCACGAGCACCGGCGTGGTATTGGACGCGCGCACGAGGCCCCAGCCGTCCGGCCAATCCGCGCGGACGCCGTCGATCGTCGTCACGCGCGCGCCTTCGAAACTCGCCTTTTCTTTGAATTTCTCGATGAAGCGATAGTGCTCGCCTTCGTTCATCGGGATCTTGAGTTCGGGCGTGCTCACGCCCTTCGGCAGGCTGTCGAAGATCTGTTGCGGCTCGCGCCCTTCGGCGTCGGCCGCGAGGATCTCCATGAGCCGCGCGGCGGCGTAGATGCCGTCGTCGAAGCCGTACCAGCGCTCGCGGAAGAAGAAGTGGCCGCTCATTTCGCCGGCGAGCTCGGCGTCGGTCTCGCGCATTTTCGACTTGATCAGCGAGTGGCCGGTCTTCCACATGATCGGGCTGCCGCCAGCCTGCAGGATCAGCGGTTGCAGCTTGCCCGTGCACTTGACGTCGTAAATGATCGTCGCGCCCGGGTTGCGCGTGAGCACGTCGCGCGCGAACAGCATGAGCAGGCGGTCCGGGAAGATCACCTCGCCGCTCGAGGTCACGACGCCGAGCCGATCGCCGTCGCCGTCGAAGGCCAGGCCGAGATCGGCATGCATCTGCTTCACGGTGACGACGAGGTCCTGCAGATTGTGCGTGTCCGACGGGTCCGGGTGGTGGTTCGGGAAATTGCCGTCGACGTCGCAATAGAGCGGCAGCACCTCGCAGCCGATGCCTTCGAGCACGGCCGGTGCGACCGCGCCGGGAATGCCGTTGCCGCAATCGACGACGATCTTGAGCTTGTGCTCGATCATCACGTCGCCCGTGATGCGCTCGACGTAATCCTTGGTCACGTCCATCGTCTGCAAGCCGCCGCTGCCGCTCGTGAAGCGGTTCTCGCTGATGCGGGCATACAGTTCTTGGATCGCGCCTTCCGACAGCGTCTCGCCGCCGAGCACGATCTTGAAACCGTTGTAGTCGGGCGGATTGTGGCTGCCCGTGACCATCACGCCCGAGCCGATATTGAGGTGGTACGTGGCGAAGTACAGCACCGGCGTCGGCGCGGCGCCGATGTCGATGACGTCGCAGCCGGACGCACGCAGGCCCTCGATGAGCGCCGCGGCAAGCTCGGGCCCCGAAAGGCGGCCGTCGCGTCCGACGGCGATCTCCTTGAGTCCGCGGTCGATCGCTTCGCTGCCGATCGCACGGCCGATCTGGCGAGCGACGCCCGCGGTCAGCGTCTTGCCGAGGACTCCGCGGATGTCGTACGCGCGGAAGATGCTGCGTTCGACGGGCACGTCCGCTTCCTGCGGCTTCGGCACCGCCTTCGGCTTGGGCGGCGCAGCGGGAGCGGCCGGCAACGCCTCTTTGCCGAGCGCCTGCTTGAGCGTGGGCTCCGGTGCGGCCGGCACGCCCTTGCGCGGCTGCACGCGCGCCCGCGTGGCCTCCCAGCCGGCCGCGCGGACGTAGAGCAGCCCGAATCCGCCGAGCAACGCGACGATCGTAAGCAGCAGCGTCAGCAAGAGGCTGTGCGGCAGAACGACCGGGAATTCTTCGGGAACGCTGCCGATGCGGAACACGCTGTTGGAGATCGGCAAGCCGAGATTGTTCGGCGCATCGTTCAAGGCTTGCGTCGTGGTGCTGCCGATGCTGTCGAGCAGAAGATCGCCGCGACCGTCTCCCTGACGCAGATCGACCCGCGCATCGGACACGCCGGGCTCGCGGAACAGCTTGAGCAGCGGATCGAACGGCAGCTGCAAATAGGCGTAGGCGACGACGTCCTTGTCGCGCTGGACGGGCATCGCGATCGCCAGCACGCGCTGCTTCTTCTCGTTCGTATACGACTGCAGCGGCGCCGCCCGCTGGAACTGGTGGGCCTGCACGAGCATGGCCGCCTTGGCATAGCCGAATTTCGCGAAGTCGCTCGCGATCACGTCGTTGAGATCGGGTCGATAGAGCTCGACGCTCAACAGTTCGGGCAGCTGCTGCTTCAGGGCTTCGCTGGCCGCCGGCGCGCCCTCGAGTCCCGATTGCTGGAGCGGCGCGGTCACCGCGTCGCTGTTCACTGCCGCGATCACGCGCGCACGCGTGTCGCTGACGAATTTCGAGACGGCTTGCACCTCGTCGCGGCTGATGCTCTCGGCTTGGCTCGCGCCGCGTATTTCGCTGAACACCATCCAGCTCTGCCATGCGCAAAACGCCGCAGCGACGAACAGCAGGATGGCGCCGATGAGCAGCAGAAAGCGCGGGTCCAGCATTTTGTCGGCGCGCACCGACGCGGGCGCCTGAGCCAGGGCCTGCTGCAGCGCGGTCGTTCGATTGCCGGATTTGTTCATGAGGCTGCCAGATCGGGACGAAGAGGTGAAACGGCGAGCGTCACGCGGCACCCGTGTGGCCGAAGCCGCCCGCGCCGCGTTCGCTGACTGCGAACTCCGTTACGAGGCGAAACGCCGCGCGCGCGACCGGCACGAACACCAGCTGGGCAATGCGTTCGCCGGGGGCAATGGTATAGGCCGATCGTCCGCGGTTCCAGCAGGAGATCATGAGCGGTCCCTGGTAATCGGCGTCGATGAGGCCGACGAGGTTGCCGAGCACGATGCCGTGTTTGTGGCCGAGCCCGGACCGCGGCAGGATCATCGCGCAGTAGCCGGGGTCGCCGATATGGATCGCGATGCCGGTGGCGACGAGTACGCTCTCGCCGGGCGCGAGCGTCAGCGGCGCGTCGAGCAAAGCGCGCAAATCCATTCCCGCCGAACCGGACGTCGCGGGCGCCGGCAGCGGAATCTCGGTGCCGACACGCGGATCGAGCACCTTCAGTTCGACCTCGATCATCGCCGTGTGCGCCTCGGCGCGGGACGCGCGGGCCCGCGGCGCAGCTCCGCGATGCGCGCCACGAGCGCGCGCGCGAGTACGAGCTTGTCCGCGCGCGAAAGGTGCTCCTCGCCGCCTGGCCACAGCAGCGTGAGTTCGTTGTCGGCGGTATCGAAGCCTGCGCCCGCGCCGACGCGATTGGCGACGATGAGATCGAGCCCCTTCCGCTCGAGCTTCGTGCGCGCATAGGCCTCGACATTCTGCGTCTCCGCCGCGAAGCCGACGAGAAACGGCCGCTCCTTGAGCGCCGCGACCTCGGCGACGATGTCCGGGTTTTCGGTGAGATGCAGCACGAGCCCCCTGTCGTTCTTTTTGATCTTGTGCGCGGCGACCTCGCCGGGCCGGTAGTCGCCTACCGCCGCCGCCGAGATGAAGATGTCGCTTTGTGGAATATGCTGCATGACTGCGGCGCGCATTTCGCGCGCGCTGCGCACGTCGCTGCGCGTCACGCTCGCGGGCGTCGGCAGGTGCACCGGGCCGGCGACGAGGTGCACATTGGCGCCCTGCTCGGCCGCGGCTTGGGCCACCGCGAACCCCATGCGGCCGGAGCTGCGGTTGCCGAGATAGCGCACGGGATCGATGTCCTCGAACGTCGGGCCGGCGCTCACGAGCACGTTCGCGCCTGCGAGCAGCTTCGGTCCGTGCAAGGCCGCGAGTTCGGCGACGATGACGTCGGCTTCGAGCAAGCGCCCCGCACCGAATTCGCCGCATGCCTGGCTGCCCGAAGCCGGCCCGAGCACCGCCACGCCGCGCGAGCGCAATTGCCGCACGTTCGTCTCGGTCGCCGGATGTGCCCACATCTGCTGGTTCATGGCCGGCGCCAGCGCGAGCGGCGCCGCGCTCGCCAGGCAGATCGTCGTCAAAAGATCGTCCGCCAGGCCGTGCGCGAGCCGCGCGATGAGGTCGGCGCTCGCAGGCGCGATCACGATGCGCTCCGCCCAGCGCGCGAGCTCGATATGGCCCATGGCCGCTTCGGCGGCTTCATCCCAGAGCCCGCTGCGCACGGGCTGTCCCGAAAGGGCCTGGAACGTGAGCGGCGTCACGAAGCGCGCCGCATTCTCGGTGAGAACGACGCGCACTTCGGCCCCTGCATCGCGCAGGCGCCGCGTGAGCTCGGCCGCTTTGTAGGCCGCGATGCCTCCCGACACTCCGAGTACGATGCGCAACCCCGCCAACGAAGACCCAGTCATGTAGGAAAACCGCCGACATCCGTGGACGCCGATAGCTTACCGGAATTCGCGCTTTTGCCGAGTGTGGCCGCGAGCGGGCCCGAGCACACTGGCAGCATGACGATCCGCGACTGGCCAAAGAACGAGAGACCGCGCGAGAAGCTGCTCGCGCAAGGCGCAGCGTCGCTGTCGGACGCGGAATTGCTGGCCCTGTTCCTCGGCTCGGGCGGCCGCGGGCGCACCGCGGTGGACCTCGGGCGCGAGCTTTTGTCGCGGCACGGCGGCTTGAAGCCGCTGCTCGAGCTCGATCCGGCCGTCCTCGGCGCGGAGTCGGGCCTCGGTAGCGCCACGGCGTGCCGCCTCGCCGGCGCGCTCGAGCTCGGCCGCCGCTATCTCGCCAGCGATTTCAAGCGTCCGCATGCGCTCTCGCACCCCGGCGCGTGCGCCGATTACCTGCGTGCGCGCATCGCGGGATATCCGTACGAGGTGTTCGTCTGCCTATTCCTCGACAACCGCCATCGCGTCATCGCGTTCGAGGAATTGTTCCGCGGCTCGATCGACGGCGCGAGCGTGCATCCGCGCGAAGTCGTGCGCCGCTGTCTCACGCACAATGCCGCGGCGGTGATCTTCGCCCATAACCATCCTTCGGGCGTAGCCGAGGCGAGCCAGGCCGATCGCGAGATCACGCGGGAGCTCAAACGTGCGCTCGCACTGATCGAGGTGCGCGTGCTCGATCACTTCGTGATCGGCGCCGGGCAGCCCTTGTCCCTGGCCGAACGCGGCATGTTATAACGTCGGCGGGGGCATTCCCGCCGGGCTATACTGACTCCGGGGACGCATGGCGACAGGACAGTGATCTTCCGATACCCACGAGACTACCCGGCGGACCAGTACGAAGCGCTCGTCCCCGACCCCGCCACGGCGCGCCGCCTCGTGCGCGAGCGCCGTCCGGAATTGCTCGATCTGCTCGCCCGACGCCGCGCGCGCTTCGCCGCGATGATCGCGGCGCATCCGGAGGCGCCGGTCACCTCGGCCGAAGACGCCGTGCTCATGGCGTTCTGCCGGCTCGCCATGCGCCACGGCACGTGGGGCACGGACTATCATCACTATCACAACGAAAACCACATCCTCGAAATCTTAGGGCCGCGCATCGAGCACCTCATCGATGCGATCAGCATCGATTCACTGAGCCTGCGCGACTGGTTTCTGCTCGCGCTGTTCGCCGCCGCGCACGATCTGCGCCAGCGCGAGGCACCGGAATTCTCCGCGGGCATCGGCAGCAACGAGCGCGCGAGCATCGAGGAAACCTTCCGCATCCTGCGCGCCTGCGGCTTCGACGAAGAACGCAATGCCGAGATCTTCGTCGCCATCGAGCTCATGATCGCCGGCAGCACGTTCGACGCGCGGCCGCCGCTGCCGCACGGCGAATACAACAGCGTCGAGGTGATCGTGCAGTCGGGCGGTGCGCTCGCGCAGAAGCTCGCGGAAAAGCTCGACAAGCACGTGCAGGGCTGGCGCGCCGACGAGCGCATCGTGCACGCGCAAGGTCTCGCGCTCGTCGCGGCGGATCTCGACACGGCCAACGTGGCCGAACCGTTCCCCGTATTCATGGCGAGCACCGAGCGGCTATGCCTCGAGCGGGAGATGCGCAGCCATCGCGATCCGGCCACCGCAGCCTCGGCGATGCCGACGCTGAATTTCCTCACGACGGGCCAGGAACATTATTTCTTCGATCTGCACCGGTTCAACTCGGATCCGGGCCGGCGTG
The DNA here is from genome assembly GCA_035650835.1 of Rudaea sp. Lineage (GTDB taxonomy): Bacteria > Pseudomonadota > Gammaproteobacteria > Xanthomonadales > Rhodanobacteraceae > Rudaea. The sequence goes on along the minus strand of DASRGX010000312.1, from coordinate 1,407 downwards.
CATTCGCCGCGGCCAAGGAGGCCAATACCGATCGCATGCGCACGCTCATACGCGAGCTGCGCGGACGTGTCGTCGAGCCGCGGTCGGGCAACGAAGTCATCGCGGCGTTTCGCGACGTGGTGGCGGGGATCGATTGAAGCGTGGCGGCGGCGCGATTTCCGAATCGCGCCAGCCGCCCTCGTCCCGAACGAGTCGCTTACAAATTCAATGGCGCATCCTTGCACCGCGGCCGCAACGTGCGCATCCCGCACGCCACGCTTTCCCTGATCGGGGCTTGACCCCGAGCACTCAGAATAACCGGGTACGGTTACAGAATTCTTACGTGCGCACAGGTACTTATGTTCAGAGGTATGCGTCTTTATACACAAAGGGACGTGGTTTGCAACGGGTACGGCGAAACGGCGGATGAACGATTCATGACGGAGGAATACCGAAGCGGAACAGTGCGTTACATGGAGAAGACCAGGGAAAACCGCTTGAAATCAGCGGTCCCGTACGCTTCGCACGCTCGATGCAACGCGGTGTTACCCACAAAGTTATCCACAAGCCGCACGGTGACTCGCCGGGTGCCGCGGAATCAGCGACTTGGCGAGATGTGCTGAGCCCGTCCGACGAAGTGCCGCGCAAGCCCGCTTGCAGGAAGCACTAGCGCGAACGCTGCCTTCTGGTTTCCTGGTCCGCCCACTACAATACGCGGCGCACTCCCCGGAACATTGTCGCGTGAAAGAACCGCTCCGCCAGATCATCCTGCAGGCTATCGCAGCGCTGCAGGCGCAAGCCGTGCTGCCCGCCGATGCGGCTGCGCCGTTCGTCGTCGAACGTTCGCGCAGCAAAGAACACGGCGATTTCGCCACGAACGCCGCGATGCTGCTGGCCAAGCCGGCGCGTAAGAACCCGCGCGCGGTTGCCGAGGCGCTCGTCGCCACGATGCCCAAAAATGCACAATTGAGCAAAGTGGAAATCGCCGGTCCCGGCTTCATCAATTTCTTCCTGGGTCCGGACGCTTATCACGGCGAGATCCGCCGCATCCACGCCGACGGCGCCGCGTACGGACGCGGTGCGTCGGGCGGCGGCCGCATGGCCGGTGTCGAATTCGTCTCGGCGAATCCGACCGGACCGCTGCATGTGGGGCACGGCCGCGCCGCGGCCATCGGCGACTGCTTGGCGCGCCTGCTCGAAGCGAGCGGATGGAACGTGCGCCGCGAGTTCTACTACAACGACGCCGGCGTGCAGATCCAGAATCTCGCGCTGTCGGTGCAGGCGCGCGCACGCGGCCTCGTGCCGGGCGATGCGGGCTGGCCCGAGGACGGCTATCGCGGCGACTACATCGCCGACGTCGCGCGCGCCTACATGACGGGCGAGAGCGTGAGCGCCGACGGCCGCACCTACACGGGAGCCAAGAACGCC
>DASRGX010000311.1:0-22002 GCA_035650835.1 Rudaea sp. | reverse complement strand
GCCATCGACGACGCCGCGCCGCCGCCGAGGCCGATCAACATCGCCGGCCCGCCGAGCACGACGACCGCATCACCGTCGGCGAGCTCGCGCTTCTCGACGTGCTCGCGGCGCAAATTGGCGAGGCCGCCCGCGATCATGATCGGCTTGTCGTAGCCGCGCTTGATGCCGCTGCCGCTGCCGTCGGCCTCGAACGTGCGGAAATAGCCGCCGAGGCACGGCCGGCCGAATTCGTTGTTGAACGCGGCGGCACCGACCGGACCGTCGCGCATGATCTCGAACGCCGTCGCCATGCGCGGCGGCAGCGGCCGCGGCTTTTCCCACGGGCGCTGCAGATCGGGGATGCGAAGGTACGAGGTCGTGAAGCCGGTCAGCCCGGCTTTCGGCTTGCCGCCGCGGCCGGTCGCGCCCTCGTCGCGGATCTCGCCGCCGGCGCCCGTGGACGCGCCCGGGAACGGCGCGATCGCTGTCGGGTGGTTGTGCGTTTCGACCTTGATCGCATACGGAATGGATTCTTCCACAATGCGATATTTTCCACTTTCCGCGTCGGCGAAGAAGCGCTTGCCCGCGCTGCCTTCGATCACGGCGGCGTTGTCGGCGTAGGCCGACAACGTGAACTGGGGCGAGTGCTGGTGCGTGTTCTTGATCATCGCGAACAGCGATTTTTCCTGCGCCTCGCCGTCGACGGTCCAGCTCGCGTTGAACACCTTGTGGCGGCAGTGCTCGGAATTGGCCTGCGCGAACATCATGAGCTCGGCGTCCGTCGGATCGCGTCCGAGCTCGGCATAGCGAGCGGCCAGGTATTCGATTTCGTCGGCGGCGAGCGCGAGGCCGAGCCGGCGATTGGCCGCGCCGAGCGCCTCGATCGCACCGCCCGCGAGCGCGATGCGCTCGAGCGGCGCGGCCGGCTGCGCGCGGAACATGGCCTGCGCCTCGTCGAGCGAGGTCAGCACCGATTGCGTCATCGGGTCGTGCAACGCGGCGAGCACGCGCGGCCATTCGGCGCTGTCGCGCGCCGGCGCGCCGTCGAGCGAGAACGCCGTCGCGCGCTCGACGCGACGCACCGCGAAACCGCAGCCGTGCAGGATGTCCGTCGCCTTCGACGACCACGGCGAAATCGTGCCGAGGCGCGGCGTCACCCACAGCGTCGCGGGCTTCGCCCCGCCCCCGCTGCCGCGCAGGACGCCGGCCAGTCGGGTCGTGTCGAGCGCGGCGTTATCGGCGGCGGCGACGAGGTAGACGTACCAGCTCGCGAGCACGCGGCAGCCGGACGCCACGCGCGCGAGCTCGCGATTGAGCCGCGCCAGGCGGAACGCGGAAAGGGCCGGAAGCCCATCGAGGAGAATCATGTCGAGCGCGGCAAGGCGTTCGGAAGGAACGCCTATTTTAGCCAAAGCGGCGGTCGCGCGCTAACCGCCGCCGGATGTCGTGACGCTCAGCGCGAGGCGACGGCGCCCGCATTCTTGGCGGCGAGGCGGTCGAGCTCGGCCGCGAGCAGCGCCGGCGAAGCCGCCTTGGTGTCGTCGATGCGCGATCCGTCCTCGGCGAGCACGGTCGGCGTGGCGTTGATGCCGAGAGCGACGCCGAAGGCCTTGGTCTCGCTCACCGGGTTGTTCGGGCACGTGCCGGTACCGGGGTCCTGACCGTTCATGGCCGCGGTATACGCGGCCTTGCGGTCCGCGGAGCACCACACGGCGACGGCCTTCTTGTCGGCGCCCGGATGGATGTCGAGCGGATAGAGCACGTACTTCACCGCGATGCCCTGCCGGTTGTACTCGGCGATCTGCTTGTGGAACTGGCGGCAGTACGGGCAGTCGACGTCGGTGAACACCGTGACGGTGTGCTTCGGGTGCTCCGGCGCGAAGATCAGCTTCTTGTCGTCGGGCAGCTTCGCGAGCGCCTGCTCGCGCATCGTGGCCACGCGCGCGGCGGTCAGGTCTTTCTTCTGCGCGACGTCGTAGAGGTTGCCCTGCAGCAAATACTTGCCGTCGGCGCTGACGTAGACGACTTGACCGCTGACCACGACTTCGTAGAAACCCGGTACCTCGGATTTGACCACCTCGTCGATCTTCGTCATCGGCAACAGCGAATGCATGGCGTCCCGAACGGCCTTGTCGCCTTGGTCGGCAGCCTGCGCGCACGCGGCGGCGGCAATCAGCGTCACGGCGGAAATCAGTGTCTTGAGCATGGGGCTTCTCTCGGCGGATGGCGCGGATGAGACCCGCGACCGTGCGTTTGGTTCAATTGGTGCCTTTGTGCGCCGCCAGCGCATCGAGGCGCTGCGCGAGCTGCTCGGGCGGAAGATAACCGCCGAGCTGGCTGCCGTCTTCGGCGACGATCGCAGGCGTGCCGTTGAGGCCCATCCCGAGCGCCTGGGTCGTGAGCTCGGCGATCGGGTTCGGGCAGGTCTTGGCCGGCAGGTTCTGGCCGTTCATGGCTTCGGTGTACGCGGTGTTGCGATCGGCCGAACACCAGACGGTCTCGGCCTTCTTGTCCGCCCCTGGATGGATCGCGAGCGGGAACAGCACATAGTCGACTTCGATGCCGAGCCGGTTGTAGTCGGCGATCTGCTTGTGGAACTGGCGGCAGTACGGGCAATCGACGTCGGTGAACACCGTCACCTTGTATTTCGGATGCGGCGGCGCGAAAACGAGGCGCTTGTCCTGCGGAATGCGGGCGACGCCTGCCTTACGTACGCCGACGAGCTGCTCGTCGCCCAGTTCGCGGTGGCGCGGCACGTCGTAGACGGCGCCGTCGATGAGGAACTTGCCGTCGGCGCTCACGTAGAGCACGTGCCCTTCGATGATCACGACGTAAAAGCCTGGCAGCGGGGCGGGCGTGATCGAATCGATCTTGCCTTTCGACACCATGGAATGCAGCGCCTCGGTGACGGCGCTCGGAACGGCATCGTCGGCATGCGCGCAAACGATGCCGAGCATCAACAATGCGGAAAACAACAGTCGGGACATCGAAACCTCGGAGTCAAATGCGCCGTTGGCGAAGCGGTTCTACAGATAGACCCTGGCGCAGCGCGGAATATGGCAATTGTCGCACGCCCGCGGCGGCCGGGGAAACCGCCGCCGCCGAATATCCGCTTTTCGCTCCGTTCGTCTGCTATGGAGCGGAAGAACGAAATACGAAGCACACGAAGGGCCGCGAAGAAAGAGCGCATTGGATCACGTAGCGCCTTGCCGTAGCGATTGTCTGCGGCCGGTTCAAAATCACGATCTTGGTGTTCTTCGCGTAGTTCGTGTTCGATCTTCAAGACCGAGCCACACACGTCGAACTCACCCGCGCGGGTGATGTTTCGCGTGCAGCCGCTTCAAGCCTTCGCGCGCGACGAGCGTGTAGATCTGCGTCGTCGACAGCGAACTGTGCCCGAGCAGCATCTGCAGCGCGCGCAGATCCGCGCCGTGGTTGAGCAGATGCGTCGCGAAGCAGTGGCGCAGCACGTGCGGCGAGATGCGTTTGGCGTCGATGCCGACCTTGAGCGCGTGGCGTTTGACCGACACCCAGAACATCTGCCGCGTCATGGCCGCGCGGCGCGTCGTCACGAACACGGCGTCGACGGCACGGCCGCGCAGCAGTGCCGGTCGCGCATCGCGGTAGTAGCGCTCGAGCCAGTCCTGCGCCTCTTCGCCGAGCGGCACAAGACGCTCCTTGCCGCCTTTGCCGGTCACGCGCAGCACGCCCTGGCGCAGGTTCACCTGGTCCGTCGACAGGCCGACGAGCTCGCTCACGCGCAGGCCGGTGGCATAGATGAGCTCGAACATGGCGCGATCGCGCAAACCGAGCGGCGTCTCGGCGTCCGGCGCACGGATCAGCGCTTCGACCTCGCTCTCGGACAGCGCTTTCGGCAGCGGCCGCGGCAGTTTCGGCGCATCGAGCAGCAAGGTCGGATCTTCGGCGATCGCACCCTGGCGCTGGCGCTGCCGGTAGAAATGCCGCAGCGCGGAGACGAGTCGCGCGTTGCTGCGTGCGCTGTAACCGGCGCCGCGCCGACCGCCGCGCAGCGAGCGTTCGCCGAGATAGCGGTTCAGCGAGGCGCGCGAGGCGCGGTCGAGCGTTTCGTCGCGCGACGCAAGCCAGCGCGCAAGGCCTTCGAGGTCGCGCCGGTAGCTCGCGAGCGTGTTGTCGGCAAGGCCGAGCTCGGACCACGCACGCTCGAGGAACGCGTCGATGGCGGCCTGATTGGTCGGATCGAGGGTGTCGGTTGGCGGCACGGAGACGGCTTCCGGGTCTTGCATGCGCTAGCCTAAACCGCGACGCTTGCGCGCGTCATCCGCCTCGGGAATTCCATGAACGACACGACACCGCGCAGCGCCACGCTCGCCGGACTCGGCTTGCGCCTGCTCGCCGCCATCTACGATCTGCTGCCGCTGTGCGGCCTGTGGTTCCTGGCCGGCGTGGTCGCCCTCCTCGCCACGGGCGGCGCGCTCGATACGCACCGCCTCGCGCACAAGCTCCTCGTGCAGGCGCTCGTGCTCGGGGTCACCGCCGCGTATTTCCTGGTCTCGTGGCTGCGCGGGGGGCAGACGATCGGCATGCGCGCCTGGCGCCTGCGCGTGGTGCGCGCGGACGGCTCGCCGCTGCACGCGCGGGACGCCGTGCTGCGCCTCGTCGTCGCGCCCGTTTCGCTCGCCGCCCTCGGACTCGGCTTCTGCTGGGTGTTCTTCGATGCGGAGCGCCGGGCCTGGCACGATCTCGCCGCCGGCACGCGCGTCGTGCGGCTCGAAAAAAGCTAGGCGTACCGCCGGAAATACACGAAAGCCGCAGCCGCGAGCAGCAAGGACGGCAGCGCGTTGGCCAGCGCGAGGTTGAAATTGTATACCGCGCCCATGCTGACCACGGCGTGCTGGAAGAAGTAGTAGCTGATCGCGAGCGCCATGCCGATGAACAGGCGCTTCCCGAGGCCGCCCGTGCGCAGCGCGCCGAACGCGAACGGCACCGCGCAGAACGCGAGCACGAGCACGTTGAGCGGATAGAAAATACGCGCCCAGTAGGCGATCTCGTAACTCGAGGCATCCTGGCGGTTGCGCCGCATATAGTCGATGTTGCGGGCGAGATCGGTCGCCGAAAGATATTCCGGGTGGATCATCGACACGGCGAGCACGTTGGGGTCGAGCGCCGATTTCCATTGCATCGAGGCACTCGTCGTGCTCGTCGCCGTCGCGCCCGAGAACTCCGAGCGCCGCACGTCGTGCAGCATCCACTCGCCGGCCGCATGCGTCGCGGTCTTGGCGAACGAAAGCGCGCTCAGTTGGCCTTCCGGCGTGAACTCGTAGACGCGCACGTCCTGGAGCTCGATGCTCGGACCGTTCTTCGTGACGCGCGTGCGGCCGTGCTTGGCATTGATGACGTTGGTGCCGTCGCGCGCCCACAGGCTGCCGCCCTTGCCGATCGCCACGTCCTTGGCCTTGGCCTGCATGGCGAGCGCTTCGGCCTTCTGTTCGCCGCGCGGGCCGATCGTCTCGCCCATGAGCATGACCACGGCCGTGAGCGCCGTCAGCGCGAAAATGACCGAGAGGCAGATGCGCAGCTTCGAGAGTCCCGCCGCACGCAAGGCCGTGAGCTCGCCGCTGCTCGCGAGCATGCCCATGCCCATCAGGCCGCCGATCAGCGAGGAATAACCGAAGAACTGATAGCCGCGGCGCGGCACCGTGAGCAAGGTGTACACGACGGCCTTGCTCAACGTGTACTGGCCCGTGCCGACGTCGTTGACCTCGACGATGAACGCGTTGAGCGCATCGAGGCCGACGAGAAACCCCCAAGCGAGCAGCACCGAGCCGACCACCGACAGGGCGACGAGCTTGTCGACCTTCTTGAAGCCGACCATCGTCATCCATGCGCTCCGGCCGTGCGCGGCGCCGGGGCGCGCGGTTTCGGCAATTGCTGGCCGCGCCAGAGCATGAACAGCGCGATCGCGGCGGTTGGAATCTGCACCCACCAGAAACCGAGCAGCGGACTGAGCTTGCCCTGGCTGATCCACGAGCGGCCGAGCGTCATGCAGCTGTTGTAGATCATCCAGGCGAGCAGCGCGATCAGCAGGCGAGCGTAGCGCGGCTCGCGCGGACTCGATTTGGCCAAGGGCAGCGCGAGCAGGATCAGCACGAGCGTCGTCACGGGCACGGCGGCCCGCCATTGCAGCTCGGCGCGCTGCACGATATCGGTGCTGTTCCAGAGCTCGCTCGTCGGCGCGCTGCGCTTGACCGAATCGGCCGTCGTGTCGTTCTCGCTGTTCTGCAGCTTGATGTCGTTGCGCTTGTAGCGCATGAGGCGGTAATTGTCCTTGCCGACGACGGCTTCGACGCGGAAGCCGTCGTTGAGGCCGAGGTAGCGTTCGGCGCCGTCGGCGTCGTGGAAGAGTTCGCCGTCCGTCGCCGTGATGATGTTGAGCGTCGTGGTGCCGTCCTTGTCGTTCTTGCGCTCGCTCGAGACGAACATCTTCTTGAACTTCGTGCCGTCGTTGTTCATCGACTCGACGTACATCACGCCGTCGTTGTTCGGCAGCTCGACGAAACGGCCGGGCTCGAGGCCGGCGATGATCAGCGACCGACTCGCCTCCTGGAGCAGCGTCTGCGACTGGCGCACCGCGCTCGGCGCGAGCCAGAACGAGATCGTCCCCATGAGCGCGGCAAGCGGCACGGCGAGGATCAGGAGCGGACGCAAGAGCCCCGTCATGGCGAGGCCGGACGCCGAGAACACGGCCATCTCGCTCTCGCGGTAAAGGCGGCCGTAGGCGATCTGCACGCCGAGGAACACGGCGAGCGGCGCGAGCACGGTGAGCGCATCGACCGTACGCAGTCCGATCAGCGCGAGCAGGAGATCCGCCGGAATGCGGCCGCGCGCGATCTTGTTCAGGAGATCCGCGACCGTGCCGCCGACGGTCACGAGCAGCAGGATCAGCATGGCCGCCACGAAGCTGACGAGCAGCTCGCGAGCAAGGTAACGGTCGACAATTCGCAACATCGATCTCGACAATCCGGTAAACTTCGCCGTCTCGGATTTAGCCCCAGCCGGGGTTCAGATCCTCTTAAGCGCAAGCGCACCAGTGTAGCGGGAACCGCTGCGTCGCGCGCGACCGTATCTCTGGCGGAATCATCGATGACCATCCAGTTCAGCTTGACCCAGTCGCCACCGGAAGCCAATGCCGCCGCATGCATCGTCGTCGGTCTGTTCGACGATCGCGTGCTGACGAGCGCGGCGGCGCGCGTCGACGAGAAATCCGCGGGCGCGCTCAAGCGCCTCATGGAATCGGGCGACGTCGGCGGCAAGCCGGGTTCGACCCAGCTGCTGTTCGGGCTTGGCGGCATCGCGGCGCCGCGTGTGCTCGTGGTCGGCCTCGGCGAACAGAAAAAATTCGACGCGCTGCGCTACCAGCGTGCCTGCGCCGAAGCGGCGCGCGCGCTCAAAGGCCTGCCGATCGCCGATGCCGCATCGTACCTGACGGAGGTCGACGTGCCGGGACGCGATCTCGCCTGGAAAGTGCGCACGGCAGCCCTCGCGACGGATGCGCAGACCTACCGCTACGCAGCGACGTTCAAGCCCAAGGAAAAAGCCAAGACGCCGGAGTTCGGCGCGATCGCGTTCGCCGCTGCCGAAGCCGCCGCTCCCGCGCTCGCCGAAGCCGCGGCGATCGCGAACGGCGTGCGCCTCGCACGCGAACTCGGCAATCTGCCCCCGAACATCTGCAACCCGGCTTACCTCGCCGAGCAGGCGCGCAAGCTCGCGCAGGATCACGCCGGCGTCGCTTGCGAAGTGCTCGAGGAAGCCGACATGCGCAAGCTCGGCATGGGCGCGCTGCTCGGCGTCGCGCAGGGCTCGGCGAATGCGCCCAAGCTCATCGTGCTCACGTGGCGCGGCGCGGCCGAAGGGGAACGCCCCTACGCGCTGGTCGGCAAAGGCATCACGTTCGACACGGGCGGCATCTCGCTCAAACCCGGCGCCGGCATGGAAGAGATGAAGTTCGATATGTGCGGCGCCGCCGGCGTGCTCGGCGCGTTCCAGGCCGCGGTCGAACTCAAGCTCGCGCTCAACCTCGTCTGCGTCGTGCCGGCGGTCGAGAACATGCCGGGCGGCAAGGCGCAACGCCCGAGCGACGTCGTCACGACGATGTCTGGGCTCACCGTCGAAGTGCTCAACACCGACGCCGAAGGCCGGCTGATCCTCTGCGACGCGCTGACGTTCGTGCAGAAGTACAACCCGCAGGTCATCATCGACGCCGCGACGCTGACGGGCGCCTGCGTGATCGCACTCGGCAAGCACGCGACGGGCGTCATGAGCAAGGACGACGCGCTCGCGGACGAGATCCTCGCCGCCGGCAGCATTGCGCTCGATCGCGGCTGGCGCCTGCCGCTCTGGGACGAATACCAGGGCCAGCTCGACACGGGCTACGCGGATCTCGCCAACATCGGCGGCAAGTACGCGGGCGCGATCACGGCCGGCTGCTTCCTCTCGCGCTTCACGGACGGCTTCCGCTGGGTGCACCTCGATATTGCCGGCACCGCGTGGGAAGAAGGCCGCAAGGGCTCCGCCACGGGACGGCCGGTGCCGATGCTCGTGCAGTATCTGCTCGACCGAACGCGCGCGGCTTGATCGAAGCCGCGCTTGTTGCGCGTTGCGCAACACGCTATCATCCGCCATGATCCTGTCGTTCCGCCACAAGGGGCTCAGGAAGTTTTTCGAAAGCGGCAGCAGCGCCGGAATCGTGCACGCGCACGGCAAACGGCTGCGCATGATCCTGACGGCGCTCGACACCGCGGTGCATGTCGACGATATGCGCGTTCCGGGTTTCCGCCTGCATGCGCTCAAGGGCTACGCGCAGGGACGCTGGTCGGTTTGGGTCAACGGCAACTGGCGCGTCACCTTCGAATTCCGCGACGGCAATGCCCACGTGCTCGACTACGAGGATTATCACTGATGCACATGCATAATCCACCTCATCCGGGCGAGTTCATCCGCGACGTTTACCTTGCGCCACACGGCATCAGCATGCGCGAGCTCGCGGCGAAGCTCGACGTGGCCGCATCGACCATCAACCGCGTGCTCAAGGGAACCAGCGCTGTGAGCCCCGAAATGGCCTTGCGTCTCGCGAAGACGCTCGGGCGTTCCGCCGAGAGCTGGCTTGCCATGCAGCACAATTACGACCTCTGGAAAGCCAGCCGGCAGCTCGATCTCCGTCGCGTGGCAAAGCTCCGCATCGACGACGCCGCCTGATGCCCCGCGCCGACTTCTATCTCATCGACAAACCGCGGTTCCGCGCGGACCCGCTGCTGCTCGTCTGCGAGCTCGCGAAGAAAGCCTTTGCGACCGCACAGCCCACGCTGATCCTCGTGCGCTCGTTCGACGAAGCCGAGCGGCTCGACGAAAAACTCTGGGAATTCGACGAAGACGCGTTCGTGCCGCATCAGATCGCAGGCGACGACGACGACGCGATCACGCCCGTGCTGATCGTGCCGCCGGATACCGCGGCTGCGGATCGCCCGCTCGTCATCAACCTGCGCGAAGAACCCGCCCCCGGGCTGTTCGAGCGCGTGCTCGAAGTCGTCGCGGCCGACGAGAACGAACGCGCGGGTTCGCGGCAACGTTGGAAGACGTACCAGCATGCGGGGTTCGAGGTGAAGAAGTTCGATATGTAGGGAGTGGGATTGGAGATTGGGGATTGGGGATTCGGAAGAGCGCGTCGTCGCCCGAATCCCGAATCCCGAATCCCGAATCCCGAATCCCGAATCCCGAATCCCGAATCCCGAATCCCGAATCCCCGATTTCCCATGGACAAGAGTTTCGACCCCAAAACGATCGAATCGAAGTGGTACGCGCGCTGGGAAGCCGCCGGCGTGTTCGCGCCGCACGGCGACGGCGATCCATACTGCATTCTGCTGCCGCCGCCGAACGTGACCGGTACGCTGCACATGGGCCACGCGTTCCAGCAGACGATCATGGATGCCTTGACGCGCTATCACCGCATGCGCGGTTTCCGCACGCTGTGGCAGGGCGGCACCGATCACGCCGGCATCGCCACGCAGAAGATCGTCGAGAACCAGCTCGCCGCCGTCGGCAAGACGCGCCACGATCTCGGCCGCGAGAAATTCGTCGAACGCGTTTGGGAGTGGAAACAGGAATCGGGCTCGACGATCACGCACCAGATGCGCCGACTGGGCGCCTCGGTCGACTGGTCGCGCGAGCGCTTCACGATGGACGACGGGCTTTCCGCCGCCGTGCGCAAGGTGTTCGTGCAATGGTATAGAGATGGACTTTTATACCGCGGCAAGCGCCTCGTGCACTGGGACCCGGTGCTCATGACCGCGGTCTCCGACCTCGAGGTCAACAACGAGGAGAAGGACGGCAATCTGTGGTCGATCCGCTACCCGGCCGCCGACGGTGGCGAAGGCGTCGTGGTCGCAACGACGCGGCCCGAAACGATGCTCGGCGACGTGGCCGTGGCGGTGCATCCCGAGGACGAGCGCTATGCCGGACTCGTCGGCAAGCGCGTCGTGCTGCCGCTCGCGGGACGTGAGATTCCGGTCATCGCCGATGCCTACGTCGACCGCGAATTCGGCACCGGCGCGGTCAAGATCACGCCGGCGCACGATTTCAACGACTGGCAGATCGGCGCACGCCACAAACTCGAGCCGCTCGTGATCATGACGCTCGACGCCAAGATCAACGACGCCGCGCCCGAGAAATACCGCGGCATGGACCGTTTTGCCGCGCGCAAGGCCGTGCTCGCCGATCTCGAAGCGCAGGGTCTGCTCGTCGAGACCAAGAAGCACAAGCTGCAGGTGCCGATCAGCCAGCGCAGCGATGCGGTCATCGAGCCGATGCTGACCGATCAGTGGTTCCTCGATCTTACGCGCGAGGTGCTGCCCGACGGACGCCCGGGCGGAAAGAAAGCCATCACCGAACCCGCGCTCGCCGCGGTGCGCACGGGCGCGGTCAAGTTCGTGCCCGAGAATTGGACGACGACGTACAACCAGTGGCTCGAGAACATTCAGGACTGGTGCGTGAGCCGCCAGCTCTGGTGGGGGCACCGGATTCCGGCCTGGTACGACGAGGCCGGCAATATCTTCGTCGGCGAGGACGAAGCCGATGCGCTCGCGCACGCGAAGACGAAACCGGTCGGCGCACTGCGTCAGGACTCCGACGTGCTCGACACCTGGTTCTCGTCGGCGCTGTGGCCGTTCTCGACGCTCGGCTGGCCCGCGAACGGGCCCGTGCATGAGAACGGACACGTCGTCGCGAACTGGCCCGAGGACCGGCGCTATCTGCCGACCGCCGTGCTCGTCACGGGCTTCGACATCATTTTCTTCTGGGTCGCACGCATGATCATGGCGACGCAGTATTTCACTGGCAAGGTCCCGTTCCGCGAGGTGTACATCAACGCCATCGTGCGCGACGCCGAAGGCCAGAAGATGTCGAAGTCGAAGGGCAATACGCTCGATCCGCTCGATCTCATTGACGGCATCGATCTGGAATCGCTCGTCAAGAAATCGACGGCCTCGCTGCTGATCCCGCAGGTGCGCGAAAAAGTGGAAAAGCGCATCCGCAAGGAATACCCGCAGGGCATCGCCGCGGTGGGCGCCGACGCGCTGCGCTTCACGTTCGCCGCGCTCGCGACCTACGGCCGCACGATCAATTTCGACCTGAAGCGCGCCGACGGCTACAAGAACTTCTGCAACAAGCTGTGGAATGCGGCGCGGTTCGTGCTCATGAATCTTCCCGACGGACCCGTCGCCAAGCCGCCCGCATGGCCGGCGACGGATGCCGAACGGTGGATTCTCACAGGCCTTTCCTATTCGGTTCAGCAAGTCGACGAGCACTTCCGCGCGTACCGCTTCGACCTCGTCGCGCAGCGGCTCTACGAATTCGTGTGGAACGAATACTGCGACTGGTTCCTCGAACTTTCCAAGCCGGCATTGGACGGCGACGATCCCGCGCTAGTGGCTTCGACGCAATACACGCTGCTCCACGTGCTCGAGGTCGTGTTGCGCGCACTGCATCCGATCGTGCCCTTCATCACCGAGGAGATCTGGCAGTCCGTCACTCCGCGGCTGGGACTCGCCGGCGAGAGCATCATGGAACGTCCCTGGCCGCGTGAGATGGCCGGCTGGGAGAGCGCCGCGAACGAGATCGAATGGCTGAAGGGCGTGCTGACGCAAGTACGTCGTATCCGCAGTGAGATGAATATCGCGCCTAAGAAGTCGATCCCGCTTCTCCTGAGCGGCGGCGCCGAAAGTGATCGCGCTCGTGCAGCGAAATTCGCATCGCAAATCACGTTTCTGGCCAACACCGAATCGCAACGCTGGCTAGCTACCGGCGAAGCGGAGCCGGCGGCCGCGGCGGCGATCGTCGGCGAGATGAAACTCCTGATCCCGCTGGCGGGACTCATCGACGTGGACGCCGAGAAGCAACGCCTCGACAAGGAAATCAAGCGCCTCGACGGCGAAATCGCCAAGAGCAACGCGAAGCTCGCGAACTTCGGCCCGAACACGCCGGCGGCCGTCGTCGAACAGGAGAAACAGCGCATCGCCGAACGCTCGGCGCAGCTCGCGGGCTTGCGCGAGCAGGCGGAGCGGCTCGCGGGGCTTTGATGCCGCGGCGAGCGGAAGCGCGCCATGCTCTTCAACTCGCTGACCTTCGTCGTTTTCTTCGCGATCGTCCTCGCGCTGTATCGGCTGCTGCCGGGTGCCGGCGCACGCAAGGGCTTGCTGCTCGGCGCGAGCTACGTGTTCTACGCCGCGTGGAATCCGCCGTACGTGCTGATCCTGTGGTTCTCGACGCTGCTCGACTGGACGCTCGCGCGCGCGATCTACAAGACGCACCGGCCGCGCCGCCGGCGGACGCTGCTGATGCTGAGCCTCGCGAGCAATCTCGGCCTGCTCGCCTTCTTCAAGTACGCGCAATTCCTGCTCGACAACACGCAGCATTTGCTCGCGCTCGCGGGCTTGCACTACGCGGCGCCTGCGCTCGGCATCGTGCTGCCGATCGGTATTTCGTTCTACACCTTCGCGTCGCTGTCCTACACGATCGACGTCTACCGCGGCCACGTGCGCGGCGATTGGCGGCTCATCGACTACGCGCTGTTCGTCAGTTTCTTCCCGCACCTGGTCGCCGGCCCGATCGTGCGCGCGGCGCAACTCTTGCCGCAGATCGCGGCGCTGCGCCAGGCGCGCCGCGACGAGCTCGGCTGGGGGCTCGTGCTCGTCGTCATCGGGCTCGCCGGCAAGTGCGTGCTCGCCGATGCGTTGTTCGCGCCGCTCGTCGACGCGGTCTACGCCAAGCCCGACGCCTACGGCGCACTCGACGCCTGGGCCGCGGTGCTCGCGTTCGCCGGTCAGATCTACTTCGATTTCGCCGGCTACTCGCTTTGCGCGATCGGGCTCGCGCTCTGCTTCGGCGTGGCGTTCCCCGACAATTTCCGTTTTCCGTACGCGGCGATCGGCTTCTCGGATTTCTGGCGCCGCTGGCATATTTCGCTGTCGAGCTGGCTGCGCGACTACCTCTACGTGCCGCTCGGCGGCAACCGCCACGGCCGCGTCCGCACGTATGCGAACCTGCTCGTCACGATGCTGCTCGGTGGACTATGGCACGGCGCGTCGTGGATGTTCGTGCTGTGGGGTGCCCTGCACGGCGCGTATCTCGCCGCCGAGCGCGCGTGGCGCGAACGTCGCGGCACCGCGTCGCGCATCCCCGCGCCCGCCGCGGCGCTCGTCACGTTCGGCGTGGTGGCGCTCACCTGGATTCCGTTCCGTGCCGGCGATCCCGCCCTCGCGGGCGCGCTCGTGCGGCGCCTCGTCGCGGCCGACGCGCCGGCGTTGCCGACCGGTCAGCTTGCCGCGTGCTTCGTCGCCGCGGCCGCCATGCTGTGGTGGCAGTTCACCTCGCGCGACAGCTCGCTCGAAGCGCGTTTCGCGGCGCTCGGCCGCACACGCCAGATCGCCGTGCTCGGCGCGTGCTTGATCGCGATCTTCCTCTGCTCGGGAGGCGATGAACGTGCCTTCATCTACTTCCAATTCTGACGTCGCATCGCGCTTACCGCAGCTGCCATGGACGCTCGTCCTCGGCGGTGCGCTTGCGCTCGCGCTCGGCTTCGTCGCCGCCCTCGAACTCACGCTCGCCGCGCGCGGATTCCGCCCGACCATCGTCGACTCGCAGGCGCAATGGGAAAAAGCGCGTGCGCGGGCCGCAGCGCTCGGTCGACGCGCGCTGATTCTCGTCGGCGATTCGCGCATGCAGACGGATTTCGATCTCGGCACGCTGCGCGCCGCGATCGGACTCGCGCCGGTCGAGCTCGCGCTCGACGGCAGCTCGTTCGTGCCCGTGCTCGCCGGACTTGCGCACGATGAGCGCATCACGGGCACGGTACTCGTCGGGTTTTCCGACGTCGAGCTCGGGCAGTGGAATTTCGCGAGTGCCGCGGCGCGCTACGAGGCCGACTACGAGCGCACGGCGCACGATGCGCACCTGCCCGACTACCGGCACGTCGAGGCGTGGCTCGCGGATCGTCTGCACGCTCATCTGGCGAGCTACGCCGACGGCGCGCGGCCGCTGACTTCGCTCGTGCTGCGCGCGCTTTCGCCCGACGCCGCGCCGCAAAGCGTCGTGACGCGGCCGGACCGGACGCGGCTCATGGATTTTTCGCGGGCGAACTTGCGTAGCCTGAACCAGCGCAGCGCCTGGTTCGAGCTTGAGGGCAATGCCGGGGTGGCGCTGACCGGGGATCTCGACGCGCGCGAAAAAACCTTGCGCGAGCGCATCGACACGCTGGTTCCGGCCGACGCGTCGGCATACGCCGCGCACGCCACGGAAATCGGCGCGATGGTGCACACGATCGCGGCGCGCGGCGGACGCGTGATCTTCGTCGCCCTGCCCGTCGGCGGGCTCGCGGCCGAGGTCGAGGCGCGCCGCTATCCGCGCGAGCAGTTCTGGAATCGTTTTTGCGCCGCCGCCGATGCGCGTTGCCTGCACTTCGAGGACGATGGCCGCTTGCGCACTTATGTGCCGCCCGACGGGCTGCACCTCGCAGACCGTCAACAGCAGCGCTTTACCGAGGACCTCGTCGATGCGCTCGGGCTGCGTCGTTAACCCGAAAGTGCGGACTGGATTTCCTCGAGGCCGTAGCCGCGCGTTTCGACGCCGCTGCGTGCCAGCACGAAACCGGCGACCGCCATGGGAATGGCGATCAGGATCGCCGACAGCGCGAAGTTGCCGAACAGACCCATGACGCCGAGGATCGCGCCGAGGATGCCGCCGGCTTTCGAGCTCGCCGCGATCAAGCCGGATCCGGTACCGCGCAGGTGCACCGGGTAGATTTCCGCGGAGTACGGAATCATCGTGGCGATCACGCCGCTCACGCTCGACAGCAGCGCGACGGTCGCCACCGTGGTGGCCAGCACCGAATGCAAGCCGGTCGCGTCGATCGCGAGGAACGCCAGGAGCGAAAGCGCGGTCAGGCCGATCAGCAGCACCAGCGAACGGATACTGCTCCAGCGTTGATAGAGCCACACGACGAGCACGATGGCCGGCAGCGCGAACACGGCCGATTGCGCGAGCAGCAGATTCGTCGCCTTCGCATCGATGCCGATCAGGCTCAGGTTCGCCGGCAGCCAAAGCAGGAACCCGAAATTGACGAGACCCCAGGCGAGCCCGCACACCGTGAGCCCGAACGTGATGCGCGCATGACGGCCGCGCCAGAGCTCGCGCATGTCGCCGATCGGATGGTGCGCCGCGATCACGGGCGCGTCTTCGGGATTCGCGCTGCCGCGCGCCGCTTCGAGTCCCGAAAAACGCAGCAGCACGGCGCGCGCTTCGTCGTTGAGCCCTGCATTGGCGAGGAACCGCGGCGATTCCGGAATGTAGCGGTTCAGGAACACGATCAACGCGCCGGTCGGCAGGTTGAGCAGCCACAATGCGCGCCAGGTGAACACCGGCTCGAAAATCGTCGCAGCGCCCGAGGCAAGCAGGTAGCCCGCCGAGGTGCCGATGCCGCCGAGCGTGACGAGCAGCCAGCCGCGATGCGCCGCCGGTATCGTCTCGGCCATGAGCGTGAACGCGATCGGCAGCATGCCGCCTGCGGCAGCGCCCATCAGAAAACACATGACGAGATTCCAGCCGAACGCGGGCATCGCGCCGCAGATCGACGTGCCCATGAACAGGATCGCCGACAGCAGGATCGCGGCGCGACGGCCGAACAGATCGGCGAGCCTGCCCCAGATCACGGACCCGACCGTCGTGCCCGTCAGCGCGGACAGCGCGAGATACCCGGCCGTGGATTTGCTGATGTCGTATTCGGCGGACATGCCGGGGATCACGAAGCCGAGCGTCGCGGGCTTCATGACGTCGACGGCGAGAGCGACGATGAGGACGATCACGAGCTTCCAATGCTCGCGGCTCAGCGGCACGCCGTCGGCGACGTGGAAATGCACGTGATCGCCGCCGTGCAGCGTGCGCCGCATCTGTTCGATGCGCGGCATGAGGCCGTATCCTGCGAGCAACACGCCGAGCGGGATCAGCGCCATGCCGAACAGCATGGCGTCGTCCATCGGCATGCCGGCCAGCCGATAGTGCATCGGTGCGGCCATCGCGAACATCGGCATATGCGCGAGCACGCCCGCGATCACCGCGACGCAGCCGAGCCAGAACGCGAGTGGATGATGGAACGCGATGCCGCCGGCTTTCATGCGCGCCCGTCTTCGCCGTGTCGATCCTCGCCGGCGCGGTCCTCGTCCGACGGCAGGAGTTCCATGGCCATGACGATCGCATCTTCGCGGCCGCGCTTGGCCGGGTAATAGTTCGGGCGGCGGCCGATCTCGTTGAAGCCCAGCTGGTCGTAGAGCGCGATCGCGCGCGCATTCGACGGACGTACTTCGAGGAAGACGCGCTCGGCGCGATGCCAGCGCGCGAGATCGACGAGGCGCCGCATGAGGCGCTTGCCATGACCCATGCCCTGGTGGTCGCGCGCGACGCAGACGTTGAGCACGTGCGCCTCGCCGCCGCCCGTCGTCAGCACGCCATAGCCGACGATCTCCGCCCCTTGGGCGAGCACCCAGCAGCCGTACCCCGCGCGCAGGCAGTCGCGGAAGATCGCGTGGGTCCACGGGAACTCGTAGGCGCCGATCTCGATCGACGCGACCTGATCGAGATCCTCGGCGCGCATGGCGCGGAGCTCGGCATACGGCTCCTTGAGGATCGCTACCATCGCTGCGCTCCGTGCGCGAGCCGCCGCGCGATCGGCCGCAGCGCCTGCCACAGAGCGCGCTTGCCGGCGGCCGAACCGAGGCAGGCCGCGGGCGCATCGGCGACCGCGACGATCGCGGAATTTTGCTGCATTGTGGACATGTGCACGCCGAGCGCGCGCGGCATGGCGGCGCCGAGCGCCAGATACGCCGGGGCTTCGGGCGGCGCCGGCAGCGTGCCGCTCATGTCGGCTTCGATCCAGCGCACGCGATCGGCCGCGAGCCCGAGCGCCCGCGGCAGCGCTTCGCGCAGGCGCCCCGCCGCCGGAGTGCGCGCCGCATCGCCGGCGCAGGCGACGACGAGGTCGACTTCGCCCGCCGCGACCGGCGCGATCTCCCTGCCGGCTGCGCGCCGCACGTAGACGTCGACGCCCATGGCGGCGAGGACGCGCCGGCGTTCGCCGTCAGCGAGCATGCGTTTCCTTGGCGAGCGCGTTGAGATCGGCATAGAAGTGCGCAAAGGCTTCGTCGACCGCCGTACCGAACGCGCGGACGGTCGCCTCCATCGTGGCGTCGGCCGCCGTCGCATGCGCTGCGTAGCTCTGTTCGATGATCGGCTCGCCCGAGTCCTGCTCGACGCGCATTTCGAATTCCACCGAAACCTCGAAACCCGAATCGCGCTTGATGCGCTCGTAGTGCACGATCGTGCCGTGCACGCGCAAGGCCTGGTCGCTGGCCGGCAGCCGTTCGGTGACGAGCGGCGCGATACCCGAGGCGCGCAGCATGTTCGTGAGGCGCGTCTGCAAGCCGCGCGTCGGCGGGTCGCTCCACAGCTGATAGTGGTAGGTGCGCATCGCGCCCGCGTCGGGCGAGTTCGAATAGATGAGCGCCTGCTCGGCGTAGATGCCTTCGCCGCGGAACACTTCGACTTCGATCGGCAGCGCCGACAGGCGCTGTTCGGCGCGCGGCAGCGCGGCCGGCTCGGGCAAGCGGAAATATGTGACATCGGGGACGCTCGGCGGCGAGCACGCGGCGAGCGCGATCACGGCGCAGAGTGCGGCGATGCGGATGGCTCTCATTGGTCTTCCTCGACTTTGTCGGCCTTGGGCGCCAGCAGCAGACGGTTCGGGCTCTTGCGTACCTCGCGTGCGAATTCGTCGAAATTGCGGCTCGCGACTTCGATGTGCTGGGTGATCGAATCGATGCGCCCCGAAAGCGCCGACAGCACCGCGCGCAGGTTGTCGACCGACTCGCGCACGCCTTGCCGGTTTTCCTTGGCGATGCTGTCGAGCTGACCGAGCGCATCGTCGAGTTTCGCCTGCGTGTTCTTGAGCTCGGTGGACAGATCGCGCGCGTTGGCGAGCACGGCCGAGAGCGCGGCGCGGTTTTCGGGCCGCAGCAGATCGTTGACGGAATCCGACGCGGTATTGAGCCGGCCGAGCAGCGCGCGCGACTGCTCGACGAGCTCGGGCGTGTTCTTGTCGATGACGCTCGCGATCGAATCGACGTGCTGCGACAGGTTCTTGATGAGCGGCGCGATCTGCTCGCGCGTGAGCACCGTGATCTCGCCGGCGAGCTCGTTGACCGCGCTGAAGATGTCGGCGCTTTCGACGCCCGCGAGTTCGCTGCCGGACGCGGCGTTGTCCTTGCTCGCCCCCTCGCTGATGCCGATCGCGACATCCGCCAGGAGACCCGTCGCCGTGAGCCGCGCCACGCTGTCTTTCGGGATCGGCCAGTCGCTGCGCACGTCGAGCTCGACGCGGTAGCGCGTCGCACGCTCGCCGCCGGGCTTCGTTTCGCGCTGCGGCACGATGTCGCCGACCTGGCCGATGCGATAGCCCTCGTAGAACACGGGCGCGCCGTAGTGCAGGCCTGTGACGTTCCGATAATGCGTGAAATACGAGGTCCGCGATCCGCTGCGGCCCGTGATCGCCGCCAGGGCGCCGAGCAGCACGACGAAGGCCACCACCACGACGGCGCCCACGAGCACATAATTCACGTTGTCGCGCTTCATGCCTTCCTCTCGTCAAGCCGCTTCTTCTTCGGTGAGCCGCTTCAGGTATGCGTCGGCGTCGACCTGGATTTCGCGCGGTCGCCGGTTGAGCAGATCCTGGATGCGCTCGTTGTCGGCGCGCCGCACGTCCTCGGCCCGTCCGGTCATGAGGATATTGCCCTGATCGAGCACCGTAATGCTATCGGCGATCTTGAACGCGCTTTCGAGTTCGTGCGTGACGACGACGATGGTCATGCGCAAGGCGTCGCGCAGGCGCAGGATGAGCTCGTCGAGTTCGGCCGAGACGACCGGATCGAGGCCGGCCGACGGTTCGTCGAAGAACAGCAGCTTCGGGTCCATGACGATCGCGCGCGCAAGCGCCGCGCGCTTAATCATTCCGCCGGAAAGCTGCGACGGCATGAGGTCCTGGAAACCGCCGAGATTGACGACTTCGAGCTTGAGCCGGCTCATGATGCGCACCGTGTTCTCGTCGAGGTCGGTGTGCTCGCGCAGCGGCAGCGCGACGTTGTCGCCCACACTCAGCGACGTGAGCAGCGCCCCGCCCTGGAACGACACGCCGATCTGACGCCTCACCGCGAGCATTTCGCGCTCGCTGGCCTTGCCGATGTCGGTGCCGAGCAGGCGCACCGAACCGCTGCGCGGCTTCTGCAAGCCGAGCAAGTGGCGCAAGAGCGTACTTTTCCCCGAACCCGAGCCGCCCATGATCACGCGGATCTCGCCCGAGTTCACGCTGAAATCCACGCCGTGCAGAATGCGCCGCCGCCCGTACCAGGCTTCGAGTTTGTCGACTTCGATCAAGGGCTGGCTTGCTGTCGCGCTCATGCGTTGCCTGAGATTTAAACCGATTTCACCCGTTCACTTCGTGTTCTTCGCGTACTTCGTGGTTCAGTCTCTACGGATCAGCGATTCAGGAAATACGAAAAAATCATGTCGACGACGATGATGTAGCAGATCGAGAGCACGACCGAGCGCGTCGTCGCGCGGCCGACGCCCTCGGCGCCGCCGCTCACGGAAAACCCGGTGCTGACGCCGATCAGCGTGATGAGCACGGCGAAAACGAAGGCCTTGCTGATGCCCTGCCAGACGTCGCCGGGCGCGAGCAGCGCGAGCGTCTGGCTCACGTAGGCGGCCGGCGTGATGTTGAGCGAGGGCGAGCTGTAGAGCGCGGCGCCGAGGATCGCGACGGCATCGGCGAATACGGTGAGCGCCGGCAGCATGACGAGCATGGCGATGAGCGCCGGCGCGGCGAGATAGCGCACGGGCTCGATGCCCATCGTCGCGAGCGCGTCGACTTCCTGCGACACGCTCATCGAACCGATGCGTGCCGCGAGCGCCGAGCCCGAGCGGCCGGCCACGAGGATCGCCGTGATCAGCGCGCCGAATTCGCGCGTCACGGATTTGGCGACGGCCACGACAACCTGCGACTGCGCGCCGAACTCCGACAGTGCGGCGATGAACTGGATGCCGAGCATCACGCCGATCGTGAGCGCCAGCATCGTCACGATCGGCAGTGCGTCGACGCCCACCTGACGCATCTGCTCGATGAGCGAACGCAGCCTGAGCGGCTGGCCGACGCGCCAGCCGAACAGCGTGAAGTAGACGCTCTCGGCAAGCAGCACGCCCGCGTAGCCGACGCCGGCCAGCGATTGCACGGTCGCGCGGCCGAGATCGGCGAGCATCTGCGTGGCGCGATTCATGCGTCGGCGCGCCCGAACGGAACGCCGCGAGAACCGAAAAAGATCGAACCACGAAGAACGCGAAGTGAAGAACAATCAGGAAGTGGAGCGGCCGGGCCCGGATTCCGAATCCGCACGCCATCGTGGAATTGCATCGTCATCCCCACAAAATCTTCTCGCTCTCTTCGTGCCCTTCGCGTGGTTCAAACTTCGCTTCTCAACTCCCCTGCACCGCCTCGACGCTCGCGAACAGCGGGAACACCTTGTCGAGGCGCGCCAGCTTGAGCACGGACATGACCGCCGCGCTCGCGGCGACGAGGCCGAACTTGCGTCCCTTGCTGCGCGCGCTCTGGAAGCCTTCGACGAGGGCGGCGATGCCCGAGGAATCGATGTAGCTGACTTCGGAAAGGTCGACGCAGACCTTCGGGCTCACGCCGAGCGCATCGAGGATCGCGCGGCGCACTTGCTGCGACCAGGACAGATCCACCTCGCCTCTGAGACGCACGAGCACGAGATCGCCCTGCGTTTCGCTGATGCATTGGTTCGCCGTCGTGCTCATTCGTGCTCGTGCTCCTTCGTCGCGATCCGCTTGCGCATGCGCAGCACATTGCCGCTGCCCCCGCGGCCGGGCGCGATGCGCCAATCGTCCATCAAGGCGTCGATGAACGCCACCCCGAGCCCCCCGGGCCGGCATTCGCCGAGATCGCGCGGGCGCACGCGCTCCGGATCGACCGCGGGCGCGTCGTCGCCGATCTCGAAAACAAGCATATCGCGCTCGCGCGAGAGGTGCAGTGCGATGCGCCGGTCGCAGGGACCACAATACGCATGACGCATGACGTTCGTGCACGCTTCATCGACGGCCAGCACGAGTTTGTCGCGCAGCTCCGGCGCCACGTCTTCGCGGTCGAGCGCGGTACGCAGCGCCGCACGCACGGCGCGCATCTCGCAGGGCTGCGCCGGGAACTCGATGTCGAGCACGTGCTGTGTCGCCTTGCCCTGCGGCTCCTGGACCAGCAGGAACGTCGTGTCGTCCACGAGCCGCAGGTGCTTCAGGTCGCCGATCAGCGCGCGCAGGCGCGGCTCCGGCGCGAGTTCGGCCCGCGTCGCGATCAGCGCGCGCAAGCCCTCGCTGCCGAGCGTG